>CAZUEM010000259.1:0-3879 GCA_964619155.1 uncultured bacterium
CGCCTGCGCCGCCGCGGCCGCCCGCCGCTCCGCCCCGGCCCGCGCCCGCGCCCGCGGGCCGGAACCGCAGCGCGGCGTTCGGCACCTTGAGCACGTCCCGGCGCGTGTCCACGGTCACGGTGACGTTCGCGGTCATGCCGGGACGCAGCTGCAGAGCGTCGTTGCGGGTGGCGATCACCGTCGTGTAGGTGACGACGTTCTGCTCGGTGATCGGCTCGAGGCGCACCTGCGAGACCTTGCCCGCGAACGGCAGGTCCGGGTACGCGTCCACGTTGAACGTCACGTCGAGGCCCGGGCGGATGCGGCCGATGTCGGCCTCGTCGATGCGGGTCTCGACCTGCATCTGCGTCAGGTCGTTCGCGATCACGAACAGCTTGGGCGCCTGCAGGCTGGCCGCGACGGTCTGCCCCACGTCGATCGAGCGCGAGATCACCACGCCGTCGATCGGCGCGCGGATCGTGGCGTGCCCGAGGTCCACCTGCGCCGACTGGAGCTGCGCCTGCGCCTGCTTGAGGTCGGCGCGCCGCTGCTCGACCGCGACCTCGGCCGCCTCGACGTCCGCCTGCGAGATGTAGTTGTCGCGGACGAGCTCCCGCGAGCGGGCGAGCTGGCGGTTCGCGTCCTTGAGCGCCGCCTCGGCGCGCGCGACCGAGGCCTCGGCCTGCGCGAGGCGGGCGCGGAACGCCGACGGCTCGAGCGTGCACAGCACCTGGCCGGCCTTCACGCGCGAGTTGTAGTCCGCGTACAGGCGGTCGAGCGTGCCGCTCACCTGGCTGCCGACCTCGACCTGCACCACGGGGCGCACCGTGCCGGTGGCCGAGACGGTGGCGGTCAGGTCGCCGCGCTCGACGGCGGCGGTGCGGTACTTCGGGGCGGCCGGCTTCGAGCGAGCGCGCACGAACCAGGCGGCGCCGAGCGCCACGATCACGACGAGGGCGGCGACCGCCCAGCGATTGGGCTTCACGTGAACTCCGGGGGCGATGGCGGAACGACCGGGCCCGCGGCGGGGACCGGGTGCGGCGCGCTTCGCGCGAACGCCGCGCAGGTTGTCGGGGTCTCGAAACAGGGACGAACGATAGTGGGGCCGCGCTCCCTCCGCCAGCCCCGCCGCGCACGAGCGCCCTCCGGCGGGTCACCAGCGCGCGGCCCTTTCCGTGCGGGCGCCGCCTTTGACCGCGCCCTGACCTGAAGTAGCTTCCGGCGCTCCGGAGGAGCCACCGTCCCGATGGCCGAACGCCCGTCCCGACGCACGCGCGAGATCAGCGCCGTCCTCGCCACGATCCTCGTCCTCAACCTCGCGGTCGCCGCCGCGAAGCTGTGGTACGGGCGCGTTTCCGGCGCGCTCGGCATCCAGGCCGACGGCCTGCACTCGCTGCTCGACGGGGCCTCGAACGTCATCGGCCTCGTGGCCGTGATGGTCGCCTCGCGGCCTCCCGACGCGAACCACCCGTACGGGCACCGCAAGTACGAGACGTTCGCCGCGCTCGCGGTGGCCGTGATGATGATCTTCGGCTGCTGGGAGATCGCGCAGGCCGCGATCGAGCGGCTGCGCCACCCGGCGGCGCCCACGATCACGGGCGCCGGCTTCGCCGTCCTGCTCGGCACGCTGGCCGTGAACCTCGGCGTCACCGTGTACGAGCGCCGGGCGGGGCAACGTCTGCAGAGCGAGATGCTGGTGGCCGACGCCGCGCACACCGGCAGCGACGTGCTCGCCACGCTGCTCGTGCTCGCCAGCTTCGGCGCGATGAAGCTGGGCTGGGCGTGGGCCGACCTGGTCGCCGCCGCGCTGGTCGTCGGCCTCGTGCTCAAGGCCGGCTTCGGCATCCTGCAGGGCACGCTCTCGACGCTCTCGGACGAGCGCCGCGTCGATCCGGGACTGGTCGAGCAGGAGGCGCTTCGCGAGGAGGGCGCGCTCGAGGTGCACAACGTGCGCAGCCGCGGGCCGCTCGACGACGTGCACGTGGACCTGCACGTGCTCGTGGACCCGCGCATGCCGATCGCCGAGGCGCACGCGCTCGGCCACCGCGTCGAGGCGCGCCTGCGGGCGTGCTGGCCCACGTTCACCGACGTGGTCGTGCACGTCGAGCCCGCGCTGCCGGGCGAGCGCGCCCGCACGCGCGAGGGCGGCGGGCTCAGGGCCGAGAGCTGACGGTCCCGCGCGGCGGGCGGTGCGGCGGGCGGCGCGGCGGGTCCTACCGCAACCCCTCGCGGATCGCGTCGGCCAGCTCGCCGAGCTGGCGGTCGAAGAAGTGGCCGGCGCCGGGCACGCGCACGAGGCGCTTCGGCTCCGCCCACTCCGGCCACGCGCGCTCGAGGTTCTCGGGCCGGCAGATCTCGTCGCCGGTGCCCTGCACGACCAGCTTGGGCGCCGCCAGCGTCCGCATCTCCGCGAACGTCTGCGTGTGCACGGGCGGGGCGATCAGGATGAGGCGCTCGACGTCGGGCTCCGAGGCCGCGAGGCGCGAGGCGACCCACGAGCCGAACGAGAAGCCGGCCGCCCAGCGGCGCGCGTTCGGGTAGCGCGCGCGCAGGTACGCGAGCGCGGCGCGCGCGTCCTCGAGCTCGCCCTCGCCACGGTCGAACGCGCCGGCGCTGTGGCCGACGCCGCGGAAGTTGAAGCGCAGCACCGCGGCGCCGAGCGCGTGCAGCGTCGAGGCGGCGCGGTGCGCCACCTTGTTGTGCATGGTGCCGCCGTAGAGCGGGTGCGGGTGACAGACGACCGCGGTCAGGTCGTGGTCGTGCTCGTCGCGCTCCTGCAGCAGCGCCTCGAGCGGCCCGGCGGGGCCCTCGAGCACGAGCGGCAGCAGCCGCGCGGCGTTGAGCGCGTGCGCCCCGGGCGCGCTCACCGGCGGTCGGGCTTGAAGCGCGCGCTCAGCTTCTCGTGCACGTCGGCGCTGGTCGTCGCGTAGTTGAGCGCCGCGCCGTCGCCCAGGACCAGCACGCAGCCGCTGTCGAGCATCCACTCCTCGAGGCCGAGCGGCACGCCCTCGCGGAAGTCCGCCGCCTCGGCGCTCACGCGCCCGGGGAAGGGCTCGAACTCGTCGTCCCACTCCGTGCCGACGAACAGCTCGTCGCTGCCGCCGAACAGGCCGATGGACGCGCAGTGCTCCAGTTCGCCCGGGTCGAGCAGCAGCGTGCCGCGGTGCTCGGTGGGACGCACGCCCTCGGCGCGCAGGCGCCGCCGCACGGCGGGCTCCTCGCCGGGCCGCTCCTGGCCCTCGAGCACCGAGATCGCGGCCAGTTCGAACTCGGGCAGGAGGTCGCCGGCGTCCACGACGTCCGCGACCGACGCCTGCAGTCTTCCGAAGTAGAGTTTCTCGCTCACGTGGGCCTCGGGGCCGTGCCGGTTGCGCCGCGCGGAACGCCGCCCGCGCCGGAACGGGCGGCATTCTAATCCGGCGCTTTCGCGGCCCGCCAGCCGGGCTCCCCGGCGCTCCCCGCTTGCGGCCCGGGGCACGCGTGCGCAGCATGCGGGCCGTGACCCCTCCGCACGCCACGGAACGCGAGCGCGACGCGATCGAGTTCGTCCTCGACCTCGGGCGGCTGCTGCACGCCCACGGCCACCCGTCGCACTGGCTCGAGGCGGGCATGGAGCGCGCGTCGGCGCGCCTCGGGCTGCGCGGGCAGTTCTTCACGACGCCCACGTCGATCTTCGCGGCGTTCGGCGAGCAGGAGCGGCAGCAGACGCGCCTGCTGCGGGTCGAGCCCGGCGAGGTGCACCTCGAGCGCCTCGAGCAGGTGCTCGCGACCGGCCGCGACGTGCTCGCCGGCCGGCTCACGCCCGCCGAGGGCTCGCGCCGGCTCGCGGAGCACGCGCGGTCGCGGCCGCGCTGGGGCGGCGCGGCGACGGCGCTCGCGTTCGCTGGCTCGGGCGCGGCC
>CAZUEM010000260.1:0-3845 GCA_964619155.1 uncultured bacterium
CTTCCGCGGCTGACGGCGCCGCCGCCACGGTCCGGCTCGCCTCGCGCGCAGCAGCGTGGACGCCGATCTGCGCCTGGACGAGCCGGCCGCAGAGGACTACGCCAAACGCGAGCGTGAGCACCGCGGGCAGCACGAGTCCAGCCTCGAGCAGCGCGCTCCCGCGCTCGCCCGCAAGCACTCTGCGTCCTGCCGGCCCTGCCGCTGCCCAGAAGCTACGGCCCACTGCGGAACCCCTCTCTCCGCACCTCTGACTGGGACTCGATCGGGATCGCCAGCTCCGTGACCCACGGGATGAACAGCGGGTATTCGCCGCTCGCCGTGGCGACGATGGATTCGCCCCAGTCCTCGGTGCTCACCGCGAACGCGGCGCCGGTCGGTCCCAGTCCCGCCTCGAGCACATCGCGTGTGCGCAGCGCGCCCTCGGCGAGCGAATGGCCCTCGCCGGCGGCGAGCCGCGCACCCTCGGCCGTCGCCGTGTTGGCGACGTTGCGCGCGTGGTGCACGAGCGCGAACTGCACGGCTCCGATGAGCACGACGAGCAGCACCGGCAGCACGAGCGCCAGCTCGACCGTCGACTGCCCGCGCTCGTCGCCCAGGGCGCGCCGCCGCTCAGCGGGCGGCTCAGAGGCTCGTGAGCGCCGTGACAATGTCGTTGAAGACGCCGACGACGCCCGTGCCCACGGCCTGCGCCGCCGTCAGAGCCGCCACGGCGATCACGGCGGTGACGATCGCGTACTCGACCATCGCCGCTCCGGTTTCCTCCCTACTTGCACGATTCACAGTCTTCGCCAGCTGCCTGCTCATCCCGCACCTCCTTCTACGCGCAAGTCGCTGCGCGTCCCAGCTCGACGTCCTTCAGCGGCCCAGGCCGAGCAGCTCGACCCCTGCCGGGTAGAGCAGCACGACCAGGAACACCGGGAAGATGAAGAGGGCGACCGGGAACAGCATCCGCACGGCCGCCTTGCCGCCTTCTTCGACGAGCCGCGCCCGCCTGCGGTCGCGCACGGTCTCTGCGAGCGCGAGCATCGCCGGCGCGAGCGGCAGACCCTGCGCGTGCGCGAGCCGCCAGGCGTCAGCGAGCGAGCGGAGCTCCGGGATGCCCTCGCGTTCGGCCAGTGACGCGAGCCCGTCTGCATAGCCCGCGGCGCCGAGGCCGGCCTCGCGCACCACCGCACGCAGCTCCTGGCCGAGCACCCCGTCGAGCTGCCTCCCCGCCTCGACGAGCGCCTGCTCGGGTGAGAGCCCGGCGCTCGCGGCTATGACGAAGAGGTCGAGGGTCACGGGCAGCTCGGCCAGCACGGCGAGCCGCCGCTGCCGCAGGCGCCCGTTCAGCTGCCAGCTCGGCGCCGCGAACCCGAGCACGAACCCCGCGCACCAGAGCCAGAGCGGCCAGGCCCCGAGCGGCTGCACGCCGAGCAGGTTCATCGCGGGGAAGACGAGGAAGACGACGGCGCCCGTGGCGAGCTGCTGCCCGCGGAACTGCGGCGCGCTCATGCCGGGCCAGCCGAGGGCGAGGCGGCGATCGAGGTCGCCGGTCTCGATGCCGAGGCGGCGGAGGATCCGGCCCGTCCAGTCGCCGGCGTCGTCGAGCAGGGGCCGCAGCACGCGCTCGAGCAGGCTCGAGCTGAACATCGCAGGCCCCGCGCCCTGCGCGCGCTCCTCGAGTTCGAGCCGTCCCTGTGCCGAGAGCCGCCGCAGCCGCGCGGCGAGCTCCGGGCGCGGGCGTCCGAGCGGCTGCGCCATCACGAGCAGCCAGAGCCCCGCGCCGAGCGCGCCGCTCAGGAGCAACGCCGCGGTCACCGCAGCACCCGCCCGTCGCCCGGGAGCGCGGTCGCGCGCAGCATCGCGGTGTACCCGAGGACGACCGAGAACAGGCAGAGCGCGAGCACCGCCTGGCCGCCGGGCGAGGAGAAGACCTCGAGGTAGCCCGGGTTCGTGCCGCGGATGATCAGGATCAGCACGAGCGGGAGTGCCGCGATCACGCGCGCGGAGAGCACGTTCTGCGCCTGCTGCGCGCGCACCTCGCGGCGGGCCTGGACGCTGCCGCGCACCGAGCGGCTCAGTCCGTCGAGCACGGCGGCGAGGTTGCGTCCCCCGATGCGGTAGGCGGTGAGCAGTGCGACGGCGAGCGTGTCGAAGAGCGGCTCGGCCACGCGTTCGCGCGCCCGGTCGATGGCGGCCTCGAAGCCGGCGAGCCGCAGGTCGCGCTCGAGCTCGCGGAAGTCGGCCCGCAGCGCCTGTGGGCCGGTGCGGGCGAGTGCGTGGATCGCCTCCTCGATGCTGAGTCCGATCCGCACCCCGTCACGGAGTGCCTCGATCGCCTCGCCGACCGCCTCCTCGACCGCGGCCCGGCGGCGCTCGGCGCGCTGGCGGAAGTACCAGGAGGGGAGCAGCAGGCCCGTGCCGGCCGCGGCGACCGTGACGACGGCCCAGCCGAAGAACGCCTGTGCCACGAGTCCCGCGACGGCAGCGGCGGCGAGGCTTGCTGCGGCGAGGTCGCGGGCATGGTCCCGGGCGGAGTTCCCGGACTCGCCATCGCTCCTGCCGCCGTTGCCGCTGCCGCCGGGGACAACCAGTGCGAGGAGCCGCGCGAGCACGCTCCCGGCTCCCCCGGCCGGCCGCCTCTCTCCGCTCCCGGTGAGGCTCCCGGTGAGCGAGAGGAACACGAGCAACAGCCCGCAGGCGAAGGTCAGGCTCAGGAGGATGTGCATCGGCGGCTCCTCGCACCCACATCCTCGGGGCGGACCTTCCTGAAACGTTCCTGATTTGTTCCTGGGAACGTCCTGCCGTACCTGATTTGTTCTTGGATGTCGCTTGGAGCGCAGGATCGAGACTGTTCGGCGTGCATCAGGCGCTCCGTCCCGGTCCGGCGTAGCCCGCCGCGAGCAGACGCGCCTCGCGGCGCGGACGGATGCCGGTCCAGCCGAGTTGCCCGTGCTCGAGCGCGAAGAGCTCGCTGCCGGCGACAGCGTCGCCCTCGAGGCCCGTGACCTCGTAGATGCTGGAGACGATCCGGCGTCCGGAGGCGTCCATGCGCAGGTGCACGACGAGCTGGATCGCCTCGGCGATCATCTCGGTCACGGCCTGGGCGGGGAGCGCTTCCTCCGCCATCAGCGCGTACGTGCGCAGCTTGCTCAGCGCTTCGCGCGGGCCGTTCGCGTGGATCGTGCACATCGAGCCCTCGTGGCCCGAGTTCATGGCCGTGAGCATGTCGAGCGCCTCGGGACCGCGCACCTCGCCCACGACGATGCGCGTCGGCCGCATGCGCAGCGCGTTCTTCACGAGCGCGCGAATCGAGATCCCGCCGGCTCCCTCGACGTTCGCGAGGCGTGCCTGCAGGGCGACACAGTCGGGGAGTACCGGTTCGAGCTGCAGCTCGGCGGTCTCCTCGATGGTCACGACACGCTCGTCGAGCCCCGAGATCGACGAACCGAGGGCGTTGAGGCAGGTGGTCTTGCCGCTGCCGGTGCCGCCCGAGATCAGCATGTTGAGGCCGGCCCGCACCGCCGCCTCGAGGAAGGCCGCGGCCTCGGGAGTCAGCGTGCCGAGCGTGACGAGGTCCCCGAGCGTGCGGGCGCGCAGCAGGAACTTGCGGATCGTGACGTGGGTGCCGCCCGAGGTGAGCGGCGCGATCACGGCGTTGAGGCGTGAGCCATCGGCGAGCCGCGCATCGACCATTGGGCTCGTCTCGTCGAGGCGCCGTCCCAGGGGACCGATGGCGCGGCGGATGAGGCCGAGCAGTTGCTCGTCGTCCTCGAAGACGACCTCCGTGAGCCGCTTGCGCCCGCCGGCGATCGCGAAGACGCGCTGCGGCCCATTGACGATGATTTCCTCGATCGCGGCGT
>CAZUEM010000261.1:0-3796 GCA_964619155.1 uncultured bacterium
GGCCGCGGCGGCGGCGCGCCGCGGGCGTTCCGCGCCGTGGACGCGCCGGCGCCGTTTTCGCTCGAGCACCCGGCGCCGCTCGCGCTCGACGAGGCGCGCCGCGTCGAGTTGCTGCGCCGCGCCGACGCCGCCGCGCGCGGCCACGACGGGCGCATCCGCGAGGTCAGCGTGCACCTGGCGACCAGCGCCAAGTCGTTCGTGGTCGCCAACACCGAAGGGCTGTGGGCCGAGGACCGCACGTTCCTCTCGCGGCTCGTCGTCAGCGCGCTCGCGCTCGAGGGCGACCAGCGCCAGGAGGGCTTCGCGGCCGGCGGCGGGTGCGTGGACGCGTCGTACTACGACGGCGAGCGCACCCCCGAGGCCATCGCGCTCGAGGCCGCGGGCAGCGCGGTGCTGCTGCTCTCGGCGAGCGAGCCCGAGGCCGGCTCGTACCCGGTCGTCGTCTGCAACGGCTGGGGCGGCGTGATGGTGCACGAGTGCTTCGGCCACTCGATGGAAGGCGACACGATCCGCAAGGGCAGCAGCATCCGCGCGGCGCAGAAGGGCCAGGCGGTGGCCGCGAAGGGCGTCACCATCGTGGACTCGGGACTCGTGCCGCACTCGCGCGGCTCGTTCCGCGTGGACGACGAGGGCACGCCCGCGCAGCGCACCGTGCTGGTCGAGGACGGCGTGCTCACCGGCTACCTGTGGGACCGGCTGAACGCGACCCTCACCGGCAACGCCCCGACCGGCAACGGCCGCCGCGCGTCGTACCGCGACGTGCCGCTCTGCCGTATGACCAACACGTACATCGAACCGGGCCCGCATTCGCCCGACGCGCTGATCGCGTCGGTGGACCGGGGCCTTTACTGCAAGCGGCTGGGCGGCGGCTCCGTCAGCCCGGCCGACGGCAACTTCTCGTTCCAGGTCACCGAGGCGTGGCAGATCGAGAAGGGCCGCCTGACGCACCCGGTGCGCAACGCCACGCTCACCGGCAACGGCAACGACGCCATGCTCAAGATCGACGGCGTCGGCAACGACCTGCGGATCGACGGCACCACCGGCTCGTGCGGCAAGGACGGGCAGTGGAAGCCGGTCGGGGTGGGCCAGCCGACCGTCCGTTTCACCGGCATCACCGTGGGAGGCACCGCGGTCTGACGCGGCTCCCGGAGGCACGCGCGATGAAGACCCTCACGGCCGTCCTGTTCGCGATCCCGCTGCTCGCCACCGCCGCCCTCGGGCAGGAGGCCGCGGGAGACGCCCCCAAGCCCGCCGCCGTTCCGCGCGGCGCGTACTCGCCGGCGCCGTCGGGGTTCTTCGTCGAGCTGCGCGGCGGGTTCGCCTCGCAGCAGCTCGACGACCCGGACGCGAACATCGCCTGGGCCGAGGAGTTCGCCGCGGACGTCTTCGACGCTCCGGGGCCGTTCCGCCGCTTCGACCGCGCGCAGGCGTTCGCGCTCGAGCTGGGCTACCGCCGCGGCGCGCTCGGGCTCGGGGTCGTGACCGAGCTGCAGCGCCAGCGCCCGCGCACGTTCTCGGCCGGCGACAGCATCGGCGCGGTGGACGCCATCTCGCTGCTCAGCACGATCGACGTGCGGCTCGCGGCCTCGTACCGGCCGCGCTGGCTGTACGGGTTCGAGCTGGGCGGCTCGGCGGGCCTGTCGTTCGCGCACTACTCCGAGTCGTTCGGCGTCTACGTGTTCCCGGACCCCGACTTCAACACCACCGTGAGCGGCGCATTCAGCGCCGCGTCGTTCACCGGCGGCCCGCACGTCGGCTGGCGCCGTCCGCTGTTCGGCGCGACCTGGCTGGTCGCGCGCGCGGCGTGGATCTACCGCAACTTCGACGAGCTCGAGGGGCAGTACCGCACGCGCTCGGGCGGCGACGCCGAGGTCGTGGACGATTCGCTCCGGCGCATGACCGACGGCGAACTGGCGTCCATCGACGCCAGCGGCGTGCAGGTGACCGCCGGCCTTTCCTACACGTTCGGGGCGCGGCGTTGAGCGGCGCGCACGCGGCCGCGCACGCCCCGCCCGCGCGGCTGCTCGACCTGGCGGCCCTCGCGCTCGAACGCGCGAAGGCCGCGGGCGCCGGCGCCGCCGACGCCTGCCTCGAAAGCTCGCGCGCGTTCACCGCGAGCGTGCTCGGCGGGCGGATCGAGAAGCTGCAGCAGAGCGGCACGCTCGGGCTCGGCGTGCGCGTGATCGTGGAAGGCGCCGTGGGTTTCTGCTCGGGCACCGACCTCACCCCCGCCGGCATCGACGACCTCGCGCGGCGCGCCGTCGCGCTCGCGCGCTACACGACCGCCGACGAGGCGAACGGTGTCCCGGACCCGGCCGAGGCCGGCGAGGACGCCACCGCGGACCTCGGGACCTTCGACCCCGCGGCGCTGGAGTTGTCCGCCGAGCGCAAGATCGCCATGGCGCTCGAGCTCGAACGCGCCGCGCTCGGCGCCGACCCGCGCATCACGCGCACCGACGGCGCCACGGTCGCCAGCAGCGCCGGCGCGTTCGCGATCGCCAACTCGCGCGGCATCGCGCGCGCCTGGGAGGGCACCGCGGTCAGCGCGTGGGTCGTCGCGCTCGCCGACGAGGGCGGCGGCCGGCAGCAGACCGGCGTCTACGGCATGACGAAGCGCCACCTCGCCGACGTCGCGCCCATGGAGGCGCTCGGCCGCGAGGCCGCGGCCCGCGCGCTCGGCCGGCTCGGCGCGCGGCGCGTGCCGACCGCGAGGGTGCCGGTCGTGATGGCGCCCGAGATCGCCGCCTCGTGGATCGCCGAGATGTACGAGGCGTTCACCGGCGAGGCCGTGCTCAAGCGCTCGTCGTGGCTCACCGACAAGCTCGGCGAGACCATCGCCTCGCCGCTCTTCACGCTCGTGGACGACGGCGCCCGGCCGCGCGGCATCGGCAGCTCGCCCTACGACGCCGAGGGCGTGCGCACGCGGCGCAACGTGCTGGTGGACGCCGGGCGGTGCGCGGCGTTCGCGTACGACTACTACCACTCGCGCCGCACCGGCCGGCCGCTCACCGGCAACGGCATCCGCGGCTTCGCGAGCACGCCGGGCATCGGGTTCCACAACCTGTTCGTCGAGCCCGGCGAGCCGAGCCCCGAGGCCATCGTGCGCTCGGTGGACCGCGGGTTCTGGTACGACGACTCGGGCTCCTTCGGCTTCAACCCCGTGACCGGCGACTACTCGTTCCAGGCCCAGGGCTGGTGGATCGAGAACGGCGAGAAGGTGTATCCCGTCGAGGGCGTGACCGTGGCCGGCCGCTCGCTCGACATGCTCCAGTCCATCGCCGCGGTCGGCAACGACCTCGAGTTCCGCACCTCGGTCGCCTGCCCGACGCTGCTGATCGGCGAGATGACGGTCAGCGGGGAGTAGCGGAGCCGCTTCCGGGCGGACCTGCCCTCACTCGAGCCACACCAGCCTCCTCGCGACACGCTCCTCGCCGCGCGTGAACCGCGCCCAGTAGAGCCCCGCGCGCAGGCGGCCCTCGCGGCCTTCGCCACGCCAGCGCACGGCGCCCGCCGCCGGACCCAGCGGCGCGCGCCACAGCACCCGGCCCGCGAGGTCGAACACCTCCACGACGCCCTCGCCGCCGGTCGCCGGCGGCACGAACTCGACTTCGCCCCGCGCGACGCTCGGCCGCACCGCGAACGCGATGCCGGCGGGCGCGCCCGGCCCGGCGGCCAGCGTGTTCGGGCACGCCTCCGGCAGCGCCCCGATGAGCCCGTAGACGCCCCCTGCCCCGCACGGCGAGCCCTGCTCGAGCGTCAGGTCGCCCGCGCCGAGCGCGCAGAAGCGCGGGTCCAC
>CAZUEM010000262.1:0-3752 GCA_964619155.1 uncultured bacterium
TGGGGAGCGCTGAAGCGCGCCTTCCGCTAGTCGAACGGTGTCGCGGCCCCGGCGACCGCCGCTTGCGGGCCCGGCGGGTGGCCCGCAGGGCCGCCCTACACCACCGTGAAGTCCGGCGCCTTCGCGATGGCTCCCGCCCTGACGGCGCGCTCGTAGAGGAGCGCCAGCCCCGCCCGCCCGCGCTCGCCCATGTCGAGGGTGAGGTCGTTCACGTACATGTGCACGAACTTCTTGCCCTGCGGCACGTCGAGGCCGCGGCCGAACTGGAGGGCGTAGCGGATCGCCTCCTCCTCGTGCGCGAACGCGGCCTCGATGCTGCGGCGAAATCCGACGCTGCACGCCTTCATCAGATCGGGGCCGAGGTCGCGGCGCACGACGTCGAGGCCGAGCGGCACGGGCAGGCCGTCGCGCTCCTTCCACAGCTCGCCGAAGTCCACCACCTTCTGCAGGCCCTCGGCCTCGTAGGTGAGCTGGCTCTCGTGGATGATCACGCCGGCTTCGACCTCGCCCGCGAGCACGGCCTCGGGGATCCGGTCGAACATCACCTCGACCGTCTCGACGCCCGGCACCTCGGTCCTTAGGAGCAGCGCCGCGGTCGTGAGCGGGCCCGGGATGGCGACGCGCTTGCCGCGCAGCGATTCGGGCGAGCGCTTCATCTTCGCGACCAGCACGGGCCCGTAGCCCCAGCCGAAGCTCGCGCCGCACGCCAGCACGGCGTAGCGGTCGGCGAGGTGCGCGTAGGCGTGCGCCGAGCAGGCCGTGATCTCGAGGTCGGCCTTCTCGATCGCGCGCACGTTGAGCGACTGGATGTCCTGCAGGACGTGTTCGACGGCGCAGCCCTCGATCACGGCCTCGCCGGTGTGGAAGCCGTAGAACATGTAGGCGTCGTCGGCGTCGGGGCTGTGGCCGAAGCGGATCGTGCGGGTCGCGAACGGCGTCGGGGCGGTCATGCCATCTCCGGGCTTCTGGGGGTCAGGTACTCGCCGAGGCGGCGCAGTGCGCGCGGCCACGCGTCGCTGTAGCCCTTGGCGAAAGTCGAGTAGAGCGCCGGGTGGCCCATCTCGTGGGTCACCTTCAGCTTCGTGCCCGAATCGCCGGGCTCCAGCGTAAACGTGATCGTGCCGGCGTCGCGGTTGGGATAGCCCTGGTGGCCGCCGTGGCACACGGCCCTGCGCGGCGGGTCCACGACCGTCCAGGTCGCCTCGTACGGCCACGGCGAGGAGTACGCGCGGTGCCAGCGCATGGTGAGCCGGCCGTTCTCCTCGGGGTCGCTCTCGCAGGCGTCGCAGAACCAGCGCGCCAGGTGGCGGCCCTCGGTGAGCGCGGCGAACACGCGCTCGGGGCTCGCGGCGAAGTCGGCGGAGAACTCGAGGACGATGTTGGGGGTCATCCGGCCCTCACGGCGCGGTGCTCCGTCGAACGGCGGAACAGCTCGGCGCGCAGAGCCTCGAGGCCCTCGCCGGTGCGGGCGGAGACCACGTGGCAGTCGGGGAACTCGATCCGCAGCGCCGAGGCGTCGTCGGGTTCGAGCCGGTCGCACTTGTTGAACACCATGATCCGCGGCGGCCGCGGCTCGGCGAGGATCTTGTCGAGCACCTCGTCCACCGCGGTCAGGTGGCGGCGGAAATCGGCGTCGGCCGCGTCGGTCACGTGCAACAGCACGTCGGCCTCGATGGCCTCGACGAGCGTGCTGTGGAAGGAGGCGACCAGGTGGTGCGGCAGCTTGCGGATGAACCCGACCGTGTCGGTCATCAGCACCACCTCGCGGTCGCGGCTCACCATCTGCCGCGTCGTCGAATCCAGCGTCGCGAACAGCCGGTTCTCGACGAACACGTCGCTCTTGGTGAGCGCGTTGAACAGCGTGCTCTTGCCGGCGTTGGTGTAGCCGACCAGCGCGGCGCGGAACTCGCGGCGGCGCCGGTGACGCTGTGTCTCGCGCTCGCGCTCGACGGCGCGCAGCGCCTCCTTGAGCTTCGCGATCCGGTCGCGCACGAGGCGGCGGTCGGTCTCGAGCTGGGTCTCGCCGGGGCCGCGCGTGCCGATGCCGCCCGCCTGCCGCTCGAGGTGCTTCCACATGCCCATCAGGCGCGGCAGCGTGTACTCGAGCTGCGCCAGTTCGACCTGCAGCCGCGACTCCCGCGTCCGCGCGCGGCGGGCGAAGATGTCGAGGATCAGCTCGGAGCGGTCGATGACCTTGCACTGCGTCGCCTTCTCGAGGTTCCGCACCTGCGCGGGCGAGAGGTCGTCGTCGAAGATCACCATCTCGGCCTTCACCGAACCGGCCAGCTCCTTCAGCTCCTCGAGCTTGCCCTTGCCGATGAAGGTCGCCGGGTGCAGGTCGCCGCGGCGCTGGACGAGCGAGCCCAGCACCTTCGCGCCCGCCGTGTCGGCGAGCAGCGCGAGTTCCTCCATCGAGCGGTCGAGGTGCTCGCGGTCGCGCCTGGCGTGCCCGACCAGGACGGCGTTCTCCCAGCGCGGCGGGCGGGGGACTTCGTAGGGCGCGGACTTCAAGCGGGGTTTCCCACCTCGAGCTCGTACGAGCAGGGCGTCAGGTTCTCGAGCGTGCCGTCGGCGCGCACGGCGACGAGGTCCTCGATCCGGCAGCCCATGCCGCGCGAGGGGTAGTAGAGGCCCGGCTCGACCGAGACCACGTGCCCGGGCTGGAGCAGGGCGGTGTTGGCCGGCGGCCCGCCGAGGCGCGGGCCCTCGTGCACCGCGAGCCCGACGCCGTGGCCGAGGCTGTGCACGTAGCCCTCGGTCGCGCTGGCGTTGGTGCGCAGCGTCGCGTGGCCGTGGCCCTCGAGGATGTCGCAGGTCATCTCCTGGTACGAGCGGCACGGCTGGCCGCCCTTCATCGCCGCCATGACCCTGTCGAAGGAGTCCCTGCACTCGGCGTACATCTTCTTCACCGCGTCGCTCGCACGGCCGACGACGAACGTGCGCGTCATGTCGGTGTGGTAGCCGCCGCCCGCCTCGCCCGGGAAGATGTCCACGATGATGGTCTCGCCCGTGCGGATCGCCTCGCCGTCGTTGCCGCGGTTGTGCGGCACGCCCGAGTCGCGGCCCATGGCGACGATGCTCTCGCCGTCCTCCGCCAGCCCGTGCTCGGCGAACGTGCGGTGGATGAGCGCGCGCACGTGGCCGAGCGTGGCCACGGCGTTCACGCCGTCGGTGAGCGCGCCGTTCGCGGGCTTGAGACCCCCGAGGTACTTCGCGACGCGCTGCATCGCGTCCACCGCACCGCGGGAGCACTTGCGGATCTTCTCGAGCTCGCCTTCGTCCTTGGTCTCCATCGCGGTGTAGATCACGTCCGGCTGGCGGCCGTCCACGGTGACGGACGGCGCCACCTCGCGCAGCGCCGAGAGCATCGCCCACGAGAAGCCGAGCGGCGCGTCGCCCGCGAACGCCACCGGGCCCGCGATCTGCATCTCGCCCGCGATCTTGGCGATCAGCTTCGCGAACGCGTCGGCCTGCGAGTCGGCGCTCTTCAGCATGGCGAGGAAGCCGTGCTGCGCGTAGGTGGACCACTCGCCGCCCGAGAGCGCGGCCTGGTCGCGCTCCATCGGGTCCACGGTCAGGTGCGAGCGGCCGTCGGCCGTCCGCAGGTAGAGCCCGTGGTGGATCTTCTGCCCGGTGCACCAGTAGAGCTGCGGGCAATAGCGGTCGTGCGCCAGGACGACGAGCCCGGCGAGCCCGCGCTCGCGCATGAGGCGGTCGAGATCGGAACGCAAGGGACTTCCTCCGGTAGGGGG
>CAZUEM010000263.1:0-3700 GCA_964619155.1 uncultured bacterium
CGCTGGCGCGCGGCCGCGGCGACCCGAGGGCCGCCCCGTTCGCCCGGCGGCGCGAGCGTGTCGGCGTCGGCCACCCGCGCACCGGGCAGGCGCACCGAGACCGACTCGAGCGAGACCCGCGCCGGGCGCACGCGCAGCAACAGCAGGGGCAGGGGCCGCAGCTCCGCGGCCGCCGCGCCCGCGACGAGCAGGGTGTCGCCGGCGGCCGCGCGCCGCACGACGAGGCCGCGCAGTTCGGCGCGGGCGGGCCAGCCGAGGTCGAAGCGCGACCACGCGAGTTCGAGGCCGCGCTCGCGCGCGAGCGCGCGCAGGCGCGAGGCGGCGAAGGGCTTCGCGACGAGGGACGCGAGCAGGATCAGCGCGAACAGCGCGGCGGCCGCGATCGCGAGCGGGCGGACGAGGGAACGGGGACTCATGCGCCGCGCAGCCTACCCTCGGCGGCGCGCGCACCGCCACGAAAAGGCGGAGCGCCGGCGGCCCGGCCGGCCGCGGGAGGAACGGCGCCGGGAACGCGAAGGGCCCGGCGGGTTCGCCGGGCCCCTGCCGCGGTGTCGCGCCGCGATGTCTCGCTGCGGTCCTCAGGAAACCGTGGCCGCGCGCGCCTCCGTCCACTCGCGCCAGAGCGCCGGCGCCTCGTTCACGAACGACGTGTGCCGCGGCACCCATCCCAGCTCGCGGCGGGCGCGGGCCGACGTCACCATCGCGTCGTTGAGCAGCGCCTTGCCGAACAGGCCCCACGCCTTCACGACGTCGTCGTCGGGCTTCCCGGCGGCGGTCGCGCCGGCGGCCGCCGCGGCGGCCTCGGCGAGCTGCTTCACCGTGAAGTGCGACTCGTCGCACAGCAGGTAGCGCTGGCCGCCCGCGCCGTCCTCGAGCGCGAGCGCGTAGGCCTCCGCGACGTCCTCGCGGTGGACCATCGGCCAGTGCTGCGAGCCGTCGCCGGCGTAGGTGACGGTCCGCTTCTGCTGGGCCTCGGCGAACCAGGCGCCGATCACGCCCCGTCCGCCGCCGTAGACGATGCCGGGGCGCAGGATGATCGTGGCGACCTCGTGCGCGGCCAGCTCGAGCGCGACCTCCTCGTGCGCCGCGCGCCACTGCACCAGCTCGAGCGGGTTCGCGGGCGCGGTCTCGTCGAGCACCTGCCCGCCGGTCGGGCCGAGCACCCAGATGCCGCTCGTGTAAAGGACGCGGCGCAGCCGCCCGTCGAGCGCCGCGACGCGGAACGCCTCGAGCGCGTGGTGGTCGGTCTCGGAGGCGCCGGTGCTGGCGTCGAACGCGGCGTGCACGGCGCTGTCGCAGTTCTGCAGGACGCCGATCCAGCTCTCGGCGTCGGCGAGGTCGCCGACGACCGGCCGGACGCCCATGGCCTCGAGCGTCGCGACGCTGGAGAGGTCGCGGGTGAGTCCGGACACTTCGTGGCCGGCGCGCGCGAGGCGCGCGGCGATGGCGCTGCCGAGGTAACCGGTGGCGCCGGTGACGAAGACGCGATGCGTGCTCATGACGGGCTCCCGTGGGCGAAGGTCGCCCAAGGTCTCGGCCGCCCGGGGGCGGCGGATGAGTGGGATTCGGGGAGGGTTTTCCCTCGTTCGTTCATTCCACGCTCTGGATGCGCCGGCTATTCCCGGCGGAGCGTCAGGTCGCGGACAAGGCCGGCGGAGCCGAGCCGCGGGGGCCGCGGTACGTGCAGCGGGCCGTGCACGTCTCGTGGACCGTGATGGCGGCGAGGTGCGGCACGAGCGGCTCGAGCCGCTTCCAGAGCCAGCCGCACAGCACCTCGGAGGTCGGGTTCTCGAGACCGGGCACGTCGTTCAGCAGCCGGTGGTCCAGCTCCTGGCGGAGCACCGGATCGACGCGCGCGGCGATCTCGCCGAAGTCCACGAGCCAGCCCATGGCGGGATCCACCTCGCCCTCGAGCGTGACGTCGATGCGGAACGAGTGGCCGTGGACGCGGGAACACTTGTGGTCGGGCGGCACCATCGGCAGGCGGTGGGCCGACTCGAAGCGGAATCGTCGGGTCAGTTCGACGCGCAAGAAGGCAGGTCCTCAGGGTCGTGTCGCGTAGCGCGTGGGGTCGGGGACGCCGGCCTCCCGGAATCCCCGGGCGCGGAGCCGGCACGAGTCGCAGGCCCCGCAGGCGCGTCCGTCGGGCGCGGGATCGTAGCACGAGTGCGTGAGCGCGTAGTCCACGCCCAGCGAGACGCCGAGGCGGATGATGCCCGCCTTGTCGAGTTCCATCAACGGCGCGTGCACCGTGAAGCGAGCGCCCTCGACGCCGGCCTTCGTGGCCAGGTTCGCGAGCGACTCGAACGCGCGCACGTACTCCGGGCGGCAGTCGGGGTAGCCCGAGTAGTCCACCGCGTTCATGCCGGCGACGAGGTCGGCGGCGCCGAGCGTCTCGGCGAGCCCGAGCGCGACGGCGAGGAAGACGGTGTTGCGCGCCGGCACGTACGTGACCGGGATCCCGGCGGCCATGGCCGCCTCGTCGCGGTCGCGCGGCACCGCGATGTCGGCGGTCAGCGCCGAGCCGCCGATCGCCGCGAGGTCCACGCGCACGACGCGGTGGTCGCGCGAGCCGAGCGCCGCGGCCACGCGCGCGGCGGCCCCGAGCTCGACCCGGTGGCGCTGGCCGTAGTCGAACGCCAGCGTCGCGCACTCGAAGCCGCGCGCGACCGCCCACGCGAGGCAGGTCGCCGAGTCGAGCCCGCCCGAGAGCAGCACGACGGCGCGGCTCACACGCCCCTCCGCGCGCCCCACAGCCACACGTGCAGCCGCATGCCGAAGCGCAGCCCCTCGCGCTTGCAGGTCTCCGCGAGCGCGGCGGCGCGCGCGCGCAGCGCGGCGTCGGTGAGGCCCTCGGGCATGAGCACGACGCGCGCGCGCGGCAGCGCGTGCGCGGCCACGAGGCGCAGCGCGTCGGCCGTGTCGGGGTCGTCCCCGACCACCAGCTTGAACGTGGTGTTCGGGTCGGCCGCGAACGCCGCCGCGTGCTCCCAGGTCGCGGCCCAGCGGTCCGTGGCCGAGGGCAGCTTGGGCGAGCAGTTGTAGGCGAGCCGCGCGTGCGCGAGCGGCGGCGCGGCGAGCCCGCTGGTCTCGACCTCGACGCGCGGCCACAGGCCGAGCGCGGCCGCGAGCAGTTCGCGCACCCCCGCGCGCCCGAGCGGCTCGCCGCCCGTCACGACGAGCAGCGGCGCCTCGCCCAGTTCGCGCAGACCCGCGAGCGCCGCGCCGAGCGGTAGCTCCTCGCCGCCGCCGCCGTCCCACGTGTACTTGCTGTCGCACCAGCGGCAGCCGACGTCGCAGCCCTGCAGGCGGAGGAAGTGCGCGGGCGTGCCTGCGGTCGGCCCCTCGCCCTGGAGCGAGAGGAAGCGCTCGGCCACGCGCAGCCGCGTGGCGGCGATGGGTTCGGTCACGTGGGCCGGTCCTTCCCGCGCGCGGCCGGCGGGCGAATCAGTGCTTGCCGCCCCGATGGAGGTCGAACTCCTTGAGGCAGTTGAAGCACTTCCAGTGGTACGCGTCCTGGCCGGCCGGCCAGGTCACCCAGTCGTGACGTCCGCAGCCGGGGCACGAGATGCGCACGCGCTCCTGGCCTTCCTTCGGGGTCGTGGTGTTCGTCATGGCACCCTTCCGTGTCGGGAGTGTTCGAATGGACGCGGGAGTATAGCCGCGCCCGCGCGGCGGCGTCAGCCGCCGGCGGGCTCGC
>CAZUEM010000264.1:0-3699 GCA_964619155.1 uncultured bacterium
GGCTTCCGGCTCCGCGCCGCGCGCGAGCGCGCCGGCGCCGCCCACGCCGTCAGCGGGCGGCTGGTCGCCTCCGACCGCCTCGGCCGCGGCCGCCCCGGCGGCCGTCCCGGGCGCGACGACGGTGGCGTCGGCCGACGAGCCGGCCGAGCTCGACGCCGCGACCGAGACCCGCTGGAAGATGACGATCACCGCCGTCAACGGCCGCAAGCGCATGCTCGGGGCGTTCCTCGAGGAAAGCCGCCTCGTCGGGCTCGCGGGCGGCGCGCTCGTGCTGGCGATGGACGACCTGCACCGCGCCGTCGTGGACGCCGCGGAGCACCGCGCCATCGTGCGCGAGGAGCTGGCGAACGTCTTCGGGGAGCCGCTCGAACTGCGCTGCGCGCCGCTCGGCGCCGGACAGGCGCCGCGCCCGAAGGCCCCCGCCGACGTGCAACCCAACATCGACCGCGCGATCGCCTTCTTCGACGGCGAGGTGCTGGACCGAAACGGACGAGGAGACCGCTCGACATGATGAAGAGCTTCGGCGACATGATGAAGCAGGCCCAGAAGGTCCAGAAGCAGATGGGCGAGCTGCAGGAGAAGCTGGCCGAGGAGCGCTACGAGGCCTCCGCCGGCGGCGGCATGGTGAAGGTCGTCGTGGACGGCAAGCAGATCCTGAAGGAGCTCAAGATCGATCCGAAGGCGCTCGAGGACGGCGACGTGACGCTGATCGAGGACCTCGTCATCACCGCGGTGGGCGAGGCGCAGCGCACCTCGTCCGAGAAGATGACCGAGGCGTACGCGAAGCTCACCGGCGGCTTCAAGCTGCCGATCTGACGGGCCCCGACCGCACCCCGTGTACAGTTCCAAATACCTCGAGCTGCTGATCGAGGAGCTGGTCAAGCTCCCGAGCGTCGGCCAGAAGAGCGCCATGCGGCTCGCGCTCCACCTGCTGCGGGTGCCCAAGGAGGACGCGCTGCGCCTGGCCGAGGCGATCCGCGCGGTGCGCGAGCGCGTGGGCTTCTGCGGCGCGTGCGGGAACTTCAGCGAGAACGACCCGTGCTCGCTGTGCACGGACCCGCAGCGCGACGGCAGCGTGCTGTGCGTGGTCGAGCAGCCCGGCGACGTTCTGGCGCTCGAGCGCACGGCGACGTTCCGCGGGCGCTACCACGTGCTCGGCGGCGCGCTCTCGCCGCTCGAGGGCACGAGCCCGGACCGGCTGCGCATCCGCGAGCTGCTCGAGCGGCTGCGCTCGGGCGAGGTGCGCGAGATCATCCTCGCCACCAACCCGAACGTGAACGGCGAGGCGACGGCGCTCTACCTGTCGAAGCTCATCGCCCCGCTCGGGGTGAAGGTGACCCGCATCGCCCGCGGCGTGCCGATGGGCTCCGACCTCGAGTACTCCGACCTGGTCACGCTCGCGCGCGCGCTCGAAGGCCGCCGCGAGGTCGAGTAGCGAAGCCGCCATGCCGTACGTCTGGGACCTGGTCCAGATCCTGTTCGTGTTCGTGTTCGTCGGCCTGAACGCGTTCTTCGTCGCCGCCGAGTTCGCGCTGGTGACCGTGCGCTGGACCCGCATCGAGGAGCTGGTCGGGCAGAAGCGCTTCGGCGCGGTCTCGGTGCGCGACGCGATCGAGAGGCTCGACGACTCGATCGCCGCCACCCAGCTCGGGATCACGTTCTCGAGCCTCGCGCTCGGCTGGCTCGGCGAGCCGGCGCTCGCGCACCTCGTCGAGCCGCTCTTCGAGGCGCTGCCCGGCGCCTGGGGCCCGGCGCTCACGCACGGCGCGGCGGTGGCGCTGGCGTTCCTGATCATCACGTTCCTGCACGTGGTGCTGGGCGAGCTGGCGCCCAAGGCGATCGCGCTCGAGCGCGCCGAGGACGTGGCGCTGATCGTCGCCGGCCCGCTGCTGCTGTTCGCGCGCGTGTTCCGGCCGTTCATCCACTTCATGAACCGCGCGGGCAACTGGGTGGTGCGCCAGCTCCGCCTGCCCCCGGTGCGGCCCGGTCACTCGGTGCACTCGTCCGAGGAGATCGACATGCTGATCGAGGAGGGGCAGGAGGCCGGCGTCATCCAGCCGGACGAGGCCACCTACGCGCGCAACGTGTTCGAGCTCTCGGACCGCACCGTCGGCGACATCATGGTGCCGCGCGAGAAGGTGGTGACCGTGTCGGTGGGCGCGAACGAGGAGGAGATCCTCGAGACCTCGCGCGAGACCGGCCACACCCGCATGCCGGTGTGGGAGGGGACGCCCGACAACATCGTCGGCATCGTCAACACCAAGGACCTGTTCCACATCTTCAGCCTGCGCGGGCTCGTGATCCTGATCGACGCCATGTACCCGGCGCTCTACGTCGCCCCCGAGGTGACGCTCGGCCGCATGCTGACGATGTTCAAGCGCGAGAAGCGGCAGATGGCCGTGGTGCGGAGCGCCGAGGGCCGGTTCGCCGGCATCGTCACGCTCGAGGACGTGCTCGAGGAGATCGTCGGCGAGATCGAGGACGAGCACGACTGACGCTGCGCGCGCCGGGCCCTCGGCGCGCCGCCCTCCGCTACCGCCGCCGCCGGCGCCGCGCGCCTCCCCGGCGAGCCCGCCGCCGCCCCGCCGGGCAAACTCCGCTTGGCGGCGCGCCGCCCAGCGTGATACACCTCCCGGCCGGAACACGGACGTGCCACAGAGTTCCCCACCACGTACTGGATCCCGGAGCGGACCAGCGGGGGCTTCATGTCGCAGTGGACTCTGTTCGAAAACGACTTTCGAACGATCGACCAGGTACTCGCCGAGCTGCTCGAGCGCACCAACGCCCTCTCGGCCCATCTCATCGACCGCTCCGGCCAGCTCATCACCTCGGCCGGCCGCGTGGATGACTTCGACGCGATGTCCTTCGCGAGCCTGGTCGCCGCCGACTTCACCGCCAACGCCGAGCTCGCCACGCTGCTGGGCGAGACGGGAGTGGCCGCCGTCGTGAGCGAGGGACCGCTCCGCTCCGTCCATTCGTGCCTGCTGGCCGACCGGGTGATCCTGTGCACCGTGTTCGACCGGCGCAGCACGCTGGGGCTGGTGCGGCACCGCGCGAAAAAGGCGTCCGAGACGCTGGACACGGTGTTCCGCGGCCTGTTCGAGAAGGTGGGCATCGCCGAGGCCCCGGCGCAGGAGTTCGCCGGCGCCCCGGATTTCGCCATGGCGGCCTCGAGCGAGGTGGACGCGCTCTTCGGCGAGTGAGCCGGCCCGTGAGCCGGACGCCCGCACCGCCCCGGGAGGTACGTCCGTGGCCCTGATCAACCACCGGACGCGCGAGATCCATTTCAAGATCGTCTATTACGGACCCGGGTTGTGCGGCAAGACCACCAACCTGAAGGTCCTGCACGATCGCCTGCCGCCCGAGCGGCGCGGCAAGATGATCTCGATCGCCACCGACCACGAGCGCACGCTGTTCTTCGACTTCCTGCCCATCGACCTCGGGTCTGTGAACGGCTTCCTGACCCGCTTCCACCTCTACACGGTGCCCGGGCAGGTCCACTACAAGCTCTCGCGCCGCGCGGTGCTGCAGGGCGTGGACGGCCTGGTGTTCGTGGCCGACTCGCACCCGGCGCGCGAGCACGCGAACCGCGAGTCGCTCGCCGACCTGCACGACCACCTGCGCACGCTCGGCATCAGCGGCCCGGTGCTCGCCCGCATCCCGTGGGTGATGCAGTGGAACAAGCGCGACGTGCCGATG
>CAZUEM010000265.1:0-3682 GCA_964619155.1 uncultured bacterium
CAGCGCGAGCGCGAGCGCGGCGCCGAGCAGCGCCGCGAGCGGGCGGCCCGCCTGCGGGGCCGTCCGCCCGCCGCGACCGCGGCGCCGGAACGTCTGCATGTCGTTCACGTCTCGGAAGCCCGCCTCCGCCCCCGTCCCCGGGCGGGCACGCCGCGCGGCGTCGCGCGGCGCTCCCGTGCGGGGCCCGGGATCAGAAGGTGATGACCGTCTGCTCGCCCTGGATGCCGTTCGGCAGCCGCACGGCCGCCTGCCCGCGCGCCTCGCGCGGCGTCACCGGGTCGAGCACGAAGTCCACGCTCTCGCCGCTGCTGAAGAGGCTGTCGAGCACGTCGGCCGAGACCGGGCCGCTCGCCGCCACCGCGCCTTCGCCGGCCGCGCCGGGAGCGCCCGCCGCCACCTGCACGAGGCGCGCCTCGGGCACCGGCGCGACGCGCCCGGCGACCGTGACGCCGACCGGCGTGCGCGAGAGGTACGGGACCAGGGCGGCCACGACCAGCAGGGCCGCGGCGGCGGCCGCGGCGAGCGGCACCCAGCGCGGGGTCTCGCGCACGAAGATCACGTCGCGCGCGGGCGACGCCCGCCGCGCCGCGGCGAGCGCGCGCGCCGCCAGCTCGGGCGCGGCCTCCTCGCGCGGCAGCGACGCGACCGCCTCGATCGTGCGCGCGAACTGCTCGTATTCGCTCCGGCAGGCGCCGCACGAGCGGAAGTGGCCGTCCAGCCATTCGCGCTCGGCCTGCGTCACCTCGTCGTCCCAGAACGCCCCGAACAGGTCCCGGGCCCGTCCGCAATCCCTCATGGTGCTTCCTGCTTTCGTAGTAGCGGTTGGAGCTTGCGCTTGAGCATGCTCCGGGCGCGGTTGATGCGTGACCGCACCGTCCCGCCCGGAACGCCGAGCACTTCCGCGATCTCCTCGTAGGCCAGCCCCTCGATGTCGCGCAGCACCAGCGCGAGCCGGTACTTCTCGGGCACCGTGGCGATGGCCCTTCCGACTTCCCCCTGCAGCTGTTCGCGCTCGAGGCCCGACTCGCGGGACTCCGTGGGGTCCGCGAGCTGCGGCAGGCTGTCGTGCAGCACCTCGGTCAGCGCGTCCAGCGAGAACCAGTTCCTGCGCCTCACCCGGCGGCGGATCTCGTTCTTCGCGAGGTTCGCCGCGATG
The DNA here is from genome assembly GCA_964619155.1 of uncultured bacterium. Lineage (GTDB taxonomy): Bacteria > Eisenbacteria > RBG-16-71-46 > RBG-16-71-46 > RBG-16-71-46 > CAIXRL01. The sequence goes on from CAZUEM010000265.1 coordinate 1,157, forward strand.
GTGAAGATCCAGGTCGAGAACTTCGATCCGCGCCGGTAGTTCCGCCGGTGAACGAACACCCGGACGAACACTTCCTGCGCCAGGTCGTCCGCGCAGTTGCGGTCGTTCAGGACCCGGCTGACGAGGTTCGTGACCCGCCCCTGGAAACGCCCCACCAGCTCGGTGAACGCGCGTTCGTCGTCCTCGGCCACCCGGGCCATGAGGTCTTCGTCCGACAGGCTCACGATCTGGGGCAGCGGGGGGTTTCGGTCAGGGGCCAAGCGGAACCTCTCCGAAGCGTGGTACCCGCGAGCGCCCGGCCGGTTCCCCGCATTTCGGGGAAGGCCTCGGCGCGCCGCTCAGCGCAGCTCGTCCAACTTCTTCCGCACCCGCACGTTGCGCGGGTCGGCCGACAGGCTGGAACGATACTGCTCCCGGGCCCGGCCCGTCAGCTTCAAGTCGCGGTAGACGTCCCCGAGGTGCTCGTGGATGACCGGGTCGCCCCCGGTCAACTCGAGCGCCCGCTCGAGCCGCTCGCGGGCCTCCTCCAGGCGCCCGAGCCGGTAGAGCACCCAGCCGTGCGAGTCCACGTAGGCGCCGTTGTCGGGATCCTGCTCGACGGCCCGGGTGACGAGGTCGAGCGCCTCGTTCAGGTCGCGATGGTGGTCGGCGAGCAGGTAGCCCAGGAAGTTGAGCGCGCCCGGGTAGCCCGGCGCGTGCCCGAGCGCTTCCCGGCCGAGCGCGATCGCCCCGTCCACGTCCCCCGCCTGCTCGAGGCAGAAGCCGTGGTCGAGCATGAGCAGCGGATCGCGCGGGGCGAGCGCGCGGGCCTCGCGCCAGGCGGCCACGGCCTCGGGCCAGCGGCGGGCGTCCTGGTGGATGCGCGCGAGCAGCCTCCGCGGCTCGAGCGAGTCCGGCTCGGCCTCGACGAGCCGGCGCGCGTAGACCGCGGCCGAGTCGTACTCGCCGGCCATGGCGCGCGCCCGCGCCGAGAGCGACAGGCCGCGCGAATCGCCGGCGTGCGCGCGCGCCCACGCGTCGGCCACCTTCGTCCCCTCGCCCGCGCGGCGGTGCCGGGCGAGCACCGCGAGGCCCCGCATCACGAGGTCGGGATCGCCGGGATCGAGCTCGCGCATGCGCTGGAGCGCCCGGTCGCCAGCCGCGGCATGGCCGGCGCCGTACGCGCACTCGGCCTCGATCTGCGCGACGTCCGGGTCCCCGGGCCGCGCCTCGGCGAGCCGCTGCGCCTCGCGCCACGCCTCGGGCCACTGCCGCGCGCGCGCCAGCAGCACGACGAGCCGCTGTCGCGTGGCCTGGTCGGACGAATGGATGGCGAGGTGGTGCCGGTACAACTCGATCGCCTCGGCGGACCGCCCGGTGCTCTCGCGGATCCAGCCGCGCAGGAACAGCGCCCCGGGCCGGATCGGGTTGCCCTCGAGCGCGCGGTCGAGCGCGCTGTCGGCGAGCGCGAAGCGGCCGAGCCGCGCCGCGGCCGAGGCGTACTGGAACCACGCCTCCGGGTCGTCCTCGTCGAGCCGCACGGCCCGCTCCCACGCCGCGGCCACGAGCGGCAGCCGGTCGAGCGACTCGGCCACGCGCGCGAGCGTGCGCGCGTACTCGGGATCGAGCGAGTCGGCGCGGCTGGCGGCGAGCAGCGGCGCGAGCGATTCCTCGGCGCGCCCGAGGTTGAACAGCGCCGCGCCCTTGAGCCACATCGCCCGCGCGTTGGCGGGCGCGACGCCCAGCGCCCGTTCGGCCAGCTCGAGCGCGCGGCCGGGCTCGCCGGCCGCGGCCGCGACCTCGCACAGGCGCAGCATCACGTCCACGGCCGCGCCGTCCAGCGTCAGGACCCGCGAGAACTCGGCCTGCGCCTGCTGCGGCTCGCCCGCGAGCTCGGCCCAGCGCCCCTGCAGGTAGTGGCGCAGCGCCTGCTCGCTCGGGTACGCGCGGCCCGCCGTGTCCGCGGCGGCCGGTGCGGCCGCCGCGGACGGCGCCGCGGACGGCGCGAGGGCGAGGGCGAGGCAGAGCGCGAGAACCCGCATGAGGGCGCGAGCGATCCGTGCCGTCAGCGCCCGCGGCGGTTCCGGCGGCCGTACCGCTGGCCGCCGCCGTGGTGCTCGCGGCGCTGGCCGAAGCTCGCCATCGCCCGCTCGATCTCCTCGATGCGGGCGTCGCGCTCCTCCTCCTCCTCGCCCTCGCGGGCTTCGGGATCGGCGGCGACCTCCACGACGGCGCGCGCCTCGTCCTTTCCCCCCTCGATGCCGAACGGATCCACGAGGGCCTCCTCGTGCGCGGGCGCCTCGTCCTCCTCGTCGTCCTCCGGGGCGTCGTCCTCCTCGTCGTCTTCGAGGACCTCGTCCTCCCCGGCCGGCCCCTCCTCCGACTCGTCGAGGTCCTCGTCGTCGTCGTACACCTCGACCACCTGCTCGTCGTCGGTGGCGTCGAACTCGTCCTCCTCGACGACCGTTTCGCTCCACGCCGCGGGCGCCGCGAGCGGCGCGGCCGCCGCCGCCGCTCCGGCGGCGTCGCGGTCCCGCGAGCGCGAAC
>CAZUEM010000266.1:0-3586 GCA_964619155.1 uncultured bacterium
CGGCGCGCGGCCGGCGCCGCGCCCGGGCGGCGCGCGTCGGCGGGACGGCGCGGGGACTTCGGGGCTTTGGACATGGGCGGGGATTCTATGCGTTGTGCGCCGAAGATTGCAGACGGCGGTCCGCGGACCGGTAAATCGTTGTCCCGCCGACAGGGCGCCCCCCTGCCGGAGGCCTTTCCAGGCCCAACTGCAATCTTCGGCGCACAAGGCAAAAAACGGACGCGGCGGCGGGACCTTCGTCCCGCCGCCGCCCCAAGGGTCAAGGGGTCACCTGGGCAGTTGACGTCCGGAGCGTCTCACCCGTGGGGACAAGTGCGACGCTCTTGGGGGGAACCGATCGTTTCCGCCCTGCCTTACTTTCCGCGGCGCCGGCGCGCGGCAGCGCCCAGCGCGATCAGGCCCATCGAGGCCAGCGCCATCGTGCCGGGCTCAGGAACGGGAGCCACGGGACGGTCGTTGCCCCGGTTGCGGTGACGGCGCGTGTCGTTGAACTCGCCGCCGCCGGCCTCGGTCGCCGCCGGGTCTTCCAGCGACCCGATGGGGTCCTGGGCGAACGCCGGCGCCGCCAGCATGGCGATCAGTGCAATGGGCAGGAACAACCGCTTCATGGGGGGAATCTCCTCGGGCATGTGACGCAAGGGGGAGTCGGTCCTGGGTGCTGTCGGCCCTCAACACCGTGGTAGCTTGCAAACGCCGGGCCAGACGAAACGCGTTGCGCCATCCCGAAGCGGCGCAACGAATGAGGGAAAGCCCTGACATTGAGGAGCGGCCTTTCGGGAGGGCCGCGCCGGAAGAACTGTCGTCGCTGCCGACACCGGCCGGGGGCCGGGAGCGGGGCTCGAGCGAAGGAGGCACGCGGTGGGCGGGACGCGGGAGCACGAGGCCGGGTTGTGCGCGGGCTGCCGGTTCGCCCGCATCGTGCGCACGCCGCGCAGCGTCTTCTGGCTCTGCATGCGCTCGCGCGAGGACGCGCGCTGGCCGCGCTACCCGCGCCTGCCCGTGCGCGAGTGCGCCGGGCACGTGCCCCTGGAAAGCGGAGAGGCGGTCCCGGAAGGACCGCCTCCGCGCGATCAGGGGTGACGGGATTCCTTACGGCAGCAGCGCCAGCCGCTGGACCCGCGTCAGGCCCGGGGTGCTGAAGCGGACGAAGTAGAGGCCCGCCGCCACGCGCCGGCCGCTCGCGTCCTGGGCGTTCCAGCGCACGACGTGGGGACCCTCGCCCATCCGGCCGTCGGCGACGGTGGCGACGCGGCGGCCGCCGAGGTCGTAGATCGCGACCTCGACCGGGGCCTCGCGCGGCAGCTCGAAGGCAATCTCGGCCCCGGAGCGCGCCGGGTTGGGGCGCGGGGGCGAGAGGCGAAGGGCGTAGCTGCCCGGCACGTCCGTGGTGGCGCTGACGTGCGCGACCAGGTTCACGGTCAGCGTCGCGCCCGCGGTCGCGCCCGGCAGGGCCTCGTCCGAGGTCGTGAACGTGAGCACGGCCTCGTAGGTGGTGTCGGCCGAGGCGCCGGCGCCGTCGAACTGGAGCGTCCAGGTCTTTCCGGTTTCCCCGAGCGTCACGGGGCTGAACCCCACGATCGAGAAGCGGCCGTCGCCGCCGGTGATCGAGGCGCCGGTCACGGCGAGGCCGGCCTGCAGCGGGTCCCAGCCCTGGTTGTGGACGCGCACCGCGAGGTCGCCGAATCCGGCCGACGGGTGGTCGCCGAAGTCGGCCGTGGTGGTGGTGAGCACCGTCGCCGAGTCGAGCGAGGCCGCCGCGTGCGCGAGCACGCGGCCGTGGAGCTGCACCAGCTTGGAGAGCGAGTCCACGTCGTTGGTGCTCATGAACAGGCTGCCGGCCTTGACGCCCACCGTGCCGGTCAGCATCGAGACCGTGTGGTTCTTCGCCGGCGCGCCCACCGCTACGCTGTCGGCGCCGGGTGTGGCCGTGTAGCCCACGGGGGCGGTCAGCGTGTAGCGGAGCTTGTCGGCGGGCGTGGTCGCGCCGTTCGAGACCGCGAGCACCTGCGTCGCCGCCGGCGCGCCGGTGATGACGTCGCCGAAGGCGAGCTGCGATGCGGCCACGACCTTCGCGGGCAGCGAGAGCTGCATGAGCACCGGGATGTGGTCCGACGCGAGCCGCAGCGCGGTCGCGATGGTGATGCCCACCGCGCCGTTCACGCCGCCGGCGTCGATGTCGGTGTTGTAGTGGGCGCCGTCGTTCCCGTAGGCCACGTTGCTGCCCGTGAGGAACTCGAGGCCCTGCCCGTCGCGCAGGCTCGAGGAGCTGAGCCAGAGGTCGAAGCGGTCGTCGAGGCCGCCGCCGCCCGCGCTCGCCCACAGCGCCGGGCAGTTGGGCGAGTTGCACGCGGACTGCGTGTGGTAGAGCGCGAACGCGGGGTCGTTCCAGGTGCCGGGCAGCGGGATCGGGTCGCGGCCGCGGCCGTCGTTGTCGGCCTGCGATTCGGTCAGACGGAGGTAGCCGCCCTCCCACGCGCCGTAGAAGTTGGTGTCGCCGCCGATCAGGAACCCGGGGCCCCACACGGACGTGTCCACGTTGTTGATGTGCGTGCGCAGGTTCGTGCACTCGAGCCGGCGCGTGGTCGAGTCGCCCGGGGACGACAGCGGGTTGCCGGCCTTGAAGTGCACCGAGTAGAGCCGCGTCCACGACGCGTTCGAGGTGTAGCCGACGGGCTTCAGGACCCCGGTCAGCACGAGGCGCGGGCCGCCGGTGCTGATCGTGGTGATGTCGGTGACGGTCGCCTTCGCGGTCTTCCAGAAGATCGCGCCTCCCTCGAGGGGGGAGTTCTGGAGGGTGTAGAACGAGCTGGCCGTCCACTGGCCGGGGTGGACCACGTTGAGCACGTTGTTGAGCAGCGAGTCCCGGCCCGAGGCGCTGTTCAGCTCCTGGACGATCAGCACGTCGGGATTGAGCCCCGCGAGCACGGTGCGGAACGAGCCGGCCCGAGCGTTGGCGGTGCCGCCGTTGTAGAGCGTGATGTTGTAGGTCGCGACGCGCAGCGCGTGCGCGGGCGGGGCGAGCGCGACCAGGGCGGCCAGCGCGGCGAGGAGCGGAAGGCGGAGGGGCTGGGTCACGTCGGGGTTCCTTGGGGTAATCGGGATCGCGGAGCCCGCCCGCGCGGGCGGGCTCCCGGCGTTCGGATGGCCTAGCGGACGACCGCGATGCGCGCCGATTGCGCGCCCGCGCCCGGCGCGGTCAGGCGCACGAAGTAAAGGCCCGCGCGGACGGGCGCGCCGTCCTCGCCGAGGCCGCTCCACTGCACGGAATAGCGGCCCGGCTCGAGCGCGCCCCGGAGCAGCGTGCTCGCGCGGCGGCCCGAGAGGTCGAAGACCTCGATCGCCACGTCGCCCGCGCGCGCGACGTCGAAGCGCACGTTCGCCCGGCCCGCGAGCGGGTTCGGGTAGGGCGCGTAGAGCAGCGTCGCGGCGGGCGGAGCGCCGCCCACGTCGGTCGTGCCGCCAGCCTCGACCGTGGCGCGCAGCGTGACGGTGAGGTCGGGCCGCGCCGTGCCGCCGGGCAGGGCCTCGTCGGCGCTGCCGAAGGTGAGCGTGGCCTCGTAGAGCGAGTCCTCGGTCGCGCCCGCCG
>CAZUEM010000267.1:0-3508 GCA_964619155.1 uncultured bacterium
CGGTGCTCGCGTTCCAGTTCGGCGACGGGCTCTCGAACATGGTGATCCCGACCTCCGGCACGCTGATGGCGATGCTCGCGATGGCGAGGATCCCGTACGCGACCTGGCTCCGCTTCGCGCTGCCGCTGTTCCTGATGCTGTCGGGGATCGCGGCCGTCTTCCTGGCGGTGGCCGTCGCCATCGGCTACCGCTGACCGCGTCGCGGACGCGACCTCCGGAGGTGCCCGCATGACCGAACCCTGTTCCGCCGGTTCCCTCCGCTTCGAGCCGCTCGGCGAAGCGCACCTCGAGGGGATGGCGCGCATGGCGCTCGATCCCGACGTCCGGCGCTTCACGCGCGTGCCCGAGCCTCCGCCCCCGGACTTCGCGCGCACCTGGCTGGCCCGCTACGACGCCGGGCGGCGGGAGGGAAACCGCGAGGGCTTCGCGGTCGTGGACGCGGCGACCGGCGCGTTCCTCGGGCTCGCGGCCGCGCCCAGGCTCGATCGCGAGACGCGGACGGCCGAACTGGGCTACCTCGTCGCGCCCGAGGCGCGCGGGCGCGGCGTCGCGACCGCGACGCTGCGCTGGCTGACGCGCTGGGCGTTCGAGGACCTCGGCATGATCCGGCTCGAGTTGCTCATCAGCGTCGGCAACGAGGCCTCGCGCACCGTGGCGCGTCGCTGCGGCTACACGTTCGAGGGCGTGCTGCGCTCGCTCCACCTCAAGCAGGACATCCGAGTGGACACCGAGATGTGGTCCAAGCTGGCGGGGGAGGAATAGCACGCCCGGATGCGAGTTTTCGGTGGCCCGGGACCTTCTTGAGTGCCTAGACTCAATGTGCGGCACGGGCTGCCCTCGCGGTCCCGGACGTCCGCCACGGACCTGGAGCACTCAAACCGCGCACGCCTGCGAGACCCGCGGAGGAGCCGCCCGATGCACGCACACCTCGTTGCCCGCTTCGCGGTTCTCGCACTTCTCGCGCTGCCCGCCGCCGCTTCGGCCGCCGGCAACTTCTGGCCGAGCGGTCCCTCCGCATCGAACCAGTTCGGCTGGGAGGTCGTGAGCACCTCGATGGCGATGGAAGTCGTGGCGGACGGCGGCGGCGGCTACTTCGTGGCCTGGGACGACGGCTGGGGCGGGCACGTCCAGCACGTGCTCGCGAACGGTGGCACGGCGTGGCCGTGGTACGTGTACGAGCCACCGGGGCCGACGGCCGGTTACATGAACCCCGCCGTCGCGCTCGACGGCTTCGGCGGCGTGCTGGTCGCGTACGAGACGCACGGCGTCGGCGGCAACGAACTCCAACTGCAGCGCGTGGCCGCCAACGGCGCGCCCGCACCCGGCTGGCCGGCCGCGGGTGTTCCCGTCTCGCCGACTTCCGATTACGACTTCGTCGCGGACGTCGCCGCCGACGGAGAGGGCGGCGCCTTCGTGTGCTTTCTCCGCACCGGGCCCTACCAGGTGTACGTCCAGCACGTGCTCTCGACCGGCGTGCTCGACCCGAGCTGGCCGGCGGGCGGCGTCCAGGTGCAGAAGGACGGCAGCACCTACACCCCGCCGCGGGTCTTCAGCGACGGCGAAGGCGGCGCCATGGTCTTCTACGTCGGCACGCCCAACGGCGGCTACGAGCTGCTCGCCGCCCGCGTGGACCGCTACGGCGTCCTGCGAACGGACCTCTTCCCGGGAAGCGGCCTCGCGCTCGCCAGCAGCCCCGCGTCGAACGCCTTCGACGCCGTGCGCACCCTGGACGGCCTGTACGGCGTCGTCTGGGCGGACGGGCGCACGGGCTCGAACGAGATCTACATCGACGTGCTCGACTCCTACGGACGGACGGGCGCCGCGCCGCCCGGGGGACTCGCGCTGTCGAACAACCCGGCGGTGAGCGATCAGCTCCCCAGGCTGGCCACGAACGAGTACCGCGACTTCCTGGTCGCGTGGGCGGCGGGCAGCGACATCATGGGCGCCCGCCGGCAGCAGGACTTGTCGGTCCACCCGGAGTTCGCGGCGGGCTCGGCCCTGGTCGCGGACCTGTCGGGCGGAACCCTGTTCCACCTGTCGATCGACAACGGCGGGGCGGGGGACATGGTGGTGGGCTGGCAGGACCCGAACGACAGCAGGCTCCTGTTCGCGCAGCGCCTGACGCGCGCGGGCGCGGTGGCCACGGGCTGGAATGCCGCGGGCGAGATGCTGGCCCTGAACGCGGCCGGCTTCGGCTACTACCCGGTCGTGCTCGGCGACCAGGACGGCGGCGTGATCGGCGTCTTCCGCGACGGCACCATGCTCGCCACCAACCGCCTGCGCCGGGACGGCAACCACGGGCTGCTCCAGTCCGCCGTCCTCACCCTGCTCTCGGACGTGGCCAACGACCAGGGCGGGCGGCTCTCGCTCTACTGGCGGGCCAGCGAGATCGACACGGTGCCCTCGAACCCGGTCGGCTCGTACATGGTCTGGCGGCGCATGCCGGCATTCGTCGCGCAGGCGCGCCTCGCGGCCGGCGCGCGCGCGATCGCCGAAGGCGACTCGCCCGAGGCCGCGGGCCCCGGCGCGATTCGCGTCCTCTCCGGCAACTCGGTCGCCGCCTACTGGGAGTACCTGGGCAGCACGCCCGCACGCGGCTGGGCCGGCTACGGCATGACGGTCTCCACCGATTCCGACCTGCTGGGTCCGGGCTGGGGGATCCCGTGGGAAGTGTTCTTCGTCGAGACCGTTTCGCCCTCCGGCGCGGTGCTCGCCACCTCCGCGCCCGACAGCGGCTTCTCGGTGGACAACCTCTCTCCAGCGCAGCCGTCCGCCTTCGCCGCGGCGCGCAACGGGGGCCTGACCCACCTGTCCTGGCTCCCCAACGGCGAACCGGACCTGCGCGACTACCGGCTCCACCGCGGTACGAGCGCGTCGTTCGTGCCGTCCGACGCGAACCTCGTCGCCGCGCCCACGGGGACCTCGTACGACGACGCCGCGGCGCCGGGCTTCTTCTACAAGCTCGCCGCCACCGACGTGCACGGCAACAGCAGCGGCTTCGCCCTCGTGACGCCCGCGCAGACGCTCGACGCGCCGGCGCCGGCGCCGGCGGAACTCTCGTTCGCGCCCGTTGCGCCCAACCCCGCGCGCGGCCGGGCGACGCTGTCGTTCGCGCTGCCGGCGGCGGCGGTCACCCGCCTCGCCGTGTACGACGCCCAGGGCCGGCTCGTGCACACGCTCGTGGACGGAGCGCTGCCCGCCGGCGCGCACTCGTTCGCATGGGACCTGCGCGGCGGCGACGGAGGGGCGCTCTCGCCCGGCCTCTACCTCGCGCGACTCGTGACGCCCGCGGGGACGCGCGTCCGCCGGCTCGCCGTCATCGAATAGCGCCGGGCCGGGGCGGCCCTAAGGTGTCGCCCCGGTGCCCACCGGCCGCGACGGGTCGCCGCACCAGTCGCTCCACGAGCCCTGGTACAGCAGTCCGTCGCCCAGGCCCGCGAGCCGCATCGCGAAGAGGTTCTGGCAGGCGTTGACGCCGCTGCCGCAGTAGAAGACGACGCGCTCGGCC
>CAZUEM010000268.1:0-3495 GCA_964619155.1 uncultured bacterium
CATCGTGTTCAACGAGGCCAAGGCCCAGCAGCCGGCCGGCATCGGCGACTACACGATCGTCAACGAGGCCGCCGGCAAGACCCGCTGGATCACCTGGAACGGCTCGCCGACGAACTGCCCCGACGGCACGCCGACTCAGAACCGCACCTGGGGTGCGGTCAAGAACCTCTACCGCTGACGCCTCTTCACACCGCATCGAACGCGAACGGCCGCCGGGTCTCCCGGCGGCCGTTCGTGCCGGTCCTCGCGGGCCTGCTGCTGCTCTCGCCCGCGGGCGCGAGCGCGCAGGGCGAGCTTTCCGCGCGCTGGGGCGCGTGCGGCGCGTCCGGCACCGAGAACAGCGACCCCACGCTCATCTGCCAGGGCGACTTCGGCGAGCGGCGGCTGGTGCTCTCGTTCGTCCCGCAGTCCGAAGTCACTCAGGTCGTCGGCTGGACGCTCGTCCTCGACCTCGCCTCCGACGCCGCCACGCTGCCGCCCTGGTGGCAGGTGCAGCCGGGCGGCTGCCGCTACACGGTGCCCAACCAGTTCGTGGCGGCGACCCCGCTCGGTTCCGAGGACTGCCTCGACCCCTGGTCGGCGATAGGCTCGGCGCTCGTGCAGAGCCTCCTGTACCCGCGCCCGGGCGGCGACGGCCGCCAGTTGCGCGTGATCCTCGGCGCGGGCGTCGCGGCGCCCGACGCGTTCACGCTCGAGGCCGGCGGGCAGTACCTCGCCGGCATCCTCGCCATCCGCTTCGCCGGCACCACCTCGGGCACCTGCCCGGGATGCACGGCGCCGGTCTGCTTCGTCTTCAACTCGGCCGAGATCCACCGCGTGCCCGGCGCGCCGGGCGGCGATCCGCTCCCGTTCGTGGACGGGGGCCCACTCCATGGGAACCAGGCCACCTGGGCGGGGGGTATCGGATGTGCGTCCGTGCCCGCGCGGGCCCGGACCTGGGGCCAGATCAAGTCCCTCTACCGCTAGGGCCGTCATGCCAGAACATCCGCCGCGGCCGGCTCGGAACCGGCTGACGCTTTCGCTGCTTCTCCTGCTCGCGCCCGCGCTGGTCGGCGCGGCGTCGGAGCCGAAGGCCGCAGCGCGGCCCGCGGACTCGCCGCCCGCCGCGGCCGCGACGCCCGCCGAGACTCCCGCCAACCGAATCTTCCTCTCCGCGCGAGCCCCGTTCGGCGCTCCGCGCGCGCTCGAGACGCTGCCCCTGGCCTGCGGCGACACGACGCACCGCGACACGCTGTGGCTCTCCTTCGAGCCCGCGGCGGACGAGAGCACGATGTATGGCTTCTCGGCCGAGGTGTTCGTCTACGCCCCGCCCGGCGACACGCTCGGCAGCTTCTGGGACATGCAGCGCGGCGGCGCGAACAACGGCGGCCTGACCGTGACGTTCGGCCCCGACGAGACGTTCCCGCAGCCGCAGCCATGGACGACGCAGGGCATCGGCACCGCGCTCTACGACCGCACGCCGCAGAGCGGGCGGTTCCGGTTCCTTTACGTGATGCCGATGGGCAAAGCCGGCCCGGTCGAGGCGGGCACGCGCTACGTGCTCGGCCGCATCGTGCTCGGCGCGAAGCGCGCCGGGCTCACGGGCTGCGAGCAGCCCGTGTGCGTCGAGTGGCACAACGCCACCGTCCAGTACCGCGCGGGCGAGAAGGTCGTGGTCGAGAAGAGCGGCTCGCGCTGGGTCGCGCGCGGGGGCGGGGCCGGCGAGTGCCGCGAGCGCATCCCGGCGTGGAGGCCGAAGCGCTGAGGCCCGCGCACGCGGCGGGCGGCGACGGCGGCAAAAGCGAAACGGCGGCGCGCGTGCGCCGCCGTTCGTGCTTCCGGACGTCCGGGTCCGTCAGCGCGGGCGCTCGTCCTCGCTGGGTGTCGTCAGCTTGACTCGCATGAGCAGGTCGTAACGAGCCTCGACCGGGTAGCGCTTCATGAGCCGGCCGACGAACGCGTTGAGCGCCTCCTCGGCCTTCAGGTTGCGCACCGACTCGTCCACGATGCCCTCGACCTCCTCGTACGCCATCTGCCGGCCGGGATCGAACTCGATCAGGTGCACGCACGCCCAGTGCTTCTGGGCGTCGGGTCCGAGCACGCGGCTCTGGCCCGGCCGCATCTCCTCGAAGATCACCTTCTCGTAGAGGCCGCGGTCCTGCGTCGTGGCGTTCTTGATGCCGCTCGAGAAGTTGCCCGCCAGCGAATCGGCGCGCAGCACGTCGAAGATGTTCGCGCCGCCCCGCAGGCGCGCGAGCACCGAGTCGGCGCCGGCCTTCGAGGGACGCACCACCACCGCGTAGCGGATGGACGGGTAGGTGACGAAGCCGTTGCGGTTCTTCTGGTAGAAATCGCGCCGCTCCTGCTTGCTCACGGTGATCCGCGAGAACACCGAGTCCTCGACCATGCGCTCGACCAGCAGTTGCTCGCGCTTGCCCTCGAAGGCGGCGAGGAACGCCGGGTCCTTCTCGAGGCCGCGCTCGACCGCGATCTCGATCATCCGCGGCGCGGTGACGATGGCGTCGGCGTAGCCCATGAACAGCTCGGGTGTGTTGATCGCCGGCCGCAGCACGGACGCGACGTGCGAGTACTCGTGCAGCAGCCGCCCGAGCGTGAGCCGTCCGCCGGTCCAGGTCAGGATCGTGCGCGCGGTGTCCTCGTCGGCGAACTCGGGGACGTTCTCGTCGATGTGGATGGTCTGGGCCGATCCCTCGCGACCCACGGTCACGGCCTGCCCGAAGCGCTTCGCGGCGTAGACCACGTTGGTCGTGTCGTAGCGGATGTCGAGTCCCTGCTTGGCCACGGCCATGATCTCGCGCTGGCGCAGCGAAGCGGCGTGGTTGCGGAGCAGGGCGACGATGGACGGCCGCATGATCGAATACTCGGCGAACGGCCGGTCGCGGCGCTCCGTCACCTGGAACAGCTGGTAGCCGCCCGCGGCGAGCAGCACCGGCGAGTACTGCCCTGGCTTGACGTTCCAGAGCACGAGCGCGATCTCGGTGGGGACGCTCTCGAACTTCGCCCAGTCGAGCGACCCTTCGCCGGCCCTGAGGGCCGGCGGGTTGTAACGGTCGGACGTCGCCTTCCAGGTCGCCGCGCCCTTGACGAGCGAGGCCCGGGCGGCCTCGGCCTGCGTCCGGTCGGTGAAGTGGAGCACGCGCAGGCGCAGCTCGGTCCGATGGTGGTCGTACACCTTGCGCAGCGAGTCCTCGGGCGGGGTGTCGAAGCTCATGACGTACTTCTCGAACAGCCGGTTCGAGAGCAGCGTCGAGCGGTGCTCGCGCAGGATGGAGCGCGCCTCGAAGCCGAGCGGAATGTTCGCGGCCAGCGCCGAGAGCCCCAGCACCTCCTTGCGGATCATGTTGGTGAGGAACTCGGCGCGCCCGAGGCTGTCGCGGCCCGGCCGGATCTCGGGCTTCGAGAGGAAGTAGAAGTCGCGGAACGCGAACACGCTGATCGAGCGGTCCGCGACCCTCGCCAGAACCTCGGAGTTGGGCAGGAACTGCCCGGTGTCGG
>CAZUEM010000269.1:0-3495 GCA_964619155.1 uncultured bacterium
CATCGTGTTCAACGAGGCCAAGGCCCAGCAGCCGGCCGGCATCGGCGACTACACGGTCGTCAACGAGGCCCCCGGCAAGTCGCGCTGGATCACCTGGAACGGTTCGCCGACGAACTGCCCGGACGGCACGCCGGCGCAGAACCGCACCTGGGGTGCGGTCAAGAACCTCTACCGCTGACGCACGTCCACACCGCATCGAACGCGAACGGCCGCCGGGTTCTCCGGCGGCCGTTCGTGCCGGTCCTCGCGGGCCTGCTGCTCCTGGCGCCCGCGGGCGCCAGCGCGCAGGGCGAGCTTTCCGCCCGCTGGGGCGCGTGCGGCACGTCGGGCACCGAGAACAGCGACCCGACGCTCATCTGCCAGGGCGACTTCGGCGAGCGGCGGCTCGTGCTCTCGTTCGTCCCGCAGTCCGCAGTCACTCAGGTCGTCGGCTGGACGCTCGTCCTCGACCTCGCCTCCGACGCCGCCACGCTGCCGCCCTGGTGGCAGGTGCAGCCGGGCGGCTGCCGCTACACGGTGCCCAACCAGTTCGTGGCGGCGACCCCGCTCGGTTCCGAGGACTGCCTCGACCCCTGGTCGGCGATAGGCTCGGCGCTCGTGCAGAGCCTCCTGTACCCGCGCCCGGGCGGCGACGGCCGCCAGTTGCGCGTGATCCTCGGCGCGGGCGTCGCGGCGCCCGACGCGTTCACGCTCGAGGCCGGCGGGCAGTACCTCGCCGGCATCCTCGCCATCCGCTTCGCCGGCACCACCTCGGGCACCTGCCCGGGATGCACGGCGCCGGTCTGCTTCGTCTTCAACTCGGCCGAGATCCACCGCGTGCCCGGCGCGCCGGGCGGCGATCCGCTCCCGTTCGTGGACGGGGGCCCACTCCATGGGAACCAGGCCACCTGGGCGGGGGGTATCGGATGTGCGTCCGTGCCCGCGCGGGCCCGGACCTGGGGCCAGATCAAGTCCCTCTACCGCTAGGGCCGTCATGCCAGAACATCCGCCGCGGCCGGCTCGGAACCGGCTGACGCTTTCGCTGCTTCTCCTGCTCGCGCCCGCGCTGGTCGGCGCGGCGTCGGAGCCGAAGGCCGCAGCGCGGCCCGCGGACTCGCCGCCCGCCGCGGCCGCGACGCCCGCCGAGACTCCCGCCAACCGAATCTTCCTCTCCGCGCGAGCCCCGTTCGGCGCTCCGCGCGCGCTCGAGACGCTGCCCCTGGCCTGCGGCGACACGACGCACCGCGACACGCTGTGGCTCTCCTTCGAGCCCGCGGCGGACGAGAGCACGATGTATGGCTTCTCGGCCGAGGTGTTCGTCTACGCCCCGCCCGGCGACACGCTCGGCAGCTTCTGGGACATGCAGCGCGGCGGCGCGAACAACGGCGGCCTGACCGTGACGTTCGGCCCCGACGAGACGTTCCCGCAGCCGCAGCCATGGACGACGCAGGGCATCGGCACCGCGCTCTACGACCGCACGCCGCAGAGCGGGCGGTTCCGGTTCCTTTACGTGATGCCGATGGGCAAAGCCGGCCCGGTCGAGGCGGGCACGCGCTACGTGCTCGGCCGCATCGTGCTCGGCGCGAAGCGCGCCGGGCTCACGGGCTGCGAGCAGCCCGTGTGCGTCGAGTGGCACAACGCCACCGTCCAGTACCGCGCGGGCGAGAAGGTCGTGGTCGAGAAGAGCGGCTCGCGCTGGGTCGCGCGCGGGGGCGGGGACGGCGAGTGCCGCGAGCGCATCCCGGCGTGGAGGCCGAAGCGCTGAGGGCCGCGCGCGGGACCGGCGGCGACGGCGGGAAAAGCGAAACGGCGGCGCGCGAGCGCCGCCGTTCGTGTTTCCGGACGTATGCCTCCGTCAGCGGGGGCGCTCGTTCTCGCTTGGCGTCGTCAGCTTGACGCGCATGAGCAGGTCGTAGCGCGCCTCGATCGGGTAGCGCTTCTTAAGTCGATCCACGAAAGCATTGAGCGCGGCCTCGGCCTTCAGGTTGCGCACCGACTCGTCCACGAGGCCCTCGACCTCCTGGAAGGACATCTGCCGCCCCGGGTCAAATTCGAGGAGCTGTATGCATGCCCAGTGCTTGTCGCGGTCCGGGCCGAACACGCGGCTCTGGCCCGGGCGCATCTCCTCGAAGAGCACCTTCTCATAGGCGCCGGCCTCGCTCGACATCGCGGTCTTGATGCCGCTCGCGAGATTGCCCGCGAGCGAGTCGGCGCGCAGCACGTCGAGGATGCTTTCGCCCGCCCGCAGGCGCGCCAGCACGGAGTCGGCGCCGGCCTTCGACGGACGCACCACCACCGCGTAGCGGATAGTCGGGTAAGTCACGAAGCCGTTGCGGTTCCTCTGGTAGAAGTCCTGCCGCTCCTGCTTGCTCACGACAATCCGCGAGAAGACGGAGTCCTCGACCATCTTCCCGACGAGGATCTCCTCGCGCTTGCGGTCGTAGGCCGCGAGGAACGCCGGGTCCTTGTCCAGGCCGCGTTCGGTCGCGAGCTCCACCATCCGCGGCTCGAGCATGACCGCGTCGGCGTAGCTCATGAGCTGCTCGGGAGTGTTGATCGCGGGGCGCAGGACCGCTGACAGCCCGGTGTAGGCGTGGAGCAATGTGCCCAGCGACAACCGTCCGCCCGTCCAAGTGAGGATGGTGCGCGACGTGTCCTCGGGCGCGAACTCCGGAACCGTCTCGTCGATGTGAATGGACTGCGAGCCGCCCTCCGACCCGACCCGAACGGCTTGGCCGAAGTGCCTCGCCGCCCAGGCGATATTGGTGCTGTCGTACTTCACGTTCAGTCCACGCTTGGCCTCGGCCGTGATTTCAATGTGCTTCAGCGAGGACGCATAGGACTTGATCAGCGACTCGACCGAGGGGCGCATGATCTCGTACGCCGCGAACGGCCGGTCCCGGCGCTCCATGAGCTGGAAAACCTGGTAGCCGCCAGGCACCGACAGCACGGGGGAGACCTGGCCCGGCTTGAGGCGCCACAGCTCGAGCGCGACACCGGTTGGCACGTTCTCGAACTTCGACCACTCGAGCAGCCCTTCGTGACCCTTGAGCGCAGGGGGGTTGTGCCGATCGGAAAGCACCTTCCACGTCGCGGCGCCCTTCACGAGCGCGGCGCGCGCTTCGTCGGCCAGCCGACGGTCCGTGAAGTGCAGAACCCTCAGCCGCAGCTCAACCTTGTGGTAGCCGTACACCCGCCGCACCGAGTCCTCGGGGGGCGCGGGCACGGCCATGACGGCCGTCTCGAATAGCCGATTCGACAGCAGTGTCGCGCGGCGCTCGCGCAGGACGGCGCGATCCTCGAAGTTGATCGGGATGTTCGCCGACAGAGCCGTGAGTCCCAGCACGTCCTTGCGGATCATGTTGGTGAGGAACTCGGCGCGGCCCACGCTGTCGCGTGCCGGCCGGATCTCGGGATGCGCAAGGAAGTAGAAGTCGCGGAAGTCGTAGACCGTGATCTTCCGGTCCGCGACCCTCGCCAGAACCTCGGAGTTGGGCAGGAACTGCCCGGTGTCGG
>CAZUEM010000270.1:0-3446 GCA_964619155.1 uncultured bacterium
CCCGCGGCCGCGACCTGCGCGTCGCCGCGCGCGCCGCCGACCGACGAGACGCGGCGGGCGAGCGCGGCGCCCGCGCGGGCGTTGCCCGCGCCCGCCGAACCGAGGTCGCCGAGCCCGGCGAGCGAGCCCTCGAGCGCGCTCGTCGCGCCGGCGAGCTGCGCCGCCACCTGCATCGCGCGCGCGCGGCCGGCCTCGCCGGTGCCGAGCCCGGGCGAGGCGCCCTTGCCGCCGCCGGGCCCGGGCACGCCGGTGCCGGGGCCGAGCTTTGACGCGAGCGGGCCCTTCGGGCCGGTGCCCTCGGGCGGACCTTCGCCCACCGGGCCGGGCCGCAGCCCCGGCGTGCCGCCGAGCGGCGTCACCGCGGGCGGCAGCGGCACGGCCGGCGCGGGCGTGAACAGGATGCGCGCCACGCGCGGGGCCTCCGCCGAGGCGAGCTGCAGCACCCGCTTCGGCAGCGGCGCGAGCATCACGACGGCGAGGAAGACCGCGCCGGCGGCGGCCGAGCCGCCGAGGCAGCGGTGGAACAGCCCGTCCCCGCCCGTGTCGGGCGCGGACAGCCAGTGATTCGATCGGACGGCGCTCATGTCGTGGCCCTCACGCCTTCCGCAGCACGGCGAGCGAGACGTTGCCGTAACCGCCCTGGCTGAGCGTGAACATGACCTTGCGCAGCAGCCCGTACTCGATGTCGCGGTCGCCCTGGATGGTCACCGCGTTCGCGCCGTCGGCGCCGCCGGCGGCCGGGGAGGGCGCGGGCAGCCGTTCGGCCAGCGACGGGATGCCGGCGTCGGCGCTCGCGGCGACCTCGGCGACCGAGGCGACCTTGTCGGCGCCGAGCTTGATCGCGTCGCCGTCGATCGAGACGACGAGCGAGGAGCGGGGCATCCCCTCGGCGGTGGACTCGGGCAGGCGCACCCCCGGCTGCGGCACCATGACCTCGCCGCCCGCCGAGTAGCTCTTCAGCAGGAAGAGCAGCAGCACCGTGAGGATGTCCATCATCGAGATCAGGTTGACGCTGGCGCTGGCCTTGAGGCCGGCGCGCGCGCGATGACGGCGTGAAACGCTTCGGGCCATGTCAGGCGGCTCCCGGCGAGGCGTCGGCGAGCGCGGCGTTCGTCAGTCCCGCGGCGCGCGCCAGGTCCATGAGGAAGATGATCTCGTCGTACTTCGTGGTCACCGAGGGCACGATGCGCACCTCGGGGCCGGCGCCGTCCGCGGGGACGTACGAGCGCAGGACCGCCTCGAGCTGCAAGCGGCCCGGGTCGTCGGCCGACTCCACCGCGCGGCCGCGCGCGATCGCGCGCGCCGGCGAGCCCGCGCGCTCGACCACGTACTGCCCGCCCCGCACGTGGATCGTCACGGGCGGCGGCGCGTCCGCGGCCGCGTCCGCCGGCGCGGCGGCGGCGGTCGCCGTCGCGGGCAGCCCGGTGTCGATCACCGCCAGCTGCACGAACGCCGCGGACAGCAGCAGCATGGGGATGATCGAGATGAACACGTTGAGCATGGGCATCAGTTCGAGATCGGGCGTCTCGACCCGGTGGCCCCTGCCGCGCTTCGAGTGACGGCCGGCCATGGCTCAGCGCGTCCCCATCTCGCCGGCCGCCTGGCGCGCCGGGGCCGCGGGCGCCGCCGCACGCACCGGGCGCACGACCGGCGTCGCGGCCTGCGCCGGCGAGGACAGCACCTTGCCGAGGCGGATCGCCAGCTGGTCGATCTGGTCGCCGAGCTCCTCGACGCGGCTGATGAACCAGCCCTGCACGATGAGCGTCGGGATCGCGACCGTGAGGCCGAACGCGGTGCAGTGGAGCGCCTCGGAGATGCCGGCCGACAGCCGCGCCGACCGGGTCGCCGCGTCCGCCTCGCCGACGCCGGCGATGGCGGTGATGAGGCCGGTGATCGTGCCGAGCAGGCCGATGAGCGTGGCCGAGTTCGCGAGCAGGCCGAGCCAGGCGAGGCGCTTGGAGAGGTTCGGCAGCTGCAGCGTGGTGGCGTCGTCGGCCGCGCGCTGCAGGCCCTCCTCGTCCTGGGCGCCGGACTCGAGCATGGCCTGGGCGACGCGGGCGAGCGGGGTGTTCGACTGCATCGCGGCGTGCCGGGCGCCGTTCCAGTCGCCGCGTCGCGCGTGGCCGACCACGCCGTCCACGAACGCGCGGGCGTCGATCGCCATCGCCTTGCCGATGACGAGGAACCGCTCGACGATGATGGCGCCCACGATCAGTCCGATCGCGAGCACCACGTGCATGAACAGTCCGCCCTCCTTGTAGAAGGCGACAACGGCCAGCAGGGCATTCATTTGCGGCTCTCCTTTCGAGCTTCGCTTGCAGCGGTGTCTGCGGCTGGGATCCAGGCCGGGAACGCGGTCTCGGCCGCCATGCGGCGGGCGGGCCGGACCGACGTCGCCCGGGTGTAGTCGGTGAAGCGGTGCGGCTGGCGCACGGTGATGAACGTGACGCGCGGCACCTCGAGTTCGCCCTCGATGTGAACGTCCTCGAGGCGGCGCGAGGCGGCCGCGGCGGGCGGGACGTCGCGGCGCGCCTTCGCGCCCGCGGCGGCCGGCTTCGGCGCGCCCGCCCCGGACGCGGGGCCGGCGAGCAGCAGCGCGCCCGCGAGCGCGGCGAGGAATCGGCAAGCGCGGGTCTTCGTCATGGGGTCGGGCTCCTTTCGCCGCCGTCTCCGGCGCCGTCGCCGGACGCGGTGCGCGAGCGCACGGCGAGCCGCGGCTGGAGCGCGGCGCGCGCGCGCGCGAGCCAGGCGTCGTCCGCCCCGGGCGCGACGCCCTCGAGCATCTCGGCCCACACCGCTTCGGCGCGCTGGTAGAAGACGTCGGACTGGCGGCGGATCACCTCGTCGTAGGCGGCGCGGTCCTCGGGGCCGAGGCCGGCCGGGCGCTCGCTGGCGTCCAGCGCCTCGCCGAACGCGACCAGCGCCTCGCCGATTCGGAACGCCGCGGCGTGCGCCCACTCGGGCTCGCCGGCCGCGATGCACGCCCGGTAGCGCTCGAGCAGCGCGTCGAGCTTCGCCTTGCGCGCGCCGACCGATTTCGCGATCGGCTGGCGCAGCGCGACCTTCGCGCACGCGGCCGCCGCCTCCTCGCCCTCGAGGAAGCGCACGCGCGCGAGCAGGGCGCGCGAGGCCAGGTCGGGGTGCTTCGCGGCCCGCGCCAGGTAGTCGGCCACGACGGTGCGCGGCGGGCCGCCCCTGCGCGCGGGCGCGAGCCAGCGCGAGAGCGGCCGCGCCGTGCCCACCGAATCGAGCGAGCGCGCGACGACCGGCTCGAGCAGCGCCATCGCGGTCGCGGGATCGCCCGGGTGGCGGCGGACCCACGCGAGGCGCAGCGAGTCGGCGCGCGACGTGGCGCGCGCGCGCTCGAACAGCCCCGCCGCCCGGAGCGAGGCGTCCTCGGCCCCCGGGTCGGAGCGGAAGCGGACGGCGAACTCGAGCCACGCCTG
>CAZUEM010000271.1:0-3420 GCA_964619155.1 uncultured bacterium
CTCGTTCGCGCTGCCGGCGGCGGCGCGCGTGCGCGCGCGCGTGCTCGACGTGGCGGGCCGCGTCGTGGCGACGCTCGCCGACGCGCGCTACGCGGCGGGCGAGCACGTGCTCGCGTGGGACGGCCGCGCGGCTTCGGGCGCGCCGGCGCCCGCGGGCGTCTACTTCCTGCGCGTGGATCGCGACGGCCGCGAGGCCCTCAACGCGCGCTTCACGCGGCTCCGGTAGCCGCGCCGCACGCACCGCGGCCGTTGCCCCCGGAGGCGGCCGCGGAGGACAGGCGAAAGGGCGGCGCCTTCCGGCGCCGCCCTTCGCGTTTCAGTGAGACCACCGTGCGAGCCTGGACGCTCCCCGTTGTTCCAGCTCCACCGCCGTGGCCCCACCGCCGTGGGGATGGCGCGTCAGTCGCGCCAGTCCCGGTCGTCGTCCCAGTCGCCGCGATCGTGGCGGCGGTCCCAGTCGCGGTCGCCGGTGTCGTACCAGGCGCCGTCGTACCAGCGCATGGTGCGGACGCAGTCGCCGCCGCGGACGTCGTAGACCTTCACCACCGCCGGGTGCCGGTCGTTCCAGCAGTGTTCGCGGCACGAAGAGAGCTCGTTGAACCAGCGGTCGCAGTAGGGATCGAAGTAGCGGTAGCGCGGCGCGTCCACGACGCGGCGCTCGTGCACCACGACCGGCGCGGCGTGCGCGTCCGACACCGCGGTCCCGAGCAGGAAGCCGCCGATGAGGCCCGCGACCAGCGGGGCGGCGCTCGACTCGCGCACGACGACGCGCGTCGTGTGGCGGTCCCAGCGGGCGCGGTGCTTGTAGCGCTTCGGGCCCTGCCCGGCCTCGGCCAGCGGCGCGAGCGCGAGCAGGCACGTCGAGGCGATGAGCGTGACCGCGAGGGTCCGGTTCAGCGTCGTGCGGATCGTCATGGCAGTCCTCCGTTCGTCGGTGCGTGGCTTCGGCGGGGGAGAACTGCAGGGCGCGTGCCAGCGGCCCCGCGGCGGGCGGAGGGCCGCGATTGGCGCGGGTTTGGCGCACTTTCGCGGCCCCGCCCGCGGCCCCGGCCCGGCCCGAAACGCGAAACGGCTGTGGCGGGCCCGCCACAGCCGTCGCACCGCCCGGCCGCGCCCCGTCAGGGGCGCGTCACGGTGTGGTTGGTCATGTTGCTCGCGTTCACCCAGCGCACCGTGCCGCCGGTCTTGATGGTCACGCTCGCGGGCGAGAACGTCAGCGTGTTCGAGGGCCCGATCGTGACGAGCGCCGAGTCGTTGGCCGAGCCCGCGTTCACGACGACGGTCCCGTCCATGCCCGAACCGGCGTGCGGCGTGCAGGCGTAGTCCCAGGCGCCGTCCTTCGTGAACGTGAACGACTGCGACGCGCCGGTGGCCGGGAAGCGCAGGTCGAAGACCGGGTCCGGCGTGCCGCCGCCGCCGGGGTTGGTCGGGCCGCCGCCACCGCCTCCTCCGCAGCCGGCGATCAGCAGGAACGCGGTCGAGTAGAGAGCGGCGAGAACGGGCAGCGTGTGACGTCTCATGGGTGCCTCCGCGGTGGAAACGCCTCACGGGGGATGCGTGGAAGCGACCCTAGCGGATATGTGTGTTGCGACACCAAGGCATTTCGTGCGCCGGCCGCGCGCAGCCCGGAACGCCCGACCGCGGACCAAAGCGGTTCCCGGCGGGCGGCCCGGGCCGCCCGGTCAGGAGTGCCGCTTGCGCGTGTAGGCCACCGCCGCGGCGAGCAGCAGCAGCAGCGGCAGGTCGGCCCGGCGGCGCGCGGCGTCCTCGAGCTCGACGCGGATCTCGTGGCGCGCGAGCCCGTCGTGCGATTCGAGCCGGACGAGCACGTGCCCGTCGGGGTCGCGCAGCTCGTGCGACTGCCGCCAGAACCCGACCGGCTCGAGCGCGAGCGCGTCGCCGTTCGCGCCGCTCACGCGGTGCGCGCCGGTCCAGCGCGCCTCGCTGCGCACGAGAGGTTCGCGCGAACCGGCCTCGCGCAGCTCGATCCCGCCCGTCCAGGCGCGGTGGATCTCGAGTTCGCGGCCCGCGAGGCGCGCGGTGGACTTCGTCGAGAGCAGCCCCTCGCCGGAGAGTTCCGCGACCGCGACGCCGCCGGCCTCGAGCCGCCACCCGGAATGGAAGCGGCGCGCCTGGCGCCACCACCACTCGACGCGGGCGAGCGGATCGAAGGGCGCGAGCGCCGCCGCCGCGCCCGTCTCGCCGCCGGGCTCCGCGTGCCCGCCGCGGAGCGTCGTCACGACCCGGCCCGGCCCTTCGTGCGCGCTCACGATCCTGATCCTTTCTTCGTCCTGCGGGCTTCGCCCGAGGGCAGGCGCCCTTCCTGCTGGAGCAGCCGGCGCAGAACGAACTCGATCTGGCCGTTCAGGCTCCGCAGGTCGTCCGACGCCCACTTCTGGAGGGCGTCGAGGACCGCCGGATCGATCCGGAGCAGGAAGGGTTTCCGTTCCGCCACGGCTCCGTCCTACTGGTAGAGCGTGCCGGTGTTGACGATGGGCTGCGTCTCGCTCTCGCTGCAGAGCACGACGAGCAGGTTGCTGACCATGGCCGCCTTGCGCTCCTCGTCGAGCTCCACGACGTTGCGCTTGGCCAGCTCGTCGAGCGCCATCTGCACCATGCTGACCGCGCCCTCGACGATCTTCGAGCGCGCCGCGATCACCGCGTTCGCCTGCTGGCGCCGCAGCATCGCGCTGGCGATCTCGGCCGCGTAGGCGAGGTGGCTGATGCGCGCCTCGATCACCTCGACGCCCGCCTTCTCGAGCCGGGCCTGGATCTCCTTCTTGAGCTGCTCGGCGACCTCGGCGGTGTTGCCGCGCAGCGACATGTCGCCCTCGACGTGCGCGTCGTAGGCGTGGCCGGTCGCCAGGTTGCGCAGCGCCGCCTCGCTCTGGACGTGCACGAAGTTGTCGTAGTTGTCGACCATGAACACCGCCTCGGCCGTGTCCACCACGCGCCACACGACGACCGCGGCGATCTCGATGGGGTTGCCGTCGTGGTCGTTCACCTTGAGCTTGGAGCTCTCGAAGTTGCGCACGCGCAGCGACACCTTGCGCTTCGCCGCGAACGGGTTGGTCCACCACAGGCCCGGCCGCCGTTCGGTGCCGACGTAGTTGCCGAACAGCGTCACGACCGATGCGACGTTCGGTTCGACCACGAAGAAGCCGCCGAGCAGGATCAGGTCCACGACGAACACGATCGCGATGGGCAGCAGCCACAGCGGCTCGTTGGCCTCCGCGGCGAGGTAGATGCCGTAGCCGCAGGCGAGCAGCACGGCGGGGAGCACGAACAGCATCAGCATGCCGGAGCGGAACTGCACGAGCTTCTCGCGAATCACGGGGCGACCTCCTTCGGGTGGATGTGCTAGCGGCACGATATCACTCTGCTAGCGCCCGTCCATACGGAAATCACCCGGCCCGGGGT
>CAZUEM010000272.1:0-3410 GCA_964619155.1 uncultured bacterium
TCGACGCGCCGGGCGCGCTGCAGTCCGAGATGGCCGGGCGGCTGCTCGGCTTCCGGGTGGACCGCGTGCGGGCGGCCCGCGACGCGGCGGCGCGCGTGCCGGGCGTCGCGCGCGCGACCGTCTTCGGCGAGTGGCTGCACGTCACGGCCGCCGGCGACGGCGGCGTGCCCGCGCGGGTCGAGGACGCGTTGCGCGCGGCCGGCTGCGCGGTGCTCGACCGCCGCCCGATCGAGCCCACGCTCGAGGACGTCTTCATGGACCGAGTCGCCGAGGCCGACGCGGCCGGCGCCGGGAGCGCGCCATGAGCGCGCCGGCGGTCCCGGCCGTGCCCGCCCCCGAGACCGTCGTCGAGGTCGAGGGTCTGACCCGCACGTTCGGCGCGTTCACGGCCGTGGACGGGGTCACGCTGTCGGTGCGCCGCGGCGAGGTGTTCGGCTTCCTGGGACCCAACGGCGCGGGCAAGACCACGACGCTGCGCATGCTCTGCGGCCTGCTGCGCCCGAGCGCGGGGCGCGGCACCGTGGCGGGCCACGACCTGCTGCGCGAGACCGAGCGCATCAAGCGCAAGGTCGGCTACATGTCGCAGCTCTTCTCGCTCTACGGCGAGCTGACCGTGGAGCAGAACATCGAGTTCTTCTCGGCCCTGAACGGCGTGCCGCGCGCGGAGCGCGCGGACCGGCGCGACTGGGTGCTGGCCATGTCCGGGCTCGCCGAGCACCGCGCGCGCCTGACCGGCGAGCTGCCGCTCGGCTGGAAGCAGCGTCTCGCGCTCGGCACCGCCGTCCTCCACCGCCCGCCGCTGCTGCTGCTCGACGAGCCCACGTCGGGCGTGGACCCGATCTCGCGGCGCTCGTTCTGGGAGCTCATCTACGATCTCGCCGACGCGGGCACGACCGTGTTCGTGAGCACGCACTACATGGAGGAGGCCGAGTACTGCCACCGCCTCGCGCTCATGAACCGCGGGCGCCTCATCGCGCTCGACCGCCCCGCGGGCCTGCGCCACGGCCTGCGCTCGCCGGTGATCGAGGTGCGCGCGCCCCACGGCCTCGACGTGGTCGAGGCCCTGCGCGACGCGCCCGGCGTGCGCGCGGCAGGCCTCTTCGGCCGTGCGGTGCACGTCACGCTGGCGGACGAGGCCGCCCTGCCCGCGGTGCGTGAGCGGCTCGCCGCCCGCGGGCTCGGCGGCGCGTCGCTCCAGCGCATCGAGCCGACGCTCGAGCACGTCTTCATCGCCGCCGTGCAGGAGACCGGAGGGGTGATCGATGGCTGAGCCCCGCGGACCGCACGTCGCAGCCGGCGGCGCGCCCGCCGGGTCGCCCCCGCGAGGATCACTGCGTAAGACACGACTGCTCGCGATCGCCCGCAAGGAGTGGATCCAGCTCCGTCGCGACCCGCGCAGCCTCGTCCTGGCGTTCGCGCTGCCGGTGGTGCTGCTCGTGCTCTTCGGCTACGCCATCACCTGGGACGTCCGCAACATCGAGATGGTGGTCGTCGATCACGACCGCACCGCGCAGAGCCGCTCGCTCGTGGACGCATTCACCGCCTCGGGCTACTTCAGGCTCACCGGCCGTCTCGAGCGAGCGGCGGACGTGGCGCGTGTCTTCGAGCGCGACGAGGCGCGCATCGCGGTCGTGCTCCCGTCCGGGTTCGAGGCGGGGCTCGCCGGGCCAAAACCCTCGCCGCTCCAGGTCCTGGTGGACGGTTCCGACGCCAACACGGCGACCATTGCGCTCGGGTACGTGCGCGCAGTCACTCAGCAGTGGGCCGGCCGCGAGGGCCTCGTCGGCCCCGCCGCCGCGCTGCCCGTCGTGGCGCGCAGCCGGGTCTGGTACAACGAGGAACTGGCGAGCCGCAACATGATCGTTCCGGGGCTCATCGCGGTGATCATGTCCATCATCTCCGCGATGCTCACTTCGCTGACGATCGCCCGGGAGTGGGAGCGCGGCACCATGGAGCAACTGGCCGCGACGCCCGCCACCCGTGTCGAAGTCGTGCTCGGCAAACTCCTTCCCTACCTCGGCGTGGGCATGGTGGACGTCGCCGTGACGACCGCGCTGGGACTGATGCTGTTCGCGGTTCCGTTCCGGGGTGACGTGCTGCTGTTCGTGGTCCTGTCGTTCCTCTTCCTCGCGGGGGCGCTCGGGCTGGGAGTCTTCATCTCGGCGATCGCGAAGTCGCAGATGCTCGCCACCCAGATCGCCATGGTGGCCACGTTCCTCCCGGCCTTCCTGATCTCCGGGTTCATGTTCGCGATCGACGTCATGCCGCCGCCACTGCAGGCCGTCAGCGCGATCGTGCCGGCTCGCTACTTCCTCGTCGTCACGCGCGGCATCTTCCTCAAGGGCGTCGGGGCCGAGGTGCTCTGGCTGCAGGCGATCTTCATGGTGCTGTTCGCCGCCGCCGGCGTCGGTCTCGCGGTGCGGTCCTTCCGCAAGGAACTCCAGCGATGATCCGCGAGCGCGTGGAGCGGGCGCTGGCGCTCGCCGGCAAGGAGTTGCTGGGCCTGCGGCGCGACCCGAAGCTGCTGCGCCTCGTCTTCGTGTCACCGATCATCCAGCTCATGGTGTTCGGCTACGCGGTTTCGACCGACGTGCGCGACACGCGGCTGTTCGTCGTCGACCACGACCGCACGGTGGAGTCGCGGGCGCTCGTCGAGAGCATGACCTCGTCCGGCTACTTCAGGCTCGTGGGCCGCTCCGATCGGCCGCGCGACCTCGTCGCGGCACTCGACGGGGGGCGCGCCGTCGTCGGGCTGCAGATTCCGCCCGGTTACTCGGCGCGGATGCGCCAGAGCGGCGGCGCGAGCGTGCAGGTGCTCGTGGACGGCACGAACTCCAACATCGCCACGGTGGCGCTCGGGTACGCCGAGCAGATCGTCCGCAACCATGGCCTCGCCGCGGCCGGCGCGAACTCCCGGGTTCCGGTGGAACTCCGGGAGCGCGCCTGGTACAACCCCGCGCTGCTGTCGAGAAACTTCAACGTGCCCGCCGTCATCGGCTCGATCATGCTGCTGATCACGCTGCTGCTCACCGCGCTCGCCGTGGTCCGCGAGCGCGAGGTCGGCACGCTCGAACAGCTGATGGTGAGCCCGCTCACGCCGGCCGAGCTGATCGCCGGCAAGACGCTGCCGTTCGCCGCGATCGCCCTTTTCGACCTGGCGCTGATCACGGGCATCGCGCTGCTGTGGTTCAGGGTGCCGTTCACCGGCAGCTTCCTGCTCCTGCTGTTCGCGGCCGGCCTGTTCCTGCTCTCTTCGCTGGGACTCGGGCTGCTCATCTCGACCGTGTCCAGCACCCAGCAGGAGGCGTTCCTCGCCTCGTTCATGCTGTTCATGCCGCTCATCCTGCTCTCGGGGTTCATGTTCCCGGTCTCGAGCATGCCGGCCGCCTTCCAGTGGCTGACGCTGCTCA
>CAZUEM010000273.1:0-3406 GCA_964619155.1 uncultured bacterium
AGCAGCGCGCGGATCGCGGCCGGGATCGTGCCGGTGCGCTGCAGGATCCCGAACGTGCCCCCGATGATGAAGATGAAGAACACGATGTCGGCCGACTGCTCGAGCCCGCGCGGGATCGCGCTCAGGAACCCGAGCAGGCTGGCCGGCCTCGCCTGTCCCTGCGGCGCCTCGCCCCCGAGGAGGGCCCCGGCGACCGAGTACGACTTGGGCAGCGGGACGAACGTGCCGGGCACGACCACCGTCCGCTCGCGCCCCTCGATCACGCGCGCCTCGCGCCGGTACTGGCCCGAGGGCACGACCCAGGTCGCGAGCGCCGCCAGCGCGGTGACCAGCGTGAGCAGCACGAAGACGTGAGGGATGCGCGGCAGCTTCGTCATGCGGAACTCCCGGACGGGACACATCGGAGCCGTGCGAGGCGCGGCGGACGCGGCAATCTACCGCACCCGGCCCTCCGGCGGCGCCCCGCTCGCGTTCACGCTCGCGAATCCCTCCCGGCCGTGCGCCGCCGCGGAAGGTTGGTTCCCCCCGGGCCGCGCGCTACCATGCCGCGCCCATCGTTCGACCGCCACCGGAGGCTCCATGACCGCGAGGTCCTCGCGCACGCTGCGCCCGGAAGACGAGATCGCCCGCTACCGCATCGTGGGCCCGCTCGGCGCGGGCGGCATGGGCGAGGTTTACCTCGCGCAGGACACGGCGCTCGGCCGCAACGTGGCGCTCAAGGTCCTGCCACCCGAAGTGGTGCGCAGCGAAGAGCGCGTGCGGCGCTTCGTGCTGGAGGCGAAATCGGCCTCCTCGCTGAGCCACCCGAACATCGTGACCATCCACGAGATCGGACAGGACGCGGTCCGGTCCGCGGGCGGCGGCGAGGGCCCGCCGGTCCACTACATCTCGA
This sequence comes from uncultured bacterium, assembly GCA_964619155.1. Taxonomy (GTDB): domain Bacteria; phylum Eisenbacteria; class RBG-16-71-46; order RBG-16-71-46; family RBG-16-71-46; genus CAIXRL01. The sequence goes on from CAZUEM010000273.1 coordinate 893, forward strand.
TGGAGCTGGTGAGCGGCAAGACGCTCTCGGCGCACATCCACGACGAGCGGACCGAGCTGCGCACGCTGCTCGGCTGGCTCGCCCAGGCCGCGGACGGCATCGCCAAGGCGCACGCAGCGGGCATCGTCCACCGCGACCTCAAGCCCGGCAACGTCATGGTGACGTCGGACGGCTTCGCGAAGGTGCTCGACTTCGGGCTCGCGAAGCTGACCGAGGCGAGCGCTTCGGACCCCGAGGTGACGAGCGACCCGACGGTCGCACGCGACGCCACGGGCGAGGGCACGGTGGTGGGCACGGCCGGCTACATGTCGCCCGAGCAGGTGCAGGGCCGGTCGGTGGACCATCGCTCCGACATCTTCTCGTTCGGCTGCATCCTCTACGAGGCGGCCACGCGGCGGCGTGCGTTCGCCGCCGAGTCCTCGATCGAGACGATGCACAAGGTGCTGCACGAGACGCCCGCCCCGGTCGAGGAGCTGAACCCGAAGGTCCCCTCGGACCTGCGACGGCTGATCCGCCGCTGCCTGCAGAAGAACCCCGACCAGCGGCTGCAGTCCATGAAGGATCTCGCGCTCGAGCTGCGCGAGATCGAGGCCGAGTTCGAGGCGCTCTCGGCCTCCGCGAGCTCGGGCAGCCACGCGGGCGCGACCGCGTCGCCGCCGCGGCGGGCCCCCGTGCTTCCGTGGGTCGTGGCCGGGGCTGCCGTGCTGGTCGCGGCGGCGGCGCTCGCCTGGTGGGGCCTGCGCCGCGGCGAGCCCCAGCCGGCGGCCTTCCAGAAGATGCGCATGTCCACGCAGACCACGTCCGGGGACATCGCCACGGCGGTGCTCTCGGCGGACGGGCGGTTCCTCGCTTACGTCGGCGGCAAGGCCGGCCGGCACCGGCTCGTCGTCCGCCAGGTCGCGACCGGCAGCGACGTCACGATCGTGCCTCCCGGCGAAGCCCGGATCGCGTTTCCCGCCTTCTCGCCCGACGGCAACTACCTCTATTACACCGCGCCGCTCGCCGACCGGCCGAGCTACCGCGCCCTGTTCCAGGTGCCGTCGCTCGGCGGCACGCCCCGCGAGATCGCCTTCGACGTGGACTCGCGCCTGAGCTTCTCGCCCGACGGCAGGCAGGCGGTCTTCCGCCGGCACTCCATGGACCCCGTCGAGGACCGGCTGGTCGTGATCGACCTGGCGAGCCGCCAGGAGCGCGTGCTCGCGAAAGTCTCCGGGGCGGTGGCGATTCCCGGGGCGCCCGCCTGGTCGCCCGACGGAAAGCAGGTCGCCGCCGTCGTCAGCGAACCCGGGGCGAACCTGCGGACGGTGATCGCCCTCTTCGACGCGCGCGACGGGCGCCGCAAGGACTGGGTGCGGCTGGAGCGCGCGGGCATCAACTCGATCGCCTGGCTGCGGGGCGGTTCGGCGCTGGTGACGAGCGGCCTCGACGTGCACCGGGTCGTGGGCCAGCAGATCGACCTGCGTCCCTATCCCGGCGGCCGTCCGTCGCCGCTCACCAACGACCTCAACAACTACACGGACCTCTCCGCGTCGCTGGCGGACGAAACCGTCGCGGCGCTGCGCACGGCGCGCGTGGCGAACCTGTTCCTCGTGGACGCGTCGGGCACCGGTTCGCGGCGCCTGACATCGGCCTCGAACTCCGAGACGTCCCTGCAGGGAATCGCGGTGGCCGACAGCACCACCGTGCTGAGCACGGCCCCTCGCGACGGCGTGCTGCAGGTCTGGGCGGTCCCGCTCACGGGAGCGCCCCGGCTCCTCACGGACCTGGCCGAGCACAGCTTCAACCCCCACGCCGGGCCGGGGGTCGTCGTCCACGACCACTTCGACAGCAGCGGCATCCACGTCTGGGCCATGGCCCCGGACGGCGGCTCGCGCCGGCAGCTCACCCGCGGCGGTGGCGAGCAGGCCATGGTGCTCTCGCCCGACGGCCGTTTCGTCGTCGTTTCGCTCTTCGACGCGGCGCAGAAGTTCGCCGTGATCTCGACCGCGGACGGCCGCGTTCAGCTCGAACTGGAGAACGTCGTGGGCCTCGGGGCGTTCTCGCCCGACTCGCGCTCGCTCCTCGTGATGCGCCCGCAGCGCGACGCGCGCGGGCTGACGATCTCGCGCCCGGAGATCGTCCCGCTCGACGGCGGCCCGGTGCGCGCCGACACGGGCCTGCCGTCGAGCCTCTTCTCGCTCCAGTGGACGCCCGACGGGTCGGCGCTCTCGTACCACGACCGGAGCGACGCGGGATGGAACATCCGCCGGCAGCCGCTCGCGGGCGGTCCCGCGACCGCCGTGACGCGCTTCACCGACGCGCGGGCGCTGGGGCACCGCTGGTCGCCGGACGGCCGGCGGCTCGCGGTGCTGGCCCGCCGGGGCGAGGAGACCGAACTGTGGGTCATGGGCGCCGACGGAGCGAATCCCGTGCAGGTCACGCGTCTCTCACCCGAGGCCGTCGGCACGTTCGCCTGGCTGCCGGACGGCCGCCGGCTGGTCGTCGAGGCGGCCACCGTGTCGTCCGACGTCGTCC
>CAZUEM010000274.1:0-3405 GCA_964619155.1 uncultured bacterium
GGACGACGTCGGACGACACGGTGGCCGCCTCGACGACCAGCCGGCGGCCGTCCGGAAGCCAGGCGAACGCCCCGACGACCTCGGGTGAGAGGCGCGTGACCTGCACGGGATTCGCGCCGTCGGCGCCCGTGACCCACAGCTCGGTCCCTTCGTTCCGGCGGACGAGCACCGCGAGCCGCCGGCCGTCGGGCGACCAGCGGTGCCGCAGCGCCCTCGCGTCCGTGAAGCGCGTCACCGCGGCCGCGGGCCCGCCCGCGAGCGGCTGCCGGCGGACGTTCCAGCCCGGGTCGGTCCGGTCGTGGTAGGTGAGCGCCGTTCCGTCGGGCGCCCACTGGAGCGCGAAGGCCTCGGCCGGCAGGCCCGTGTCGGCGCGCACCGGGCCGCCGTCGAGCGGCACGATCTCCGGGCGCGAGACCGTCAGCCCGCGCGTGTCGCGCAGCGGACGCATGACCACGAGCGAGCGCGAGTCGGGCGAGAACGGCCCGAGGGCCGTGACGTTCTCGAGCTCGAGTTGCGGGCGGCCGTCCGCCGTCGAGATCACGATGAACTTCTGCGCTGCGTCGAAGCGCGCCACGACGGCGAAGCGGCCGTCGGGAGAAAGCGACTGGGTCTGCTCGCCCACGCCGCGCGTGAGCTGCCGGCGCGAGCCGCCGTCCGGGGCCATGGCCCACACGTGGATGCCGCTGCTGTCGAAGTGGTCGTGGACGACGACCCCCGGCCCGGCGTGGGGGTTGAAGCTGTGCTCGGCCAGGTCCGTGAGGAGCCGGGGCGCTCCGGCGATCGGGACCGCCCACACCTGCAGCACGCCGTCACGAGGCGCGGTGCTCAGGACGGTGGCGCTGTCGGCCACCGCGATCCCCTGCAGGGAGGTCTCGGAGTTCGTGGCCGAAGTCAGCCGCCGCGAGCCGGCGCCCGAGGCGTCCGCGAGGAACAGGTTCGCCACGCGCGCCGTGCGCAGCGCGGCGACGGTCTCGTCCGCGAGCGACGCGGAGAGGTCCGTGTAGTTGTTGAGGTCGTTGGTGAGCGGCGACGGCCGGCCGCCGGGAAAGGGACGCAGGTCGATCTGCTGGCCCACGACCCTTCGCACGTCGAGCCCGCTCGTCACCAGCGCCGAACCGCCGCGCAGCCAGGCGAGCGAACTGATGCCCGCACGTTCCAGCCGCACCCAGTCCCTGCGGCGCCCGTCGCGCGCGTCGAACAGCGCGATCACCGTCCGCAGGCTGGCCCCCGGCTCGTTGACGACGGCGGCGACCTGCTTGCCGTCGGGCGACCAGGCGGGGGCGGCGGAGATCCCGACCGCCCCGGAGACCTTCGCGAGCACGCGCTCCTGGCGGGTGGCCAGGTCGATCACGACGAGCCGGTCCTCGACGGGGTCCATGGAGTGCCGGCGGAAGACCGCCTGCCTGCCGTCGGGCGAGAAGCTCAGGCGCGAGTCCACGTCGAAGGCGATCTCGCGGGGCGTGCCGCCGAGCGACGGCACCTGGAACAGGGCGCGGTAGCTCGGCCGGTCGGCGAGCGGCGCGGTGTAATAGAGGTAGTTGCCGTCGGGCGAGAAGGCGGGAAACGCGATCCGGGCTTCGCCGGGAGGCACGATCGTGACGTCGCTGCCGGTGGCGACCTGGCGGACGACGAGACGGTGCCGGCCGGGCTTGCTGCCGACGTAGGCGAGAAACCGCCCGTCGGCCGAGAGCACGGCCGCGGCGATGTCCCCGGAGGCGGTCTGCGTGGCCATGCGCATCTTCTGGAAGGCCGCCTGCTGGGGCTCGCCGCGGCGCAGCCCCCACCAGGCGAGCGCCGCCGCCGCGACCAGCACGGCAGCGCCGGCCACGACCCACGGAAGCACGGGGGCCCGCCGCGGGGCCGCCGGGGCGGCGCCCGCGTGGCTGCCCGAGCTCGCGGAGGCCGAGAGCGCCTCGAACTCGGCCTCGATCTCGCGCAGCTCGAGCGCGAGATCCTTCATGGACTGCAGCCGCTGGTCGGGGTTCTTCTGCAGGCAGCGGCGGATCAGCCGTCGCAGGTCCGAGGGGACCTTCGGGTTCAGCTCCTCGACCGGGGCGGGCGTCTCGTGCAGCACCTTGTGCATCGTCTCGATCGAGGACTCGGCGGCGAACGCACGCCGCCGCGTGGCCGCCTCGTAGAGGATGCAGCCGAACGAGAAGATGTCGGAGCGATGGTCCACCGACCGGCCCTGCACCTGCTCGGGCGACATGTAGCCGGCCGTGCCCACCACCGTGCCCTCGCCCGTGGCGTCGCGGGCGACCGTCGGGTCGCTCGTCACCTCCGGGTCCGAAGCGCGCGCCTCGGTCAGCTTCGCGAGCCCGAAGTCGAGCACCTTCGCGAAGCCGTCGGACGTCACCATGATGTTGCCGGGCTTGAGGTCGCGATGGACGATGCCCGCCGCGTGCGCCTTGGCGATGCCGTCCGCGGCCTGGGCGAGCCAGCCGAGCAGCGTCCGCAGGTCGGTCCGCTCGTCGTGGATGTGCGCCGAGAGCGTTTTGCCGCTCACCAGCTCCATCGAGATGTAGTGGACCGGCGCGCCTTCGCCGCCGCCCGGCGACCGCACCGCGTCCTGCCCGATCTCGTGGATGGTGACGATGTTCGGGTGGCTCAGCGAGGAGGCCGATTTCGCCTCGAGCACGAAGCGCCGCACGCGCTCCTCGCTGCGCACCAGCTCGGGCGGCAGGATCTTGAGCGCCACGTTGCGGCCGAGCGCAGTGTCCTGCGCGAGGTAGACCTCGCCCATGCCGCCCGCGCCCAGCGGGCCCACGATGCGGTAGCGGGCGATCTCGTCTTCCGGGCGCAGCGTGCGCGAGGACCTGCCGGTCATGGAGCCTCCCGTGGCGGTCGAACGATGGGCGCGGCATGGTAGCGCGCGCCCCGGGCGGAACCAACCTTCCGCGGCGGACGACGGGGGAGTTCGCAGGCGTGAACGCGCGCCGGCCCGCTGCCCGCGGGCCGGGTGAGGTAGATTGCCGCCTCGTCCGCCGCGAGGCCTCGCGGCCGCCGCGTCCCGATCCGGGAGATCCGCATGGTCAGGCTTCCGAGCATTCCCCACGTCTTCGTGCTGCTCACGCTGGTCACGGCGCTGGCGGCCGCCGCGACGTGGATCGTGCCCTCGGGCCAGTACCGGCGCGAGACGCGCGTGATCGAAGGCCGCGAGCGGACCGTGGTCGTGCCCGGCACCTTCGTCCCGCTGCCCAAGGCGTATTCGGCGGCCGGCGCGCTCGTCGGCGGCGAAGCGCCGGAGGGGCGGGCGATGCCGGCGAGCCTGCTCGGGTTCCTGAGCGCGGTCCCGCGCGGGCTCGAACAGGCGGCCGACATCGTGTTCTTCATCTTCGTCATCGGGGGCGCGTTCGGGATCCTGCAGCGCACCGGCACGATCCCGGCCGCGATCCGCGCGCTGCT
>CAZUEM010000275.1:0-3401 GCA_964619155.1 uncultured bacterium
GCCCGGAGTCTAGGCCGTTTCGGGCGGCCCGGCACTTGGTCCGAAAGGACCGCCCTCGCGGCGCAGCGCGTGGAGCGCCTGGTCCAGCGCCTGCAGGAATCGCGAGCGGTCCCGCGGGTCGAAGGGCGGCGGCCCGCTCGCCGTCTCCAGCCCCGCGCCGCGCAGGTCCGCGAGCAGGTTCCGGGTGGCGAGCGCCTCGCCCACGTTCTCCTCGGTGAACGGCCGGCCCGTGGTGCCGAGCACGCGCGCTCCGTTCGCCACGCAGCGCGCAGCGAGCGGGATGTCGGCCGTGACCACCACGTCGCCCGGCCCCGCGTGCGCAGCGATCCAGTCGTCCGCCGCGTCGAACCCCTGCCCGACCACCTCGAGCACGATGTCCTGCCCCGGCGGCACGCGCATCCACGAACCCGCCACCAGCGTCACGCCCACGCCGTGGCGCTTCGCCACGCGATAGACCTCGGGCTTCACCGGGCAGGCGTCGGCGTCCACGTAGATGCGCATGGCGGGGAGGATAACGCAGCGTCGAGCGCGTGAGCGTGAAGCGAGTGCTCAGCGTGAGGGCTCCGCGTCCGGCGCGCGCCCCTGCTTCGCGCGCGCCTCGGCCTCGCGCCGGGCGCCGGCTCCCGTGGGAATCCGGGCCGTGCTCGCGAGCGGGCTGCGCACGCGGCCGCTGGGCTCGGGGGCGAACGCCTTCAGTGCCCGAACGGCTTGTAGACCGCCGTCGCCGCCGCGGCGAGCGCCAGCACAGACACCCACACGGGCAACGTGCGCGCCAGGCGCGGGTGGCGGTGCGGCAGCGCGATCGCGCCTGCGAGCAGCGTCCAGAGCGCCAGCTTGGCGAGGATCCAGCCGGGCAGCATGCCGTGCACCGTGCCGAGCCGCGCCAGCATTCCGAAGCCGCCGGTCAGGACGAGAAGCACGGCCACGCCGTGGGTGATCGCGAATGCGCGCCGCGCCTTGCGGTCGGCGCCGGCGCCTTCGCCGCGCGCGTGCGCGCAGGCCAGCGTGAAGCCGACCAGCATCGTAAAGAGGCCGGCGAGATGGACGAGCTTGTAGATCGTGTAGGGCATGCGGCGCAGGATGCCAGCGATCCGGAGGCGTGTCGAAGCCGGGAGTCGAGCTATGAGCGTGTCGGCGGTCCGAACTGCGTCGTGCTCGTGATCGATGAAGTGACCCGGTAGTGGCCGGCGGCGAGCGGGGCGCCGCCCGCCATCCGGATCACGTGCAGCCCCGCAACCGAGCGCTCCCGCCGCTGCGGTGCGCCGGCCGCCGCACGCATCCGGCGGCGCCCGCTCTTCTCGGGCTGGGCGTGTGACTTATTCGCGCCGGGCGCGACTATGGGGCGTGGGGCGCGCTCTTCCATCGCCCACGGCCGGGTCGGTGCCCGCGGCTCCGCGGCCGTCCGCCAGCCGTGATGACGCGCCCCGGGCGCCGCGACGCGCCCGGACACGTCGCGGCCATCTCCTGGCTTGGAGGACCGATCATGCCCGTGCGTCGCCCTTTGCCCCGCACCGCCGTCGCCTTCGCCCTGGGCCTCGCGCTGGCCGGCTCGCCCCGACCGGCCGCGGCCGACTGGGCGAGCGAACTCGTCTACAGCAACACGGTCACCTCCGTCTCCGGCAAGGTGGGCGGGCTCGTCTTCGCCAGCTCGAACCAGCCGGTCGTCGCCTGGCAGGAGGTCGATGCCGCGAACGTGCCGCGGCCGCGCTGGGCCCGCCGCCTGCCGGATGCTTCCTGGAAGGGGCACCGGGTCGTGGACTACGCGGGCTGGAGCCTGCTGCGCGGCAACGTGTCGCTGGCGATCACGACCTCCGACACCGCCTACCTCGCCTACTACAGCGGCTACCCGGGCTCGGAAGCCTCCGGCAGCAAGGTCGTGAACCTGCTGCGGATGAAGCTCGCGGTCGACTCCGTGGGTCCGGGCGCCTATGCGGGGTACATCGCGCAGGACTTCGCCGTGCCGTCCCCGGTCGTGGAACTCGCCCGCACGAACGCCCACGAAGCGCCGCTCACGATGTTCGCCTACTCCTACCAGTGCTACGGCGGCATCTCGGTCGCGTGGCCCGTGGTGGACGGCAACGGCTTCCTGTCCCGCGCGGATGCCGGACCCGGCCTCGACATCCGCAGCGCCTCGTTCGCGATCGCCCCGGACGGCACCCGGCACGTCGTGTACAACGGCAGCAGCTGCTCGCCGGTCGGCCGTTACTTCCGGCACCATCTCGGCGTCACCCCCGGTGCAGGGACGACCATCGACAACAGCTTCGACGGCCGGAGCGACCTCGCGATCGACGCGCAGGGCGTGCTCCACGTCGCCGGCACGAAGACCAGCGGCGAGCTGGTCTACACGAAGAGCACCGACAACGGCGCCACATGGACACCGCTCGAGGTCATCGCCACCGACGCCTGGGGCGGCGCCGAACCGTCGATCTCGGTCGGTGTTACGGGCGAGCAGGCAATCGCCTACTGGGCGTCCGACCGGCGCCGCCTCGTGGTGCGGCGCTTCCTCGCGTCGGCCTGGCAGCCGGTCACCGCGGCGACCGCGGGCGCCGATGCCGTCGGCGAGCCGAAGCTGGCGCACGATCGTTTCGGGCGCGCGACGGTTCTCTACTACGACCCGGGCACCAAGGGCTTCTACTACGCATCCTCGCCGGACTACCTCGACGTGCCGGGCGGGCCGGTGGCCGACCACGGACCGACGGTCGGGCTCGCGCTCGGCCGCGCGCTGCCGAATCCCGTGACGGGTGGCGCATTCGACGTCGAGTTCACGCTGCCTTCGTCGGCGCCGGCGGCACTGGCACTCGTGGACGTGAGCGGGCGGGCGGTGCTCTCGCAGGACGTGGGCGCGCTCGGCGCGGGCCCGCAGCGCGTGCGGCTCGCGCGCGAAGGCGCGTTCGCACCCGGCGTCTACTTCCTGCGGCTGTCGCAGGCGGGCCGGACGGTCAGCTCGCGGGTCAGCATCATCCGCTGAGCGCGGCCCGGCGGGCGCGGTGAGCCCGTGCGGACCCTAGTTCCTCCCCGTCCCCTCCTGCGGGCCCTGCGGCCCCGCCGGGGGGCGGGCGCCGAACCGCTTGAGCAGCTCCTGCAGCCGCCGCGCGCGGTCGAGGACGTTGTCCATCGCCAGCAGCTCGAGCCGCGCGGCGACGTCCACACGCAGGCACTGGGCGATCGAGTTCACGACCTCGGTGAACGGCGCGTCGGGGTCGGGCAGCGGCGGCGCGACCCAGGCTTCGCTGCCGAGCGGCAGCAGCTTCTTCGCGGCCTCGATCAGCGCGGCGCGCTCCATCCGCGCGGGCGGGTCGGTGTCGTCCACGGGCGCTTCGTCGAGCACGGTCACGGCGCAGGCGCGGTACGGGAACTCGCGCGCCACGCGCGTGAACCGCACGCGGCGCACGCCGCGCAGG
>CAZUEM010000276.1:0-3393 GCA_964619155.1 uncultured bacterium
GCGCTGCCGAAGGTGAGCGTGGCCTCGTAGAGCGAGTCCTCGGTCGCGCCCGCCGCGTCGAAGGCCACCGCGAACGTGCGGCCGGTGCCCGAGAGCAGGTCGGGCGAGAAGCCGCCGTCGATCGAGAAGCGGCCCTCGCCGCCCGCGATCGCGCCGCTCGAAAGCGCGAGGCGGGCCTGAAGCGCGTCCCAGCCGAAGTTGTGGACGCGCACGTCCACGGTCTCGAACTCGTCCGCCGGGTGCGTGCCGAAGTCGGCGATGGCCGTCCCCAGCGCGACCAGCGAGTCGAGCGAGGCGACCGCGTGGCGCAGGACGGTGCCGGAGAGGGCGACCTCGATCGTGGGCTGGTCGGGGTCGTCGGTCGTGACGGTGAGGTTGCCGGCCTTCGCGCCCGGGGTCGAGGTGTCCATGCCGATCGCGTCGGCGCTGCTTGCGCCCTCGGCCAGGCTCAACGGGCCGCCCGGCGCGGTGAAGCCATCGGGCGCGGAGAGCGAGTAATCGAGCGCGTCGATCGAGTCCGGCGCGGACGCCGTGTTGCCGACCACCAGCACCTGCGCGGCGGTCGCGCCGGTGACGACCGTGCCGAACGCCAGCGCCGGCGGCACGCTCGCGCGCGAGGGCAGCACGAGGTCCACGCGGATGGGCAGGTGGTCGCTCGCCCACCACAGCGCGCGCGCGTAGGCGGTGTCGGCCGGCGAGATGGGTGCGTCGGTGACGGCCTTGTTCATGTGCAGGCCGTCGTTTCCGATGGCCTTGTACGTGGACTCGAGCAGCTCGTACCCGTCGCCGTCGTTCATGTTGTAGGTGGACAGGAACAGGTCGAAGCGGTCGTCGAGCCCGCCGCCCGCGTAGCCGCCGGTCGGCCGGTAGGCGGTCGTCGAGGGGCACTGCGTGTGGTGGATCGCGATCGCGGCGTTGTCCTGCCAGGGCTGGCCCTGCAGGCCGAGCGGGTCGTAGAGCCGCCCGTCGTTGTCCGCCTGGCTCTCGAGGAACTTGAGCAGGGCCGGCTCGTTGCCCGAGTACATGTTGTAGTCGCCCATCACGATCACGTGCGAGCCGGGCGGCAGGCGGTTGAGCGTGTCGCGCAGGCCCGTGGCCTCGCGGAGCCGCCACTGCTCGTTCGTCCCGCCCGACGACGCCTTGAGGTGGACCGAGTAGAAGTAGAGGTCGGCGGCGGCGCTCGTGTAGCCGGCGGGCCGGAGCCGGTACTCGTTCACGTAACGGAGCAGGTCGCTCGAGACGTAGAACGCGCGCTGGCTGACGAGCTGCACCCGCGAGGTGCGGTAGAAGAACCCGTTGTCGGTGTCGCCGCCGTCCGTGAACGGCGCCGACGCCCACTCGCCCGGCTGCAGGACGTTGAGCACGTTCGTCCGGAACGAGTCCACGCCGGCGGCCGAGGCCATCTCCTGCGTCACCACGACGTCGGGGCCGAGCGGCCCCACGATCGTGCGGAAGTAGGGCTGCCGCACCGCGAGGGTCGTTCCCGGGTAGTTGAGCAGGTTGTAGTTCACCACCCGGAACGCATGGACGGGCGTGGCGAGGAGAAGCGACAACGCGAGCAGCGACGCGAGGCGCGTCGCCCTCCCGCGGAATGGCTCGGGGGCCATCGGGGGACTCCTTGGCGCGAGGATGCGGTGCTGGCCCGGGGAGCGGTCGCGTCTCGGCGCGGGGCTGCTCGGCCGGTGAGCCGGCGAACGGGTTTTGGAAAGCCGGCCCAATTCTACGGGGACACGCACCGCGAATGCCACCCCGGGGGCGGCCCCGGGGCCACCGAGCCCGGAAATTCCCGCCCCGGCGGGTCCGGAATGGCCCGCGTCTCTCAACTTGCAATGCCGGACGGCCGATAACGGCCGCGTGACCATCCGGCCCTGCACCCCCGCGCCCGAGCGCGTTCCGGTCTCGGACGTCCTCGCGGCGCTTTCGTTCGCGCTCGACCTGACCGAAGGACAGCCCATGGGGCACGCGCTCCGCACGTGCCTGATCGCCATGGAGCTGGGCGCGCGCCTGGGGCTGCCGCTGCAGCTGCGCCGCGACCTCTACTACGCCGCGCTGCTCAAGGACGCCGGCTGCTCCTCGAACGCCGCGCGCGTGTTCGCGCTCTTCGGCGGCGACGACCGGATCGCCAAGGGCGCGCGCATGCAGGTGGACTGGAGCAACTACTTCCGCGCCGCCTTCTACGCGCTGGCGCACGCCGCGCCGGGCGGCTCGTGGTTCACGCGCGCGCGCCGCATCGCCACGCTCGCCCCGGGCGCGCCGCGCTTCGCCGCCGGGCTGGTCGAGACGCGCTGCCGCGCGGGCGCCGCGATCGTCGGCCGGCTCGGGTTCGGCCCCGGCGCCAGCGAGGCCGTGCGGGCGCTCGACGAGCACTGGGACGGCCGCGGCCTGCCGCGCGGGCTCGCGGGCGACGCGATCCCGATCGTGGCGCGGGTCCTGACGCTGGCGCAGACGCTCGAGGTGTTCGCGATGCGCGGCGGCGTGCCGCAGGCGCTCGTCGTCGTGCGCGAGCGCGCCGGGCGCTGGTTCGACCCGCTGGTCGTGGCCGCGTGCTCGGGGCTCGACCGCGAACTGGAGGGCTGGTGCGCGCTCGGCACGCGCGAGCTCAAGCAGCGCGCGCTCGAGGCCGAGCCCGGCGGCGCCGCGCTGCTCGCCGGCCCGCACGCCGTGGACCGCATCGCCGCGGCATTCGGCGGCATCGTGGACGCCAAGTCGCCGTTCACGCTCGGGCACTCGCACCGCGTCGCCGAGCTGGCGGCCGGCATCGCGCGCACGCTCGGCTGGGACGACGCGGCGGTCGCCGGGACGCGCCGCGCCGGGCTGCTGCACGACCTCGGCAAGCTGACCGTGCCCAACACCATCCTCGACAAGCCCTCGCCGCTGACGCCGTCCGAGTGGGAGATCATGCGCATGCACGCGCTCCACACCGAACGCATCCTCGAGCACGCGGCCGGCTTCGAGTGGCTGGCGTTCGTGGCCGGCGCGCACCACGAGCGGCTGGACGGCAGCGGCTACTGCCGCGGGCTGCACGGCGCGCAGGTGCCCGAGCCCTCGCGCGTCCTGGCGGTGGCGGACGCCTACGACGCGCTCACCACGCGGCGGCCCTACCGCGACGCGCTCGGCTCGGACGAGACGCTGGCGTTCCTGCGGCGCGACCGCGGCGCCGGCCTGTGGGCGCCCGCGCTCGACGCGCTGGTCGAGGCCGTGCGCCAGACGGCCGGCGGCGAGGCGGCCGAAGCCGCGTGAGGCGTCCCGCTCAGCGCACGAGCGCGAGCGCGAGCAGGTAGGCGGTCGCGGCGAGGAACAGCCACTGCGCCGCGCCGACCAGGATCGGCCGCAGGCCCGCCTCGGCGAGGTCCGAGAAGCGCGTCTGCAGCCCCACGCCCGCCATGCCGACGC
>CAZUEM010000277.1:0-3375 GCA_964619155.1 uncultured bacterium
ACGGCGTCGCGAGGGGTCGGTCCGCTTCGCCCTCGCTCGCGGCGGGCGGCTCCGCGGGCGCCTTCTGCGCCGCCATCGGCGCACTCTCGGCGGCGGGCGCCGGGCCTGCCGCGCCCTCGCGCGACTCGAGCCGGTCCGCGCCGACCACGGAGGGCGCCTGGGCCACGGTCCGGCTGCCCGGCCGCTGCGAGGCGAACTGGATCGCGAACGCCCCGACCACGACGAGCGCGGCCGCGGCGCCCGCCCACGCGAGCACGCGCGGGCTCGAGAACCAGCCGCGCCTGGGCGCCGCGTCGGCCGCCTCGCGCGCCGCGGGCGCGACCGCCTGCGCGGCGATGCGCCCCTGCACGCGCCCGGCGAACGACGCGAAGTACTCCTCGCCCGGGTCGCGCTCGAGCGAGCGCGCGAGCGACGCGTCGGCGCCCGCGAGCGCCGCGAGCCGTTCGCGGCACGCGGCGCACTCCGCGAGGTGGCGCTCCGCCGCCTCGGCGGTCTTCGCCGGCAGCTCGCCGTCGAGCCGCGCCGAAAGCTGCTCGTCGGTCAGGTGCTTCATCGCCGTTCCCCGGTCCTTTCTTCCATCAGCTTCGCGAGCGCCCCGCGGGCGCGGGCGAGGCGCGACATCACCGTGCCGATGGGCACGCCCAGCGTGCGGGCGATCTCGTCGTAGGAGAGGTCCTGCACCACGCGGAGGGCCAGCACCGCCTGGTGCTCGGGCGAGAGTTGCGCGAAGCACGCCCGCAGGTTCGCGTCGCGCTCGTCCGTGACCGCATGGTCGGCCGGGTCGTCTTCCATCCCGAACTGCTTCCCGGCCTCGAGGAGAGGTTCGATCGGCGTCTCGGGCCGCCGCTTGCGGCGGCGGAACAGCGAGAACGCGAGGTTGGTGGTGATCCGGGCGAGCCAGGGGTAGAGCGGCTGGCCGATCTCGAACCGGCCGATCGCGCCCCAGGCGCGCACGAAGGCTTCCTGCGCCAGGTCGTCGGCGTCCGCGTCGTTGCGCACCAGCGCCCACGCGACGCGGTAGACCGCCCGCTGGTAGCGGCGGACGATTTCGGCGAAGGCCGCCTCGGAGCCCTTCTGGGCTTCGGCGACCAGGGTGTCGTCGCCCGGCCCGGCTGTGGAGTTACGCTCGGCCTCGCGGTTCATTCCCGCGCAGGTTGGCCATCGCCCCGGAGGGCGTCAAGGCCGGGGCGGGGTTTCGGGATGGAACGGCCCTCCGGGGGGCGGCGTGACGGGCGGCTTTCCGCGGCCTATGTTCGGCCCATGCTTCTCTCGGAGGTGGGCAGCGGCGTCCTCGTCGTGCGCGCCCGGCTTTGCTACCCCGGCCGGCCCGACGCCGAGGCGATGGTGACGATCCTCAAGCGCGACCGGGGCCAGCGCCTGGCCGGGGTGGCGAAGGTGTGGGCGCTCAGCTGGCTGGCGGCGCTCGCGGCGGTCTTCCTGCCCGTGCTGCACTTCGTGCTCGTGCCCGCCCTGCTCATCGGCGGGCCGCTCTACGCGCTCGCGCTCCGCCACGAGCACTCGACGCTCCTGCACGTCGAGGGCGAGTGCCCCGCCTGCGGCGCGGCCGTCGTGGACGCCCATCGGCGCCGCGCCGCCGAACGCCTGCCGCTTCGCTGCGACGGCTGCGGACGGGCGATCGAAGTGGCGATCGAGCCGGCCATGCTCGCCCCGCCGGCCGAGCGCCGCGCGTGACCGAGCCCTTCCGCTTCGCGGGCGAAACGGCCGCGCTCGGCACCGCCGTCAGCTGGGCGATCGGCTCGAACCTGTTCGCCGCCGCCGGGCAGCGCATGGGCTCGGTGGTGCTGAACCGCCTGCGCATCACCACCGCCTGCGCGCTGCTCTCGCTGGCGCTGCTCGCGACGCAGGGCGCGGCCTGGCCGGTGTGGGCCACCGGCGCGCAGGTGGGCTGGCTCGCGGCGAGCGGGCTCGTCGGGTTCGTCTTCGGCGACACCTGGTACTTCCGCTCGCTGGTCATCCTCGGTCCCGGGCGCGCGGCGCTGCTCGCCTCGAGCGGGCCGATCTTCACGATGCTGTTCGCGGCGCTGTTCCTGCGCGAGCACCCGGGGCCGCTCGCGCTCTTCGGCACCGCGCTCACGCTGTCGGGCATCGGCTGGGTGCTGCTCGAGCGCGAGCGCGGGCACGTGCCGCACGTCGAGGGCTCGGCGGCGATGGGCGTGCTGGCCGGCATCCTCGCCGCGGTCGGCCAGGCGGGCGGCTACGTGCTGTCGAAGACCGCGCTGCGCTCGGGGATCGATCCGCTGTCGGCGACGCTCATCCGCGTGAGCGCGGCGGCGGTGGCGATCTGGCTGCTGGCCACGGTCGAGCGCGCGGTGCCCGCGACGCTATCGGCGCTCAAGGACCGGCGCGGCGCGGCCTTCATGGTGGGCGGCGCGGTTTTCGGGCCGTTCCTCGGCGTCACGATGTCGCTGGCCGCGATCCGCTACATCGACACCGGCGTGGCCGCGAGCATCACCGCCATCTACCCCATCTTCACCATGCTCATCGCCGCGCGCTTCCACGGCGAGCGCCTCACCTGGCGCGCGCTGGCCGGTGCGCTGGTGGCGGTGGCGGGGGTGGTGGTGCTGTTCCTGAGGTAGCGGGCGGGGCAGAGCGGCGGGGCGGGCGCGTCGCTCCGGGCGGGAGCCTCCCGCGAGGTGGCGGGCGTGTCGTGCGGCGCCGCGGCTGCTGGTAGATTGCGCGGCGTGAACCCGGTTCCCGCGTGAGGGCCGCCGCGGGGACAGCGAAACTCGAACCGCACAGGAGCCGTCCATGCCCGGCCAGCCGATTCCCGCCAAGGTCGTCGCCGAGATCCAGCGCCAGTTCAACCACGAGCTGGGCGCCGCGCACGCGTACACCGCGCTCGCGGCCTGGTGCGCCGACCAGAACCTGAAGGGCTTCTCCCGCTTCTTCCACAAGCAGTCCGGCGAGGAGCGCGAGCACGCCCAGCGCTTCATGGACTACCTCAACGACCGCGGCGTCATGCCCGAGCTGGCGGCGATCGCGGCGCCCAAGACGAAGTTCAAGACGCTGCTCGACGTGGCCAAGCACGCGCGCATGATGGAGCAGCTCAACACCGAGGGCATCCACGCCGTCTATGCCGCCGCGCTCAAGGCCGGCGACTACGCTTCGCAGGTGATGGTGCAGTGGTTCATCACCGAGCAGGTCGAGGAAGAGGCGTGGTGCGACGAGATGGTGACGCGCGTCGAGGCGGCGCAGGCCGCGGGCGGCCAGATGTACCTGGACCGGCACATCGAGAAGTACCTGTCCGAGAAGCCGCACGAGGGCGGCGAGGAGGACTGAGCCGCGTCGCTTCGCGAAAGACGAGGCCGCGCGTCCCGCGAGGGGCGCGCGGCCTGTCGTTTCGCCGGGAGCGTG
>CAZUEM010000278.1:0-3360 GCA_964619155.1 uncultured bacterium
GCCCGCCGGTGGCGGCGTGGCGTCGAAGTCGGCCTCCACTTATGCGATGCTCACGTTTTCGACGCCCAGGGCCGTCGAGACCGCGGTGACCGCCGCCTCGCGGTTCGACCGCACGCGCGGCCGGTCGGCCGCCGCGGGCCAGTCGGCCTCGATGACGAGCGACGTGCCGCCGCCCGCGAGCGGCAGGCGGCGGCCGCCGTCCTCGGCGCGCACCTCGATGCGGAACGGCAGCCGCTGGAGCGCGGCCGGCATGCCGAGCGGCACCGACAGCGAATAGCGGCCGCGCTCGTCGGTCACCGCGCTCACGCTGGCGCTGCCGCGCACCATGACGCGCGCGCCCGTGAGCGGCGCGCCGTCGGGCGCGAACGCCCGCCCGCGCACGACGATGGTGCGCGGCGCCGGGCCCTGCGCGGGCGCGGCCGACGCGGACGGCGCGACGGCCGCGAGCAACGCGAGGCCGGCGGCCGCGAGGGCGAGCGCCGCGAGGCCGCGCGACGCCGAACGGGTGCGACGCCCGTTCACGCCGCTCCCCCTCGCGGGTTCTTGCGGCCGGTTCGCAGCTTGTTCGCCACCTCGCGCTTCACGCGCGGGGCGAGCGCTGATTCGTGCGTCTTCACGAACGCGCGCACCGCCGCCGCGTCGTGCGGCACCAGGGCGCGCAGGGCCCACGACATCGCCTTGGCCACCATGTCGTCGTGGTCGGCGGCCAGCAGCGCGCAGGTGGCGAGCGTGCGCGGCGCGTCGCCGCGACCGCCACGCGCGGCCACGTTGAGCGCCACGGTCGAGGCCAGCGCCGTGCGCCGCCACCAGCGGTCGCGCGAGCGCGTCCAGGCGCGCACGCGCGCGTCGCTCATGCGCCCTTCGCGCCACGCCGGACCGGCGACGAGGCACGCGAACGTGTCGGTGCTCACCCAGTTGTCGTTGCCGCGCCCGAGCCTCTCGACGTCCGCGACGGTGAGCGCGGCGGCCGCCGGCTTCGACCGCGCGAGCAGCAGGTAGGCGACCTGCCGGCCCTCGAGCGTGCGGGACGCCGCGAGCGCGTGCGCCGCGCGCACGGCCTCGCGCCCCGGCCGGCCGCGCAGGCGCGCCGCGGCGGCGCGTGCGACCGCCTCGACTTCCGCCGCTCGAAGGCCGAGCCGCTCGAAGGCCGAGCCGAAGCCGCCCGACGCCGGGTGGTCCGACGGCGCGCGCGCGTGCGCGCGCAGCGCCTTCATCGCCTCCGCCGCGACGTCCGCGGGCGCCTCAGCGCTTCGCCAGCTCTTCGTAGAGATACGCGCAGCTCTTCGTGCCGCCATGGAACGACGTGAGGGAGTACTTCTCGTTGGGAGCGTGGACCTGGTCGTCGTGGAGGCCGAAGCCCATCAGGATGCAGGGATAGCCGAGCACCTTCTGGAACGCGGCCATCACCGGGATCGAGCCGCCCTCGCGGAACAGCGCGGGCTTCTTGGTCCACGAGCGCGCGAGCGCGCGCACCGCGGCCTGCAGCATCGGGTGGTCGGGGTCGGTGATGAACGGCACCGCGCCGTGGTGGTTGATCACCTTGACGGTGACGCCGGGAGGCGCGAGCGAGCGCACGTGGGCCTCGTAGAGCCGGAAGATCTCGGCCGGGTCCTGGTCGGGCACGAGCCGCATGCTGACCTTGGCGGCGGCGAAGCTCGGCAGCACGGTCTTGGCGCCCTCGCCGATGTAGCCGCTCCACATGCCGTTCACGTCGCAGGTCGGGCGCGAGGTGACGCGCTCGTAGGTGGAGTAGCCCTTCTCGCCGAACGCCTGCGGCGCGCCCGTCTCGTGGAGGAACGCCTTCTCGTCGAACGGCAGTTCGGCGATCGCCTGCTTCTCGGTGACCGTCAGCGTGCGCACCTTGTCGTAGAAGCCGGGAACCGTGATGCGGCCGTCGGCGTCGTGCAGCCCGGCGAGGATCTGCGCGAGCGCGATGCCGGGGTTCTTCACCGCGCCGCCGAACTCGCCCGAGTGCAGGTCGCGCGCCGGGCCGGTCACCTCGATCTGCGTGTAGCACAGGCCGCGCAGCGCGTAGCACAGCGCCGGCTGGTCGGGCCCGAGCATGGACGTGTCGCTCACCACGATGACGTCGGCCTTCAGGCGCTCCTTCCAGGCGACCAGGAAGGGCTCGAGGCTGCCGCTGCCGGATTCCTCCTCGCCCTCGATCATCATCTTGAGGTTGACGGGAAGCTTCCCGTTCACCGCGAAGTGGGCGGCGACGGCGGAGCAGTGCATGTACACCTGCCCCTTGTCGTCGCAGGCGCCGCGCGCCTTGATCTTCCCGTCCTCGACCACGGGCTCGAACGGCGGCGTTTTCCACAGCTCGAGCGGGTCGGCGGGCTGCACGTCGTAGTGGCCGTAGAGCAGCACGGTCGGCGCGCCCGGCGCGCCCAGCCACTCCGCGTACACGATCGGGTGGCCCTTCGTCTCGACCACCTCGGCGGTGGTCATGCCGATCGCCTTCAGGTGGGCGGCGAGGTGCTCGGCGCAGCGGCGCACGTCGGCCTTGAAGGCCGGGTCGGCGCTCACGCTGGGAATGCGGAGGATGGCCTTCAGGTCCTCGAGGAAGCGGTCGCGGTTGTTTTCGAGGTATTGCGTCAGGGCGTCCATGACGATGACTCCGCTCGTGGGACGGTGAACGGCACTCGGAGCCGGGAATGTATCGCGCCCGGCGCCGCGCCCGCCACCGCACCGCCGTTGCCGCGACGCGGGTCGCGCTTGTGTTCGCGCGGTCCGCGCTTGCATGATGCCCCTCCGTTCCTTCACCCCCGGATCCCGAGAGCCATGCAGATTCGAATCCGCCGAAGCGACTGCTGTGGAAACGGCCTGTGCCTCGACATCGCACCGGGCGTCTTCACGCTCGATTCACGGAACAAGTGCACGGTCATGGACCCGGAGGCCGAGCCGGCGCAGAAGGTGATGGAGGCCGCCGAGGCGTGCCCCTGCGCGGCGATCGAGGTGCTGGACGACGAAGGGGAGCAGACCTTCCCGTGAGCGCCCGCCGCGTGCTCTCGCTGCACCCCGAGCGCTTCGCGGTCTGCCGCTTCGCCCCCGACGACCCGCTGCCCGCGTGGGTGTTCCACGCCGGCGCCACCACCTGGAGCCTGACGCGCACGCCGCGCGAGCTGTCGCTCGTCTGCCCGGAGGACGACCTGCCGCCCTCGGTCGAGCGCGCCGAGCGCGGCTGGCGGGCGCTCGAGCTGGCGGGCCCGATCCCCTTCGACGAGACCGGCGTGCTCGCCGGCCTCGCCGCCCCGCTCGCCGCGGCGGGCATCCCGGTGTTCGCGCTCTCGACCTACGACACCGACCTGCTGCTGGTGCGCGAGCGCGACCTCGAGCGCGCGCTCACCGCGCTGGCGG
>CAZUEM010000279.1:0-3358 GCA_964619155.1 uncultured bacterium
CGCGGCCGGCGCGCCCGCGGCCTTCGGCGCCGCCCCCGGCGCCGCCGAGGCGGCCCTGGGCCGCCACCCGCTGCGCCTCCTCGACGGTTCGCGCACGACGCTCGCGGGCCTGCGCGGCCGCGTCGTCGTCGTCAACTTCTGGGCGAGCTGGTGCGCGCCCTGCCGTCGCGAGCTGCCGCGCCTCGACGCGCTTCACCGCGAACTGGCGGCGGGCGGCGCGTCCGTGGTCGCGGTCTCGCTCGACTCCGACGCCGAGAACGCGCGCCGCTTCGCGCGCGCCGCACGGCTCTCGCTGCCCGTCGCGCACGACGGGCCGGCCGCGCTCGCGCGCACGCTCGACCTGCGCGCCGTGCCCGCCACCGTCGTGCTCGATCGCGACGGCCGCATCGCCTGGAGCACGGGCCGCTCGGACGACGCCGCGCTGGCGGAGCTCGAGCGGGTGGTGCGCCGGCTCGCGGCCGCCGCGCCGGTGGCCGGAATCGCCCCGGCGGAGGACGTGCGATGAACCGGGCCCTCGTGCGGACCGCCCTGCGGCTGCTCGTCGCCGCCGCGATCGCGGCCCCGGCCCTCGCGGGCTGCGCGGCGCGCTCGGTCGCGGTCTACGAGCGCGAGCACCTCGCCGACCCGATCATGGCGTTCCAGGCGCGGGCCAAGAAGGACGCCCGCCGCGTGCGCGCGTTCGAGGCCCGCGAGGGCTCGACCGGCGGCGCCGGCGGCGAGGGCGGAGGCTGCGCGTGCAAGTGACCCGCGGCATCGGCCTGGCCTCCGCGTTCGCGCTCGCGGCCTGCGCCGCGGCGCCCGCCGCCGCGCAGGTCGCGGACGGCTCGCGCACCGCGAACGGGCTCTTCCGGCTGTTCGCGGACTCGAAGCACGTGCTCGTGCGCTCGTTCGTCGAGGACTTCAGCGTCCCGCTGCGCGGCGACGCGAACCTGTCCGTGCAGTGGAACCACGAGCGCGTGCGCATCCCGGCCGTCGCCGCCCCCGTCGGCAGCGCCGAGGCGATCGACGCCATCACGACCGCCAGCCGGCCGATCGCCGGCGACGCGTACGAGGACTTCGAGAAGGTCCGCAACGAGCTGCAGGGGTCCGTGACCCGCGGCGGCGCGACGCTGGGGTACTACCACTCGGTCGAGAGCGACTACCTCGGGCGGCAGCTGTCGGCCTCGTACGCCCGCGACGTCCGCGACGACCAGCTCAACCTCTCGGTCGGCACCAGCTTCGGCTGGGACGACATCGAGCCGCTCGCCGACCAGCGCGGCGACGCCGCGGCGGACCGCAAGAACACGCTGCACGTCAACGCCGTCGCGACCCGCATCCTGACGCCGGTCTCGGTCGTGCGCGTCGGCGTCGAGGTCAACCACGTCACCGGCCTGCAGCACAACCCCTACCGGCTGGTGTACGCCGGCGGCACGAGCGTGGCCGAGCGCCACCCGGACTCGCGCCTGCGGCGCGACGCGTTCGTGAAGTTCCACCAGTACCTGGCGAACCGCTCGAGCCTCAAGCTCGACTACCGCCTGTACGGCGACGACTGGGGCGTGCTCTCGCACGAGGTCGCGGGCGGGCTGTCGCAGTACGTCACGCGCGGCCTGTACGCGCAGTACGAGTACCGCTGGTACACGCAGTCCGCCGCCGACTTCTGGCGCCCCGAGTACGCCACCACCGGCGGCGCGGGCGGCTATCTCACCGGCGACTACCGGATGAGCCCCATGTCCTCGCACCTGTTCGGCTTCTCGCTCGAAGCCGACCTCGGCGTGCTCGCCCCGGAGTCGCCGAAGCTGCGCCGGTTCGCCGTGTCGCTGGACTACGAGCGCTACTTCAACAGCAACAACTATTCGGCGGACATCCTCGAGACGGGGCTGCAGTTCCGTTTCTAGGGGTTGGAGAGGCAAGAGAGAGGAGCCTGACGTGCGACGAGCCATCCTGACGACCCTCGGCCTCACCCTGCTGGCGGCCACCGCGCCCCGGGCGGGCACGTTCGAGCGCGCCCCGATCGAGCCCGGACTCGGGCTCGACGCGGTCACCCGCGGCGTCACCCGCGAGCAGCTCGGCCGCGAGCTGTTCTCGAACCCGTGGGCGACCGCGACGATCGGGCACGTGGACGTGTACCCCGTGTTCCCGTACGTCGAGTCGCGCACCTTCCAGGTGGTCTCGGACCCGCGCTGGAACCGGCTCGTGATCGGCGAGGCCGGCCGCACGCTGCGGGCCTACGACGGGGCCGGCACGGCGCTCGGCGCGCTCGCCGAGCCGCGCGGCCTCGCGGTGGACGAGAACGACCGCGTCTACGTCGCCGACGCCGGGCGCGACCGCGTCGTCGTGCTGCAGGCGGCCACGACCTGGGGCGAGGTCACGCTCGAGCCGCTCTACGCGATCGAGGGGCTGTCGCGCCCGTTCGACGTCGCCTGGTCGGACGGCGGCACGCCGTTCGCGCCGGGCGACGACGTGCTCTACGTCGCCGACACCGGCCGCAACCGGGTCGCAGCGTTCGCGCTCGGCGCCGCCGGCGCCCGCGAGGTGGCCTCGCTCGGCGGGCTCGGCTCGGGCCCCGGCCGCTTCGCCGGGCCGATGGCCGTGCAGGCGGGGCGCGAGAACGGCCGCCACACGCGCGACGTGTTCGTCGCCGACGCCCACAACGGCCGCCTCGTGCGTCTCGTGCACGACGCCTCCGGCCTGCGCTGGGCGGGCGAGGCGAAGGTGGACGCCGACGTCGTGACCTCGCTCGACACCGACGCGTGGGGCAACGTCTACGCCGCCGCGCCCAACCGCGGCGTGGTGCGCAAGTTCGCGCCCGACCTGGCCGCGGTCGCGGAGCTGCGCGGCGGCCTCGACCGCCCGCGCGACTTCCACGTCCCGTTCGTCACCGTGCGCGACCACCGCACGGGCTCGGTCACCCGCGAAGGCCGCGCGAGCGGCCTCTCGGTCGAGCGCTGGAGCGACGCGGGCGGCGTGCGCCTGTGGACGCTCGGGCTCGAGGTGCCGGACCTGCGCGTCGCGGGCGGCGAAGCGCCGTCGGCCCGGTTCACGCTCACCGACCGCGCGAGCGTCACGCTCGAGCTGCTGGATGCCGGGGCGGGCGCCTCCGGCGCGCCGCTCGTGCGCCGCGCCGCGGGCACGCTGCCGGCCGGCGCGCACGAGGTGGCGCTGACGGAAGCCGACCGGGCCGCCGTCGCCGGCCACGGCGACCTGCGCCTGCGCCTCGTCGCCACGAGCGCCTACGCGGGCGGCCCGACGGCGCTCGCCGAGGCGGGCTTCCGCTGGGACGGCGCGGGCGCGATCGCCCCGCCGGCCGCGGCGATGATGCTCGGCAGCTCGCCGAACCCGGCCGCGCGCTCGGCGCGCATCGCCTTCGCGCTGCCCGCGG
>CAZUEM010000280.1:0-3317 GCA_964619155.1 uncultured bacterium
CGACCCACGCCGCGCCGTCCCAGTGCGCCGGCGCTTCGGCCGCCGAGCCGTCCGCCGCGCCGACGCGCACGTCCCGCAGCCCCGCGGGCACGCCCGTCACGCGCGCGCGGAGGAGCGGACCCGGAAGCAGCGCGTAGCTCCAGCCCGGGGACGCGGCGGGCTGCGCCTTCGCGGGGGTCGCGGGGCGCAGGCGCACCGGCGCCGGCCCCGCGCCTGCGGGCGGCCGCAGCACGACCACGCGCTCCACGACGGCGCCACCCGGTTCGCGCGCGGTCAAGCGCAGCGCGCGCGGCGGGTCGCCGCGCTTCACCACGATGACGCCCGCCTCGCGTTCCGCCGGCGCGCTCGTCCGCAGGAACCGCGGCCGGAAGCCCGCGGGCGCCCACAGCAGGAGGCCGCGCCGCCGGCCGATGCGCCCGCGGTCCACGAGCAAGTCCTGTTCGCTCATCTCCCCCGCCCACGAGATGCTGTCGAGCCGCGCCTCCACCGTCTCGTCGTTCCACTCGAGCGCCGTGCTCCAGGGCGGCGCGTCGGAGGCGCCCGGCACGCCGCTCGAAACGCTCACCACCGCGCGCAGCCGTCCTTCCACCTCGAGCGTGTCGCCGCTCGCGCCGAGCGCGATCGTCCGCGGCGCGACGCCGCCCGCGACGCGCGAGGCCGCATCGAGGGGCTCGAGCGTGAGCGCCGCGATCCGCGGCGCGCCGACGCGCCCGGGCACGAGCCCGGCGCGCAGCGGGTGCATCGCGAAGTCCGCGTGGCGCACCTCGACGTGCAGGTGCGGCGGGCCGGCGCCGCTCTCGCCGCTCCAGGCGAGCGTGTCGCCCGCGGCGAAGCGGAAGCGCCCCGGCGCCGGCCACAGGTCCTGCTCGTAGCGCCCGACCGCGCGCTGCGCCGAGTCCACATGCGCGGCGAGCGCGGGCGCGAACGCGTCGAGGTGCCCGAACACGAGCAGCCGTCCGTCGCCGGCGCGCAGGTAGAGCGAGCGCCCGTAGCCGACGCCCGAGGCGCGCACGCGTTCGACCGAGCCCGCGATCGGCGCACGCACCGGCCGGCCGACGCGCCCGCCGGTCGAGAAGTCCCAGCCCGCGTGGAAGTGGTTGCTGCGCCCCTCGCCGTATCCGCCCGTCACGACCAGCGTGTCGAGCGGGCGCACCGCGAAGGCGGTCCCGAAGACGTTCGGCTCGGCGGGCGGCTCCGCCGGGGCCGCGGCCGTGGCCGCGGCCGCCGTGGCCGTCGTGCCGCCCGCCGAGGGCCCGGGCGAATGCGCCCGCGCTCCCGCCGGCAGCGCCAGCGCCAGCGCGCAGGCCGCAACGAGTCGGTGCGCGCGCCATTGCATCGCGCATGCGCCGCCGGCGCCCCGGCCCGGCGCCCGTCGCCAAATGCCCCGCGAAACGATTGCGAAAACGTGCGTCCCGTCCAGAGCCGTCGCCTCCCGGCGGCTGGCACCGCCGTTGCTGTCTCCCTTGCCGCGGAACTGACCCAGGGCTCCCGCTCGGAGGCCCATCCCCCCTCGGTTCGCGCAACACCTCAGGAGGCCAGCCGTGAAGTCGATTCGTTTCGTCGTTCTCGCGCTCATGACGAGCGCGCTCGTGTTCGCCGCCGCCGGATGCGGCAAGTCCAACGACCTCGTCACGCCCGCCACGGCTCTCGACACGACGCCGCCGGCCGCTCCGACCGACGTCACGGGTGGCTACGACCCCGCGACCGGCCGAGACTACCTGAACTGGACCGGCAGCACGTCGCCCGACGTCGCCGGCTACGAGGTGTGGCAGTACGAGTCCGACCCGTCGCTCGGCGGCACCGGCGTGCTCGTCGGCTCGACCGGCGCGTCGGCCGCGAGCTTCGCGCTTCCGCTCACGAGCGAAGCCAACGAGGCGTGGTTCCGCGTCCGCGCCGCGGACGAGGCCGGCAACCTGAGCGCCTACTCCTCGAGCACGTCGTTCGAGCTGCACGCCTGGGACGGCACGCCGTCCGGCCACGGCGGCCCGCAGCGCGAGGGCACGAAGTAAGCGGGAGCGGGAGTGGCGGCGCGAGCCGCTACCGGATGAGCACCACGCGCGCCTCCGCGCGGCGACCGCCGCTCGTGAGGCGCGCGAAGTAGAGCCCGGCCGGGACCGAGCGACCCTCGTCGTCCCGGCCGTTCCATTGCCAGTTGCCGCCGGGCTCGGGGCCGAGCGCCACGCGGCGCACGAGCCGCCCGCCCAGGTCGAGCAGGTCGAGCTGCTGGCGCGCGCCGGGCAGCCCTTCGCCCTGCCAGTCGAGGGTGATGGGCGGCACGCCGGGCACCGGGCGCGCCGCGATCGCCACGCCGCCGCGGCCCTCGATGGCGCCGCCCACGCGCAGCACGACGGACGCGAGGTTCGAGAGCGGCGACCGCGCGCCCGTGCCGTCCACGCCGCGCACGGCGAACGTCCAGCGCCGGCCGCGCTCGAGGCCGGTGACCGTGAGCGACTCGGGCTGGCCCGCGGCGGATGCGGCGACGAGCTGCGCCTGCACCGGCGCGGCGGCGAAGCCGGTCGAGTCGAATGCGTAGGGCGCGCCGGCGATCTCGTACGAGACGGGACGCCCCGCCGGGCCGTCGTCGGCCGGCGCCGTCCACGCGAGCCTCACCGTGCTGTCGTGCGCCGCGGCGATGCGCAGGTCGGCGATCGCGACGGGCGCGGCACCGGGCACGAGCATCGTGTCGGGCAGCGACCAGACGCCCGGGTTGCGCACCTCGTCGAGCATCGCGACTTCGCAGCGGCAGAGCTGGCCCTCGCTGAAGCCGATGAGGTCCAGGCTGTCCGGGGTTCCCGCCGGGCCCGTCGCCATCTTCATCCCGCCGACGACCTGCGAGGTCGCGAGGTCGGTGCAGAAGACGAGCGCGGCCCACGCCTGCCCCGACAGGCTGTCGTCGCCGCTCGCGATCCAGCGCACGCGCGCCGAAGCGCTCGAGAGCGCCGTGGCGACCACGCCGGTGACGCGCGCGGGGCGGATGCGGTCGTAGAGCGGCGGGCCCACCGGGTACCGGCGCGCGCCGGTGCGCGCGTCGTCGCCGCGCACGGCGGGCCAGAAAGCGAGCGAGTCGGACCACGTCCCCGCGCCCGCGTCGAAGGCGTAGAGCACCGAGTCGCTCGCCGCGGTGCCCGCGGCGATCTCGGTCGCGCCGTCGCCGTCCAGGTCGGCCAGGGCCGCGAACGAGCCGGCGATGCCGGGCTTGGGGAATCCCCAGACCACCGCGCCGCTGTCGTCCCACGCGTAGTAGCCGCCGGGCAGCCGCGCGCCGACGCCCGCGCCGCGGCCCGCGCGCAGCGGACCGACCAGCGGCGCGCCCGAGG
>CAZUEM010000281.1:0-2108 GCA_964619155.1 uncultured bacterium
GGCGGGGCCCGGGCGCGGCGGGCGGCGGTCCGGCGGGAGAGGCGGGCCCGCGCTCCGGCGGGCGGCGGTCAGGCGGCCGCGGACGCCGCGTCGGAGTCGCCGCCGACGGCGTACACGTCGGCCAGCACGACGGCCAGGCAGGCGCGCAGGGCGGCGACCACGTTCGCGTCCCAGTCCACGCCCTCGCCGTTCTCGATGACGAGCAGCGCCCGGCGCGGGCTGAGGGCCTCGCGATAGGGCCGCGGGCTCATGAGGGCGTCGAACACGTCGGCGACGGACAGGATCCGCGACTCGACCGGGAGCTGGTCGCCCGGCACCCCGAAGGGGCCGCTGCCGTCCAGCTTCTCGTGGTGCCACGACGCCACCCGCGGCACGTCCCGCAGCGGCAGCGGGTAGACGATGCGGTCGAGGATGTTCTGGGTGTGGGCCGCGTGCGTGTCCATCTCCGCGCGCTCGACGTCGGTCAGGCGGTCGGGCTTGAACAGCACCTCGTCCCGGACGCCCTGCTTGCCGAGGTCGTGGAGGAGGGCGGCCACCCGCAGCACCTCGAGCCGTTCGTCGTCGAGGTGGAGCTGGCGGCCGATCCACATCGCCACCTCCATGACGCGCTCGGAGTGCCGGGCCGTCTCGGGATCGCGCAGCGTCAGCGAGTGGAGCAGCGCGTTGATGGTCGAGGTGAAGGCCCGCTGCTGCTGCTGCAGCACGCGCAGGTGCTCGAGCGACAGCGACGCCTGGCAGGCGAAGACCGTCAGCAGGTCCACGTCGTCGCGCGTGAAGCGGCCGCGGCCGGGGCGGCGGACGTCGAGCTGCACGACGCCGAACGGCCCCTGCCCGTCGCGCAGCGGCGCGCAGATCGCGGTCTCCATGCGCGAGAGCACGACGCTCTCCGTGGCCGAGAGGCCCTCCGCGCCGCTGACGTAGAGCATCGCGCAGTCGTCGGTCATCGCGCGCTCGGCGATGGTGCGGCTGAGCTGCACCGTCTCGGTCGCGCGGCCCTCGCGCGTCTGCGCGCGCAGCACGAGCAGGTCGTCGGTCTCCTCGTCCCGGCTCACCAGCACGAAGTTGGTGGCGTTCGGGAACGCGCGCAGCGCGTAGTCGGCGACCACGTCGAGCAGCTGCTTCTCGTCGTAGCGCGCGGCGGCGGTGTCGCGCACGAGGCCGAGCAGGAGCTCGGCGACGCGCGCGTCGGAGCGCACGATCTGGCCCTTGACCGCGTCCCATTCGTTGAGCGCCCGCCAGGCGAGCACGGTGGGCACGAAGTGGTCCACGCGCGGCAGCGTCTGGCTGTCGGCGCCGGGACGGCGCATGCGTTCGGAATTGCGCGACATGCCCTGAAAATCGGCACTCCGGCCCTCCCGCTTGAGGCATTCCGCCCCCCCCCCGCGGCGGGGCGTCAAGTCCGGGGAGCGCGCGGCCGATACCCATGGCGGACGTCCGGCGGCATGCCGGACCGGGTCTCTTCCCCCGGGCCCCACCGGAGGCATTCATGGATTCGCGGCACCCTCTGCTCCTGACGGTTCGTGCGCTGACGTCGGTCCTCGACGCGGCGGACCCGCTCACGCGCGGCCGCTCGCTGCGCATCTCGCGCTACGCCGTGCGCGTCGCGCGCGAGCTCGGCGTGCCCGAGAGCGACATGGTGGACCTCGAGCTGGGCGCGCTGCTCCACGACCTGGGACGCAGCGCCATCCTCAACGACGTCGTGCAGAGCCCGCGCCCGCTGGACGCCGGCGAGCGCGCCGTCGTGCAGACGCACCCGACCATCGGGCGCGATCTCCTCAGGGACATCCCCGGCCTCGAGGCGGCCGCCGAGATCGTCTGGACCCACCACGAGCGGCCGGACGGCGCGGGCTACCCGCGCGGCCTCGCGGCCGACCAGATCCCGATCGGCGCCCGCGTGATCATGGTGTGCGCGGCCTACGACGCGATGACGCAGGACCGGCCGTACCGCCGCGGGCTGTCCTCGCGCGCGGCCTGCGAGGAACTGCGCCGCTGCGCGGGCCAGCAGTTCTTCCCCGACGTGGTGAACGCCTTCGTCCAACTGCACGACAGCGGACGGCTGTGGGAGGCGTTCAGCCGCGACGAACTGGAGATCTGGGTCCGGCGCGGCG
>CAZUEM010000281.1:2208-3282 GCA_964619155.1 uncultured bacterium
CCGGAGGCGCCCGTGACCATCCCGCGACCGCACGCGCTGTTGTTCGCCCTGCTGCTCGCGCTGCCCGCCGCCGCGCCGCCCGCGCACGCCTCCGGCGCCCCCGGCCCGGAGCCGCGCCCCCGGGCCGACCGCGTGACGCGCAGCGACGCCGAATGGCGCCGCCTGCTCACGCCGAAGCAGTACGAGGTGCTGCGGCGGGAAGGCACCGAGCGGGCGTTCTCCGGCGCGTACTGGAACGAGCACCGGCCGGGCCGCTACCGCTGCGCGGGCTGCGGGCTCGAGCTGTTCCAGGCCGCGCACAAGTTCGACTCGGGCACCGGCTGGCCGAGCTTCTGGCGGCCCTCCGGGGCGGACCGCGTGCACGAGCGGGCGGACCACTCGCTGGGCATGCGGCGCGTCGAGGTCGAGTGCGCGCGCTGCGGCGGACACCTCGGCCACGTCTTCGACGACGGGCCGCGGCCGACCGGGCTGCGCTACTGCATCAACTCCGCGGCGCTCGAGTTCCTGCCCGCGAAGTAGCGCCCCGCCGCGAAGGGACGGCTCATCCCTGGTGCTCGGGGCGCAGCAGGTCGAGCACCGTCTTGACCGGGTTGAACACCTCGAGCGGCACCTCGACGAAGACGGTGTTCCAGCCCGCCATCGCGCCGTTCCAGAGCCCCGGCCGCTCGAGCGCCAGCAGGTCGCGCCCGCCGGCGCTCTTGCGCGTCACGATCACGGCCGCGGGATCCACGCGGCGCTCGAGGTCGTGGGGACGGCCCGCGCCGTCGCGCAGCGCGCAGGCGAAGAACACGGGATTGAAGTGCGTGGCCCGCGCGAACACGGCCGCCTGCGCGGGATCGCCCGCGTCCACCTGCGCCGACTCCACCACCTGCGGCGTCACCCGTCCGTCCGCGCCGCGCACCCAGAACGGCCCGCCGCCCGGCTCGCCCGTGTTGCGCACCATGCCGCACACGCGCAGCGGGCGGTCGAGCCATGCGGCCAGGTCGGCGGGCGCCTCCGGCGCGCCGTCGCGGCCGAAGGTCGCGAGCGCGAACGCGCGCGCGCGCTCGCCGGCGCCCGCCTCGCCGGCCGCGA
>CAZUEM010000282.1:0-3253 GCA_964619155.1 uncultured bacterium
CCGGCCGGCGCCTCGCGGCGGCGGTCGCCGCGGGCGCGCGCACGCCGGCCGAACTCGCGGCCGCGCTCGCGCCGCGCGACCCGGCGCTGCGAGCGCACGGCTTCCTCGACCTCGCCCCGGAGGGCGCGACGCTGCCGGTGTGGACGGTCGCGCGCGGCAAGGCGGTCGAGCTGCAGGCGCCGTAGCGCCGCGCCCCGCCCGGGGGAGTCAGTACAGCCGGAAGTTGATCCGGAAGTACGCCCAGACGGGCTCGAGGTTCTCGCGCACGCGGTAGGGGCGGTAGCGGCACTGCAGCACCGCGGTCGTGGCCGCCTGGTCGAGCAGCGGGTGGCGCAGGCCGCCGATGATCTCGACCTGCACGACGCGCCCCGTGGTGTCCACGAGCGCGACCAGCTCGACCAGTCCCTCGACGTCGGCGAGCCGCGCCTCCTCGGGATAGACGGGGCGGACGAGCTTCTCGACGACGAGGTCCTCGGACTGGACGATCGGCCCCTCGAGCGCGAGCGCGCGCAGCCGGGCCTCGAGCGTGAACTCGTCCTCGCCCGAGCCGAGCCCCTTGCGCGGGCCCTCGGGCGCGGGCTCCGTGCCCTCGGCCCGCGACTCGCGCCGTCCGCCGCCCTCGCGAAGGCTCACCGGCGCGAGGTTCACGGTGTTCTCGCCGATCTGCTCCTCGGTCCCGCGGATCTCGAGCAGGATGCGCTCGACGTACTGGTCGGGGCCCTCGAAGCCGAAGCGCTTCGGATCGTCGAGCGCCTCGCGCACCGCGGGCTGCCGCATCAGCGCCAGCAGGCCGAGCACGGCCGCGCAGACGAGCGCGCCGAGCAGGCTCAGGCGGCGATGGAACCTGGCGATCTCGAGGAAGTAGGCGTCGATGCCGTGACGCATGCGGAGGCTCGGGACGTCGGGTGGAACTGCGCGGGCCCGGCCGGTCAGCGAGCTCCGGAGAGGAGGTGACTGCGCGCGGAGTCTAGCAGAAGCGTTCGCGCGCCCACGCGCGGATCCTCGCTCGCGGCTTCGATCGCGCCCGCTTCGGTGCGGACGAAGCGCGCGACGCCGTCGGGACCGGCCTGCACGACCAGCGCGCCGCCGAGCGTGACCAGCGCCCCGGGCGCGGGCGCGCCGTCGCGGCCCCGCACCTCGAGCGTCTCGGCCTCCCACTCCGCGCCGGGGGAGAAGTCGTGCGCGAGCGCGACGAACAGCGCCCAGGCCTCGGCGCGCAGCCGGCCCGGTTCGAGCAGCCGCGCCTCGCTCGCCGCGTCGTCCACGCGCGCGAGCACGACGTCCAGCGCGGTCGCGGACGCCATCGTGACCGGGTATTTCGCGCTCTCGCGCACCGGCAGCGAGTCGGCGAGCCCGAGCCCGACCAGCGCGTCGGCG
Source organism: uncultured bacterium (assembly GCA_964619155.1). Classification (GTDB taxonomy): domain Bacteria; phylum Eisenbacteria; class RBG-16-71-46; order RBG-16-71-46; family RBG-16-71-46; genus CAIXRL01. The sequence continues at coordinate 1,378 of CAZUEM010000282.1, forward strand.
ACGCGCGCGGCCCAGCGGCGCCCGGCGGCGCTCGAGAAGTAGTGCCCCGCGCCGGGCGGCGCGGCGGCGTGGCCGATGCGCAGATAGCGCTCGGCGCGGAAGTCCTCGGCCGCCTGCACGCGCGCGACCTCCGGAACCGACGCGTCGCCCTGGCGTGTCAGCACCACCTCGGCGCCGGCCGCCTCGAGCAGCCCGGCGAGCGCGCGCGCGACCTCGAGGTTGAACGCCGCCGCGCGCGTGCCCGAGGGCCCCGTGCCGGCCGCGTCGTCGCCGCCGCCCTCGGGGTCGAGCGCGATGCGCCGGCCGAGGAGCACGCCGTTCGCGATCGCCGCGTAGCGGGGCGGCCACGCGGTGTCGGGCCCGAACGCGCGGAAGCCCGCGAGGCGCGGCGCGCGGAAGAGTCCGCCGGCGTCCGCGCGCACGGCGACGAAGCCGTCGCGATTCGCCTCGTCGTGCGAAGGCCACGCGCCCGTCGTGCCGGGCGCGTTCGCGAGCGCACGGCCGCCGGGCACGAGCGTCGCGAACGCCGTGCGCGGCCCGTCCGCCCCGGGCGCGAACTCGATCGCCAGCGTGTCCACGCGCGGCGGCCGCGCGGGCCGCGTCCCGCGCGGCAGGCCGGGGACGACGCGCGACCGCCGCGGGAGCGGGCCTGCGGCCGCGCGCAGGTAGCCCCAGGCCACGCCGTCGGTCGCGACCAGCGTGGTCTCGCGCGGGACGAGGTGCGCCGCGCGCGGCGCGCGCAGCACGACCGGCAGCGGGCCCGGCAGCGGCAGGCCGTCGGCGTCGGTGACGCGCACGCGCACGGCGAGCGCGCCGCGGCCGTCCCAGCGCGCCTGCCAGGGGGCCCCGGCCTCGAGCCGCGCCGGCTCCTTGCGCACGGTGAAGCGCAGCCGCCGCTCGCGCGCCGCGCCCTCGCCCGCGAGGCGCACCGACAGGACCGCCTCGTGCGGCCCGGCCGCGAGCGGCAGCGCGGGGCGGGCGGTGAGCCGGCCGGCGCGTGCGCTCACCGGGGCGTCCACGCCGTCCACGCGCAGCCGCGCGGCGTCGAAGGGACCCGCGATCCGCGCCGAGAAGAGCGGGCGGCCCGAGCCGAGCAGCGTGTCGGGCGCGGCCCCCTCGTCGTCGCGTGCGTCGAACGCCTCGATGGCCGGCGCCCGCCGCATGAAGTACCGCACGACGCCGAGCCAGATCGCCTCGGCCTCGAGCTGCTGGCCCTCGGGGGTCCTCAGCCGCTCCTCGACGTCGGGGTTCGTCAGGTAGCTCGTCTCGGTCAGAAGCGCGGGCCCCTCGCTCGCGCGCACGACGAGGAAGTTGCCGGGCAGCAGCCGCTGCGTCTCGATGCCGACGTTGCGCACGAGCGCGCGGTGCACGTCGTTGGCGAGGTCGTACGAGGGCCCCTCGTCGCCGAGCTTGTAGTAGGTCTGCGTCTCGTTGACGTCGTGCCGCCCGCGCGGGTCGGCGTTGTGGTGGATCGAGACGAACAGCTCGGGGCCGAACGCGTTGGCGAGCCGGGCGCGCTCGGCGAGGTCGGCGCGCAGCGAGCTGTCGGCGGGGGTGAGGAAGTCGCGGTCGCTCTCGCGCGTCATGAACACGCTCGCGCCGCGCGCGGCGAGCAGGTCGCGCAGCCGCAGCGCGACGGCGAGGTTGACCGCGGCCTCGGTCGTGCCGTGCACCCCGATCGAGCCCTTGAAGAAGCCGCCGTGCCCGGGGTCGAGCGCGATCCGGCGCCCGGCCAGCACCGAGGCGTCCACCGAGTCGAGCGAGTCCACCCGGGCGACGTAGCCGGGCTTCGGGCGCGCGGGGGCCGGCGCGGGCGGGACCTCGGGCGCGGGCGGAGCGGCCGGAGGGGGCGACCAGGGGGCCGGCGGGCGCACGC
>CAZUEM010000283.1:0-3250 GCA_964619155.1 uncultured bacterium
CTCGCGCGCGTGCGCGCGCTGGCGCTGCCGCTCATGACCGCGGACCCTTCGCGCGAGCGGCTGTTCGCCGACCTCGAGGGGCTCGGGCGGCGCGCCGAGGAGGCGCGCGAGGACGCGGCGCGGCTGTTCGGCTCGCTCGCGCCCGAGGGCGGCCCGACCGGACTCTACGGCGCGCGGCGCCGCTACCGCTCGCAGCTCGAGCTGCTCGGCCGCGACCTCGGCGCGCTCGAGGTGATGCTCGAGCACTGCCGCGCGTTCGCCGGCGCGATGCGCCGCGCGTCCGCCGCGTGCGCGGCGGCCGAGGCCGGCGCGGCGGGCGAGGACCTCGCGGCCGAGCTCGAGAACGTCGCGCTGCGCTGGGACGAGCTGCACCGCGACTTCGCCGACCTGACCGAGGCCGCGGACCCGGACTGGGTCTACTGGCGCTCGCTCGCGCCGGGGGCCCGGGGCGCCGAGCTGCGCGGGGCGCCGGTCTCGATCGGCGGCTTCGCGCGCACGCAGCTGCTCGCCCCGGCGCGCGCGGCGGTGCTCACCTCGGCGACGCTCTCGAGCGGCGGCGACTTCGGCTGGGCGGCCGGTCGGCTCGGGCTCGGCGAGGAGCAGGGGCTGCCGTACGAAGGGGCGAGCTACCCCTCGCCGTTCCCGCTCGAGCGGCAGATGCGCGTGGCGGTCTACGACGGCGGCGCCGACGAGGCGGCCGCGGTCGCGGACGTGGTCGCGGCGCTCGCGCGCGCGACGGCGCGCAACGCGCTCGTCCTGTTCACCGCGCACGAGCGGCTGCGGCGCGCGCGGGCGCGGCTCGCGGGCCTGCTGCCCGCGGACCGGCTGCTGCTCGCGCAGGACGTGGACGGCCCGCCGGGCCTGCTCGTGGAGCGCTTCCGCGCCGCGCGGGGCGCGGTCTTGCTCGGGGTGCAAAGCCTGTGGGAAGGTGTCGACTTCCCGGGTGAGGCGCTCGAGTTGCTCGTGGTCGCGAAGCTGCCGTTCTCGGTGCCCGACGATCCGCTGGTCGAGGCGCGCGGCGAGCGGCTTCGCGAGCGCGGCCAGGATCCGTTCCGCGCGGACTCGGTGCCCGAGGCGGTGATGCGGTTCCGCCAGGGCGTCGGGCGGCTCATCCGGAGGTCGGACGACCGGGGGGTGCTGGTCGTGTGCGACCCGCGGCTCGCGACGGCGGGCTACCGCGGGCCGTTCCGCGCGGCGCTCCCCGTCGAGCCGGCGCTGTGGCGCGACGCGAACGAACTGGCGGCCGAAGCCGCGCGGTTCCTGTCGGCGGTGGGCAACGGAGCGGCGGAGGGATCGTGATCCGGCTGGGTGAGACGAGGCTCGCGCTCGACGACGTGGTCGCGGTCGCGCGGGACGGTGCGAAGGTCGAGCTGTCGCCGGAGGCGCGCGCGCGCATGCGCGCGAGCCGCGCGGTCGTGGAGCGCGCGGTCGCCGAGGGGCGCGTGGTGTACGGCGTGACGACGGGCTTCGGCGAGCTCAAGGACCGGCGGATCTCCGCCGACGACGTGCGCCAGCTGCAGGTGAACCTCGTGCGATCGCACAGCGCCGGGGTCGGCCGCTTCGCGCCGCCCGAGGTCGTGCGCGCCATGCTGCTGCTGCGCGCCGCGTCGCTCGCGCAGGGCCGCTCCGGCGTCCGCCCCGAGGTCGTGGACATGCTGCTCGAGATGCTCGACCGGCAGGTGACGCCGGTCGTGCCCGAGCAGGGCTCGGTCGGCGCGTCGGGCGACCTCGCGCCGCTCGCGCACCTGGCCTCGGTGCTGATCGGCGAGGGCGAGGCGTGGCTCGGCGACCAGCGCATGCCGGCGGGGCTCGCGCTCCGCGGCGCGCACCTGCAGCCGCTGGTGCTCGAGGCGAAGGAGGGCCTCGCGCTCGTCAACGGCACGCAGTTCTCCACCGCGTTCGCGGCGCTCGCCTGCGCCGACGCGCAGCGCGTCTGGGAGGCGGCGACGGCCGGCGCGGCGCTCAGCACCGAGGTGCTGATGGGCAGCTTCCAGCCCGCGCGCGAGGACGTCATGGCGCTGCGGCCCTACCCGGGCGCGCTCGAGGCGGCGGCGCGGCTGCGCGCGTATTCGGCCGGCAGCCGGCTCGTCGAGTCGCACCAGGGCTGCGGCCGCGTGCAGGACGCCTACAGCCTGCGCTGCGCCCCCGGCGTCATGGGGGCGTCGTGGGACGCGATCGTGCACGTCGAGCAGCAGCTCGAGTACGAGCTCAACTGCGTGAACGACAACCCGCTCGTCTTCGCCGAGGGCGGCGAGACGGTGTCGGCGGGTCTCTTCCACGCGCAGCCCGTCGCGCTCGCGGCCGACTACCTCAAGATCGCGGTCGCCGAGATCGCGTCCCTGTCGGAGCGCCGCATCGACCGGCTCGTGGACGCGCGCGTCTCGGACCTGCCCGCCGTGCTCGCGGCCGCGCCGGGGCTCGAGTCGGGCTACATGATGGCGCAGTACACGGCCGCCGCCCTCGTTTCGGAGAACAAGACGCTCGCGCACCCGGCGAGCGTGGACTCCATCCCGACCGGCGCCGGCATCGAGGACCACGTGAGCATGGCGCCCATCGCGGCCCGCCACGCCCGCCGCGTCGTCGAGAACGCCGCGCGCGTCGTCGCGCTCGAACTGCTGTGCGCCTGCCGGGCGCTCGAGTTCCGCCGCCCGCTCACCGCGGGCGAGGGCTGCGAGCGGCTCTACGGCGCGATCCGCCGGGTGAGCCCGGCGCCCGAAGGGGACCGCCCGCTGGCCGGCCCCGCCGAGGACGTCGCGAAGTGGGTGCTGTCGGCCGCGCCGCTCAAGCTGGCCGAGGAGGTGCTCGGATCGTGAACCCCGTCGCCACCGCGCGCACCGTGCGCGCGCCGCGCGGCACGCAGCTGTCGTGCAAGGGCTGGATCCAGGAAGCCGCGCTGCGCATGCTGATGAACAACCTCGACCCGGACGTGGCCGAGCGCCCCGACGACCTCGTGGTGTACGGCGGCACCGGCAGGGCGGCGCGCAACTGGGAGGCGTTCGACCGCATCGTCGCCTCGCTGCGCGCGCTCGAGAACGACGAGACGCTGCTCGTCCAGTCGGGCAAGCCGGTCGGCGTGTTCCGCACGCACCCGCACGCGCCGCGCGTGCTGATCGCGAACTCGAACCTGGTGCCGCGCTGGGGAACGTGGGAGCACTTCTGGGAGCTCGAGAAGAAGGGCCTCATCATGTACGGCCAGATGACCGCGGGCTCGTGGATCTACATCGGCTCGCAGGGCATCGTGCAGGGCACG
>CAZUEM010000284.1:0-3190 GCA_964619155.1 uncultured bacterium
CCGCCGGCGGGCTCGCCCGCGAGCAGCGCGGGCAGCCGGGCGACGAACGCCGAGCGCGGCAGCGCGCGATCGAGCCCGGCCTCGAGCGCCGCCTCCCGGGTCGCGACGTCCACGTGCGAGTGGAAGCCGACGAGCGGCACGCCGCGGGTCGCGGGCGAGGCCTTGAGCGCCCGCACCAGCGCCGGCACGCCGGGCCCGGCGTGCAGGTCGAGCAGGACGAGGGCGGGCGGATCGGCCGCGCACGCGGCGGCCGCGGCCGCGGGCGCGGCGAAGACGACCGCCACGCCGGCCGCCTTCGCCACCGCCTCGATCTTCGCGGCGAAGAACAGGTCGGGCACCACCGCGAGCACGCGGCGCGATCCGGGGGCGGGTGTCATGGCGGGCAGTTCACGGCGGGCGGGCCCGCGGCGTCAAGGCCGCGGCCGGAAAAGCGCCGCGCCCGGCACCTCGAGGGCGCCGGGCGCGGGAGCGGCAAGGGGCCGCCTACCGATACAGCGTCTTGATCCGTCCCCAGCTGGCCGAGTTGGTCGGCGTCGTGCAGTCCGGCGCGTCGAACTTGCCGTTGCTGTGGCCGGTGTAGCCCGCCGGCGGGTTGGCCGCGTACCAGAGACCGTCCATCAGCGCGGCCACCTGCTGGCCGCCGCAGAAGTCGTTCTGGTGCGTGCCGCCCGTGATGCGGTAGCGGCCGCGGAACGAGCCGCTCACGCTGCCGAGGCTGTTCACGGTGACCTGCGTGATCAGCGAGTCCACCGCGCCGCTCAGCAGGACCGTGCCCTCGGCGTACTGCGGGAGCGCGACGGCCGGGAGCGGCACCGTCGCCGCCGTGTACGGCCGCGCGTTGACCGGTCCTTCGTAGACGGCGAACGCGCCGCCCGTGTAGACCGTGTTGTAGCGCATGCCGCTCGAGCCGAACGGCGCCGTCGTCGTGCCGCTCGAGACGAGCCCGGTCCACACCATCGTGTATTCGAGGGCGGGGTTGTTCGGGTCGTACCCGGCGAGCGGGCCGCAGAACAGCGTGATCGCCGCGACGTTCGTGAGCACGTTGCCCGCGGGCGACATGTAGTTCGTGTACGCGTTCGGGCCCTCGTACGAGAAGCCGTTGGCGTCCCACTTGAACAGGATGTTCGTACCGGTTCCGGAAACACACTGCGCGCTGGCGTGGGGAACCAGGAACGCTGGTGCGAGCACCGCGATCAAGGCCGCCAACCCGATGATCCTCTTCATGTGCTACCTCCCGTGGGGCGAGTCGTCGGACTCGGCTTGGCTAGCGGTACAGGTGCTTGATGGAACCCCACGAACGATGCGCCGCGGGGGTGACGGCGGGAATCTGGACTTCGCCGCTGAGCTGGTTCACGTAGCCGTCCGGGATCGTCTGATTGGGACGGCCCGCGGTGCCGCTCATGACCCAGCCGGAGCGCTGCGCGACGGGAATGGTGCCGAGCTGCGAACCTTCGTCGAGCGTGGCCTGGCAGTCGAAGTTGCCCGAGTTGATCGTGTAGTCGTACACGAGCACCAGGTTCACGATGTCCGCGCCCAGGATGAGCGTGCCGTCGGTGAACGTGGACGGGGCCGTCGCGTTGACCGGGTTCACGCCGTAGGCCGCGTTGTGGTTCGCGTCCTCGTAGAGACGGAACCGCGCGTGCGGGGCGAAGACCACCTCGAGGATCGCGCCGTCCCAGTAGATCGAGGACGCCATCGCCTCGGAGAGGTGGAACGTGTGCTCGTCCGCGGGATTCGTGACGCCGGCGAGCAGCGGGCTCATCGAGGTCACGAAGCCGACCGCGCAGTACTCGTCGTTGAGCGCGAGGAACGGCGTCGGGATGCCCGGTCCGCCGGGGACCGCGGGCAACACGTAGTCGTACCCCGTGAAACCGCACAGGAACTCACGCGTGGCGGACTGGGCCGGCACGGCGAAGAGAGCGAGTGCGGCGAAAAGAACCAAGCGTGGCAGTCTCTTCATCGAGCACCTCCCGGTGGGTGAAACTTCAGCGAAGTCGCGTGTGCTTTCCGTCCGGACACTGACGCCAAAGCCCCGAGGTCGCCGGGCGTGTCATCGGGGGGCCACGCGCGACGCATCGAGTGCCAAACGGGAACACGCTCCGCTGGGGTCAGAGCGAGATTCCATGCTGCCTGCTTACAGAGACGGGGGCTCCTCGATCGAAGAGGAGTTCTCGGTCCGCAGTATCGCCTCCTGACCCCGACTTGGCAACGCCATAGTTGCTTTTCGCGATTGAAGTTGCCGTTACTCCAGCCTGCCGGGATTCAGCCTCGCTAAACCGGTCGGCGGACCTTCAGAGCTGGCGGCGCGCGAGGGCGGCCCCGGCCCCGGCCGCGATGATCGCCGAGACCACCACGCTCGCGCCGAGCAGCGCCCCGGCTGGAAGCGCCAGGGGCGAAGCGCCAAGCCCAAGCCACAGGACGGACTGCGCCACCAGGAGGAGCGTTCCGGCCAGCCGGCCCGCCGGCCCGAGCATCGCCCGGGGGTGGTTCCAGGCCGGGTCGGCGAAGAGCGCCCCGGTCAGCAGGCCGAGCGCGATCGACAGGGCCGCGGCGGACAGGGTCCACTCCGCGAGGGCGGGCAGGGCCGCAATGGGAATCCGGAAGGTGATGGCCACGGCCGCCCCGGCCGGGACGATCAGCGCCAGGGCGAGCAGGGCCACGCCCGCGAGCCGTCCCGCGATCCAGCGGCCCGCGCCGGACGGGGCCAGGCGCGACCACGGGAGCCCCTCGCGCTCGAGCGCGAGAGCGCGCGCGCCGACCTCGTAGCCGATCCCGAGCGCGAGCAGCACGAGCATCGCGCGCGCGAGCGTCGCTCCCGCGACCGGCCAGAGCGGCACGGAGACGAGCGGCAGCAGCATCCACAGCAGCGAGGCCGCGACCACGTCGGCCGCGACCGTCCACTGGCGGCCGAAGAGCCGCGCGTCGCGCGCGACGAACGCCGCGAGCCACGAACCCGCGACCCGCGGGGCGCGGGCGCCGGCCACGCGCCGCGGCGCCTCCTGCGTGCGGTCGAGCGCGGCCTCGAGGTGGCGCCGCGTGCTCCACCAGGCGAGCGCCGCGCCGGCGAGAGCCGCGAGCGCGAGCGCGCCGAGGGCCGCGCCGTTCGCGCCGTGCGTGGCGAAGGCGTCCGCGGCCCAGGCGGAGGGCAGCGCCGCGGGCGGCGCGGGCAGCGCGGCGAGCCCGCCTTCGC
>CAZUEM010000285.1:0-3185 GCA_964619155.1 uncultured bacterium
GGCGCTGCCACGCTCGGGCTCGTGCTCGCGGCGCGCCGCGAGCGGCCGGCCGCGCCGCGCGCGGTGTGGGCGGCGATCGCCGGGTGCGGCGCGTTCGACGTCGCGGCCAACCTGCTGTTCTGGCTGGCCTCGCGCAGCGGCCCGCTGAGCCTCGTGGCCACGCTCGTCTCGCTCGCGCCCGCGAGCACGGTCGTGCTCGCGCAGCTCGTGCTGCGCGAGCGGCTCTCGTGGCTGCAGAAGGCGGGCGTCGCGGTGGCCATGGCCGCGATCGCGCTGCTCGCGTACGGCATGCCGTAGTACAGTCGCGCGGTCGTTCCCGCGGTTTCCTTCCGGCCCGGATCCATCCCATGGTCGGCGAACGCCTCACGCATTACCGCATCCTCGAGCGCATCGGCGCCGGCGGCATGGGCGTCGTCTATCGCGCGCGCGACGAGCGGCTCCAGCGCGAGGTGGCGCTCAAGCTGCTGCCCGAGGGCGCGCTGTCGGACCCGGCCGCGCGGCGCGAGTTCCTGCGCGAGGCGGTGGCCGCCTCGCGCGTCAGCCATCCCGGCATCGGCGCGGTGTACGAGTTCGCGACCGACGGCACGACCGATTTCATCGTCATGGAGCTGGTGCCCGGCGAAACGCTCGAGGCGCGCCTCGCGCGCGGGGCCCTGCCCGAGGCGGAGGCCGCCTCGATCGGCGTTCAGCTCGCCGATGCTCTCGGGGCGCTGCACGCGCTCGGCATCGCGCATTTCGACCTCAAGCCCGGCAACGTCGTGCTCTCGCCCGGCGGCCGCGCGCGCATCGTGGACTTCGGCCTCTCGCGCTGGCTGGACCCCGAGGCCTCGCCGCTCGGGCCCTCGAGCGGCGACGGCTCGCGGTTCGCGGGGACGCTCGCCTACATGGCGCCCGAGCGGCTCGAGCACGCCTCGAGCGACGCGAGCGCCGACCTGTGGTCGCTCGGCGTGCTGCTCTACCGCGCGGTGTGCGGGCGGCTGCCGTTCGAGGGGCGCGACGCGGCGTCGCTGCTCTACGCCATCCACAACGCCGGGCCGGCGCCGCCGCGCGCGTCCGTGCCCGGGCTCTCGGATGCGTTCGAGGCCGTGCTTCGCCGCGCGCTCGCGCCGCGCCCCGCCGACCGCTTCGCGAGCGCCGCCGACCTGGCGGCCGCGCTGCGGACGGGACCCGGCGCCGCCGCGCCGCCCGCGCCGCGCATCCGCTCGCTCGCCGTGCTGCCGCTCGCCAACCTCTCCGGCCGCAGCGAGCAGGACTTCTTCGTGGACGGCATGACCGAGGCGCTCGTCGCCCGGCTCGCCCGGCTCGAGGACGTGCGCGTGCTCTCGAGCACGTCGGCGATGCGCTTCCGCGGCTCGGTCCGGCCGCTTCCCGAGATCGCGCGCGAGCTGGGCGCCGACGCCGTCGTCGAGGGCTCGGTGCTCCGCGCCGGCGAGCGCGTGCGGGTGACCGCGCGGCTGGTGGACGCGCGCGGCGACCGCACGCTGTGGTCGCACGCCTACGACCGCGCCGTGGGCGACGCGCTCGCGCTGCAGGCCGAGCTGGCCGCCGACATCGCGCGCGAGGTGAGCGGGCGGCTCGCGGGCGAGCGCGCGAACGGCGGCGCCGCCGTCGCGGGCGAGGCGCTCGAGCGCTACCTGCGCGGGCGCCACCTGTGGAACCGCCGCACCACCGACGACGTGCGCGCGGCGCTGCGCGAGTTCCAGGAGGCGATCGCGATCTCGCCCGGGTTCGCCGCCGCGCACGCCGGCGTCGCGGACGCCTTCAACATCCTCGGCGACCTGACCGCGCTGCGCGCCGAACTGGCGCGCGCGTCCGCCAAGGCCGCGGCGCTGCGCGCGCTCGAGCTGGACCCCGGCCTGCCCGAGGCGCACACCTCGCTCGCGTTCGTGCGCTTCTTCCACGACTGGGACTGGGCCGGGGCCGAGGCGTCGTTCCGCCGCGCGCTCGCCTCGGGCCCCAACTGGCCGACCGCGCACCAGTGGTTCGGCGAGTTCCTCGCCGCGATGGGCCGCTTCGACGAGGCCGAGTCGCACGCGCGCCGGGCCGTCGAGCTGGACCCGCTCTCGTTCGTGATCCGCACCTCGCTCGCCGACGTGCTGTTCTTCGCGCGTCGCTACGACGAGGCGACCTGCGTGCTGCGCGACGTGCTCGAGCTCGAGCCGGGCTTCACGTGGGCGCGGATGGACATGGGCCGCACCTACACCGAACTGGGCCGGCACGCCGAGGCGTTCCGCGAACTGGACGCCGCGTTCGCCGGCATGCCGCACAAGGGCCGCGCCGCCGGCGGGCGCGTGTACGCGCTCGCTCGCGCCGGCCGGGCCGACGAGGCGCGCGCGCTGCTGCCCGACCTCGCCGCGCGCGCCGAGTCGGGCGAGAGCACCCGGCATTCGGTGGCCCTCGTGCACCTCGCCCTGGGCGAGCGCGAGAGCGCGCTCGAGCTGCTCGAACGGGCGCTCGCCGAGCGCGACCGCGCGCTCGTGTGGGCGCGTGTCCATCCGCGCCTCGATCCGCTGCGCGGCGAGCCGCGCTTCGAGCGGATCCTCGCGACGCTCGCCTTCCCGCCGCCGGCCGCGTCCGCCGCAGGCTAGGGCGTTTCACGCATGCGCGAGGCCCGGCCGCCCCGCGGCGGCCGGGCCTCGTCGTTCGGTCGTGGCGGGATCAGGCCTGCGCGTGTACGCCCGGCTTGTACGCGTCGGCGTTGTGGTCGAAATCCCACATCATCACCGGCTCGCTGCCCAGCGCGCGCACGAACGCGTAGAGCTGGCCGCGGTGGTGCAGGTACTCATCGTAGAGGATGCCCATCATCGCCGCGCCGGTGAAGTCACCCCACGGGGTCTTGATCGCGGTCGCGAGCGACGCGTCGGTGGCCGCCTTCGCGTTCGCGTCCGCCGCGGCCCACGCCTCGTTCACGAACGCGACGAGCTGCTCCTTGCTCGTGAGCCCCGCGGCGGCGGCCTTGTCGTCGTAGTGGCCGAAGGCGCCCTTCACGGCGGCCTCGGAGAACATCTGCGCGCCGGTGTACATGTGCACGACCAGCTCGAGCGGCGAGCGCATGCCCGCGATCGGGTGGCTGGCGATCTTGTCCGCGGGGATCTGGTCGAGGACGCGCAGCGTGATGCCGTGCCGCATGCGCTGCTGGTCCCACATCGCGAGGTGAATCTGGCGGTTCATCGCGTGCTCCTTGG
>CAZUEM010000286.1:0-3170 GCA_964619155.1 uncultured bacterium
TCGAGCCCTCGCTCGAGGACGTCTTCATGGACCGCGTCGCCGAGGCCGACGCCGCGGGCGCCGGGAGCGCGGCGTGAGCGCGCCGGCCGCCCCGCCCGCGAACGGCAGCGTGGTCGAGGTCGAGGGGCTCACGCGCACGTTCGGCGCGTTCACCGCCGTGGACGGCGTCACGCTGTCGGTGCGCCGCGGCGAGGTGTTCGGCTTCCTCGGCCCCAACGGCGCCGGCAAGACCACGACGTTGCGCATGCTGTGCGGCCTGCTGCGCCCGAGCGCGGGCCGCGGCACGGTCGCGGGCCACGACCTGCTGCGCGAGACCGAGCGAATCAAGCGCAAGGTCGGCTACATGTCCCAGCTCTTCTCGCTCTACGGGGAGCTGACCGTCGAGCAGAACATCGAGTTCTTCTCGGCCCTGAACGGCGTGCCGCGCGCCGAGCGCGCGGACCGGCGCGACTGGGTGCTGGCCATGTCGGGGCTCGCCGAGCACCGCGCCCGCCTGACCGGCGAGCTGCCGCTCGGCTGGAAGCAGCGCCTCGCCCTGGGCACCGCGGTGCTCCACCGTCCGCCGCTGCTGCTGCTCGACGAACCCACCTCCGGCGTGGACCCCATCTCGAGGCGGTCGTTCTGGGAGCTGATCTACGACCTCGCCGACCAGGGCACGACCGTGTTCGTGAGCACGCACTACATGGAGGAGGCCGAGTACTGCCACCGCCTCGCGCTCATGAATCGCGGGCGGCTGGTGGCGCTCGACCGGCCGGCCGAGTTGCGCCGCGGCCTGCGCGAGCCGGTGATCGAGGTGCGCGCGCCGCACGGGATCGAGGTGGTCGAGGCGCTGCGCGACCTGCCCGGCGTGCGCGCGGCGGGCCTGTTCGGCCGCGCCGTCCACGTGACGCTGGCGGACGAGGGCGCCCTGCCCGCGCTGCGCGAGCGCCTCGCCGGGCGCGGCCTCGCCGCCGCGACGCTCGAGCGCATCGAGCCCACGCTCGAGCACGTCTTCATCGCCGCGGTGCAGGACTCCGGAGGGGTGATCGATGGCTGAGGCGCGCGAGCTCCCGCCCGTCGGCGCGCCCCCCGCGGTCCGGCCGCAAGGCCCTCTGCGGCGCGCACGGCTGCTCGCGATCGCGCGCAAGGAGTGGATCCAGCTCCGCCGCGACCCGCGCAGCCTCATCCTCGCGTTCGCGCTGCCGGTGGTGCTGCTCGTGCTCTTCGGCTACGCGATCACCTGGGACGTGCGCAACCTCGAGATGGTCGTGGTGGACCACGACCGCAGCGCGCAGAGCCGCGCGCTGGTCGAGGCGTTCACAGCCTCGGGCTACTTCCGGCTCGAGGGCCGCCTGCGGCGCACCGCGGACGTGGCCCGGGCGTTCGAGCGCGGCGAGGCCCGCGTCGCGGTCGTGGTGCCGCCCGGCTTCGAGGCCGGCCTCGCCGGGCCGCGCCCCGCGCCGTTGCAGGTGCTCGTGGACGGCTCGGACGCCAACACCGCCACCATCGCGCTCGGCTACGTGCGCGCGGTCGTCCAGCAGTGGGCCGGCCGTGAGGGCCTCGTGGGCCCCGCCGCGCGGCTTCCCGTCACGACCCGCAGCCGCGTCTGGTACAACGAGGAACTGGCGAGCCGCAACATGATCGTGCCGGGGCTCATCGCCGTAATCATGTCCATCATCGCCGCGATGCTCACCTCGCTGACGATCGCCCGCGAGTGGGAGCGCGGCACGATGGAGCAGCTGGCCGCGACGCCGGTGACCCGCGCCGAGGTGGTGCTCGGCAAGCTGCTCCCCTACCTGGGCGTCGGCATGGTGGACGTGGCCGTGACGACCGTGCTCGGGCTGCTGCTGTTCGGCGTGCCGTTCCGGGGGGACGCGGCGCTGTTCGTGGGGCTGTCGTTCCTGTTCCTCGCCGGCGCGCTCGGGCTCGGCGTCTTCATCTCCGCGGTCGCGAAGTCGCAGATGCTCGCCACCCAGATCGCCATGGTGGCCACGTTCCTGCCGGCGTTCCTGATCTCGGGGTTCATGTTCGCCATCGACGTGATGCCGCCCCCGCTGCAGGCGATCAGCTCGATCGTCCCGGCGCGCTACTTCCTGGTGGTGACGCGCGGCATCTTCCTCAAGGGCATCGGCGCCGACGTCCTGTGGTCGCAGGCGCTTTTCATGATCGCGTTCGCCGTCGCGGGCGTGGGGCTCGCGATCCGGGCGTTCCGCAAGGAGCTGCAGCGATGATCGGCGAGGGCGTGGAGCGGGCGCTGGCGCTCGCCGCCAAGGAACTGCTGGGGCTGCGGCGCGACCCCAAGCTGCTCCGCCTGGTGTTCGTCTCCCCCATCATCCAGCTCATGGTGTTCGGGTACGCCGTTTCGACGGACGTGCGGAACACTCGGATGTTCGTCGTCGACCATGACCGGACCGCCGCCTCGCGCGCGCTGGTCGAGAGCATGACCTCGTCCGGGTACTTCCGGGTCGTGGGGCGCTCCGACCGGCCGAGGGACCTCGTCGCGGCGCTGGACGGGGGCCGCGCGGTGGTCGGCCTGCAGGTCCCGGCCGGTTACGCGGCCACCCTGCACGGACCCGCGGGCGCCTCGGTGCAGGTGCTCGTGGACGGAACCAACTCCAACGTGGCCACGGTGGCGCTGGGCTACGCCGAGCAGATCGTGCGCAGCCACGGCCTCGCCGCCGCGGGCGCTGGTTTCCGCGCGCCCGTGGAGCTGCGCGAGCGCGCCTGGTACAACCCCGCGCTGCTGTCGCGGATCTTCAACGTGCCCGCCGTGATCGGCTCCATCATGCTGCTCATCAGCCTGCTGCTCACCGCGCTCGCGGTCGTGCGCGAGCGCGAGGTCGGCACGCTCGAGCAGCTCATGGTGAGCCCCATCACGCCGGGCGAGCTGATCGCCGGCAAGACGCTGCCGTTCGCGGCCATCGCCCTGTTCGACATGGCCCTTATCACCGGGATCGCGCTGCTGTGGTTCGGGGTCCCGTTCACGGGCAGCTTCCTGCTGCTGCTCCTGGCGGCGGGCCTGTTCCTGCTCTCGTCCCTCGGGCTGGGCCTGCTGATCTCGACGGTCTCGAGCACGCAGCAGGAGGCCTTCCTCGCCTCGTTCATGCTGTTCATGCCGCTCATGCTGCTCTCGGGATTCATGTTCCCGGTCTCGAGCATGCCGGCCGCCTTCCAGTGGCTGACGCTGCTCA
>CAZUEM010000287.1:0-3094 GCA_964619155.1 uncultured bacterium
CCGCCACCCCCACAGCCCCCGCGACTCGCCACCATCACCAATCCCCGGAGCACAATGCATTCGGCGGGTGCCGGGCCGCGTGCCGTCCGATACGCTGGGACCCCGGCCCGCTTCGAGTTCACGACCGCGAGGTTCCCGTGCAGACGACCCGCCCGCACCGCCCCCGTTTCGCCGCGCTCGCCGCGGCCGCCGTCCTGCTCGCGGCGCTCCCCGGCCGCCCGCACGGCGCGGCCCCGGCCGCACGCGCCGCCGCGCCCGCCTCGATCCCGGCGGCGGTGAGCGCCGCCGCCGCCGGGATCGCCAGCTCGCGGCTGCACGCCGACGTGGCGTTCCTCGCCGACGACATGCTCGAGGGCCGCGCGACGGCGACGCGCGGTTACGACCTCGCCGCCGCGTACGTCGCCGCGCGCATGGCCGCGCTCGGGCTCGAGCCCGCGGGCGACTCGGCGTTCTTCCAGCGCGTGCCGCTTCGGCGCGCCGCCGTGGACGAGGCGCGCTCGACGCTGGCGCTCGTCCGCGGCGAGGCCGAACAACCGCTCGTCCTCGGGCGCGACGCGATCCTCTCGCCCGACTTCCTGCGCGAGACGTGGTCCACCGACGCGCCGCTCGTGTTCGCGGGCTACGGCGTGAGCGCGCCCGAACTCGGGCACGACGACTACGCGGACCTCGACGTGCGCGGCAAGGTGGTCGTGCAGTTCCGCGGCGCTCCGCCGCGCTTTCCGCACAACGAGCGCGCGTACTACTCGAGCCAGGCGGTCAAGGAGCAGGCGGCCGCCTCGCGCGGCGCGGTCGGCGTGCTGCAGATGCTCAAGCCCTCCGAGCAGGCGCAGCAGCCCTGGGAGCGTTCGCTGCGCCAGTCGCGGCTGCCGGCGTTCCGCTGGACCGACGAGGGCGGCGCGCCCGCGAACGTGCAGGCGCTGCTCGAGCTGGGCGGGCGGCTCTCGCCGGACGGCGTCGCCGCGGTCTTCACCGGCGCGCCGCGCTTCCTCGCCGACGCGGCGGCCGCGGCCGAGTCGAGCGTCGCGGGGGGCTTTCCGCTCGAGCCGCGTGTGCGCGCGCGCGTCGTCACGCGCCACGCCCCGGCGGCGAGCCCCAACGTGATCGGCCTGCTGCGCGGCTCGGACCCGAAGCTCGCGCACGAGGCCATCGTGCTCACCGCGCACCTCGACCACCTGGGCATCGGCGTCCCGGTGAACGGCGACTCGATCCACAACGGCGCGTACGACAACGCCACCGGCACGGCGATGCTGCTCGAGGTGGCGCGGGCGTTCTCGCGCCTCGGCGTGCGGCCGAAGCGCTCGATCCTGTTCGTCGCGGTCACGGCCGAGGAAAAGGGCCTGCAGGGCTCCGACTTCTTCGCGCGGCGCCCCGCGCCGGCGGACCTCGCCGTGGTCGGCAACCTGAACCTCGACATGGTCATGCTGCTGCGGCCGCTGACGAACGTGATCGCGTTCGGCGCCGAGCATTCCTCGCTCGGACCGATCGTCGAGCGCGCCGCGAAGCTCGCGGGCCTCGGGGTCGTGCCCGACCCCGTGCCGCAGGAGGTCGTGTTCGTCCGCAGCGACCAGTTCTCGTTCGTGAAGCAGGGCATCCCCGCGATCTTCCCGGTCTCGGGCGGGGACGGCACGCCGGAGGCCCTCGACGAACTCCGGCACTGGACGCGGGAGCACTACCACTCGCCCGCGGACGACATGAGCCAGCCGTTCGACTGGGAGAGCGGGGCGCGCTTCACGCGCATGATGTTCCTCGCCACGTGGCTCGCCGCCGACGGGGCGGCGGCCCCGCGCTGGAACGACGGCGACTTCTTCGGGAGGAAGTTCGGGCCCCTCCAGTAGGGGGCCGCGCGGCCCGTCGCGGGCGGGCGCGCGGGAGCGGCGCGCGGGCGTCCGGGGGACGCCTGCAACCCGGCCACGCGCCGGGCCGTAGCCCGGGCGACCGTCGCTTCCACCCGGAGGTTCCCATGCGCCCGATGCCCGCCGCCGCGGTCCTGCTCGCCCTCGCCGCGCTCGCCGGCCCCGCTCCCGCCCATGCCGCGCGGGTGCGCGACTGGACGAAGTCCTGGAACGTCGCGGGCGCGCCCGTCGTCCGGATCGTCACCGACGACGCCACCGTGCGCATCCGCCGCGGCGAGCCCGGGGTCGTGAAGGCGCACGTCCACTTCTCCGCGCGCACCTGGGGCATGTCGAGCGGCGTGAAGGAGCCGCGCGTCGTGCTCGAGCAGGCGAAGGACGCCATCCGGATCGAGGCGCGCGAGCGCTCGCACTGGGTGGTCTTCGGCGGGATCGAGACGAAGTACACGATCGACGTCACCGTGCCCGCGAACTGCGACCTGTCGGCGCGCACCACCGACGGCGGCATCACCTGCGAACCGCTCGAGGGCCGTGTCTCGCTCGAGACCGGCGACGGCCGCATCCGCGCGAACGGCCTCAAGGGCACGCTCGTGCTGTGGAGCGGCGACGGCTCGATCGACGCCGACAGCCTCGACGGCTCGCTGATGGCGCGCACGACCGACGGCCGTCTCAAGGTCGGCGGCCGGTTCGATCACCTCGACCTGCGCACCGGCGACGGCCGTCTCGAGGCGACGGTCCTGCGCGGCTCGCAGCCCGGCGGCCCGTGGAGCCTCGAGACCGGCGAGGGCCCGCTGCTGCTCCGCATCCCGCGCGACCTGCGCGCCATGCTGGACGCCGCCTCGCGCGAGGGCCCGCTCAAGGTGGAGTTGCCCATCGAGACGAAGGGCGCGATCCGCAACCACGCCCTCGCCGGCGCCCTCAACGGCGGCGCCGTCCCCCTCCGCCTGAGAAGCGGCGACGGCAGCATCACGATCGCGCTGTCCGAGTGATCAAACGGGCGCCCCACCCCGGGTAGTGGCTGGGCATCCGACGCGGTCCCGGCGGCCCGGAGGCACGTGTGCGCGACCGAGGTGCGTGCGCGGAGCGCCCCACCCTGGGCGGTAGCGGGGCATCCGACGCGGTCCCGGCGGCCCGGAGGCACGTGTGCGCGACCGGGGTGCGTGCGCGGAGCGCCCCACCCCGGGCGGTGGCGGGGCATCCGACGCGGTCCCGGCGGCCCGGAGGCACGTGCGCGCGACCGGGGT
>CAZUEM010000288.1:0-3092 GCA_964619155.1 uncultured bacterium
GCGCCCATGTCCCGCAAGCGCTCCCGCCCCGAAGCCCCGGCCGCCGCGCCGCCGGACGCGGCCCGCCCACGCACGCCGTTTCCCTGGCTGCTGCTCGCCGCCGTGTTCGCGGCCTGGTGGTTCGGCGCCGGCGGCCTGCTGCGGCACTCGCACTGGGCGCACTACACGTACCTCGCCGACGCGTTCCTGAACGGCCAGCTGCACCTGCTCCGCACGCCGAACGACGCGGGCGACATGGCGCTCGTGGGAAATCGCCTGTACGTCGTATTCGGACCGCTGCCGGCGCTGCCGCTCATGCCGCTTGTGCCGATCTTCCAGCGCGGGGCGCCCGACGTACTCGTGCTCGCGCTGACCGCACTCGCGGGCGTGTGGGCGTTCCACGGCCTCGTCGTGGCGCTGCACGGCCCGAAGGACCGCGTGCGCATCGCGGCGGTCACGCTGACGCTCGCGCTCGGCACGGCGATGCACTACGGCGCGGCGCTCGGCAACGTCTGGCTGCACGCCCAGATCACCGCCACCGCGCTGCAGGCCGGGGCCCTGTGGGCCGCAGCGGCGGGGCGGCCGCTCGCCACCGGCTTGCTGCTCGGCCTGACCGTGCTCACGCGATCGACAACCACGCTGGCGCTGCCGCTGGCGGCCTTCCTGCTCGCCACGCGGAGCGAGCGCACGCCGGGGGCGCCGTCGCCCGGCGCGCGGGAATGGCTGGGGCTCGCGCTGCCGATCGTCGCGGCCGCGGCGCTTCACGGCGCCTACAACTGGGCGCGCTTCGGCTCGCCGCTCGACGCGGGCTACCACTACATCCTGATGGGCGAGGAGTTCGAGAAGCGCGTGGCGCAGTACGGGCGCTTCTCGCTCCACTTCCTGCCCGCGAACCTGTGGGGGTGGCTCGCGCGGCCGCCGCTCTGGCAGGACGGCCGGCTCGCGCCCGACCCGCACGGCATGAGCCTGCTGCTGACGACGCCCTACCTGCTGCTCGCGCTGTGGCCGCGCCGGGTCGCGCGCCTCGAGTGGGCGGCCGCGGCCACGTTCGCGCTCGCGTCGCTGCCCTCGCTCCTCTACTACAACGACGGCTGGGTGCAGTTCGGGCAGCGCTTCGCCCTCGACGGCATCGTGCCGGCGCTCGTCGTGGCCTCGTTCGGCGCCGCGCGCGCTCCGAAGGCGCTGGTGGTCGCGCTGGCGCTGTGGGGCGCGGCCGCGGGCGCCTGGGGCCTGCAGTGGTTTCAGCGCTCGTTCCTGCACTGAGCGCAGGCGCCGCGGGGCTTCAGCGGTAGCGGAAAAGCAGGATGCTGCCGGCCGGCATGGCCTCGGGCCGGCGCAGCCACAGCGCGCGGCAGTCCACGCGCACGAAGCCGGGCGTCAGGCCCTCCCGCGTGCGGACGCGGTGCGGCTGCCCGACGAAGAAGAAACTGCTGATCGCGAGCCAGTCGCTCTCCGGACCCGGCGTGCCGCCGAGGTAGGGCACGTAGTCGATGCCGTACACGGCGGGATCGGTGGTGCCGTGGTAGAGCAGGTGGACCTTCGCGATGCCGCGCCGGCGCAACTCGTCGCGCAGGGCGATCAGGCCCTGTCCCCAGTCCACGTTCGAGTCGTTGACGATCCACTGGCCCTTCGCCGGGCCGCCGGCCGCGGCATTGAAGAAGGACAGGTGCCACGGCGAGTTCGTCCCCGCCTCGACCGCCTGCACGAGCACGAGCGCCGTGGCGAGCGCCCGCCAGGCGCGTGCGTCCCCGGCGCGCGCGGCGCCGAGCGCGCCGAGCAGCACGGCGAACGCTGGCACGACGGGCAGCACGTAGCGGATGCCGATGCCGAGGCGGCCCACGAACATGGCGACGAACAGAAAGAGGGCCGCCTGCGCGAGCGGCCACAGCCAGCGGCGCGGCCGCGGTCGGCGCAGGGCGCCGTAGGCGAGGAGCAGCGCCAGCGCGGCGAGAAAGCCGAGCGGCCACTTCACGGCGAGCGCGACGGGGAAGTACTCGAGCGGCGCCTCGGGGCGCAACTCGCCGAACAGGTAGCTCGGCGTACGCCCGGCCTGGGACTCGACCGCCTGCCGGTCGAAACCGAGCAGCCAGATGTCCGGCAGCGGCAGCCGCGCCTCCGGCCAGCGGGCCTGCAGCGAGCGGAAGGACTCGGACTGGAACGGCATCTCGCGCAGCGGCGCGAGTGAAGTCCCACCGAGGTAACCCGCATGCAGGGCCGCCAGCGTGCTCGCGCCGAGCAGCAGGAACCCGGCCAGCACGCGCCGCGGCCGGCGCGCGCGCTTCGCCAGCAGCTCGACTGCCGCGAGGACCAGCAGCAGCGGCGGCAGGAAGACGGCGGTGAAGCGCACGAGGAACGTGAACGCGAGACCGGCCGCCGTGGCCCACCAGGCGCGCCAGCGTCCGCCGCGGACGAATCCCTGCCAAACGAACAGCGTGAACGTGAACCCGAGCGCCGTCGGCATGTCCATCGTCACGACGCCTGCGTGCGCCAGCGCCTCGGGCGCGAGGGCGTAGAAGCCCAGTGCCAGGAGCCCGCCGCGGGCGCCCCAGAGGCGCCGCGCCCAGCGCCACACGACGAGTGCGAGCAGCGCCGACAGCAGCACGATCACCAGGCGGCCCGTGAAGTACACGCGGTGGTAGCGGTCGGCGTTCGCGTCCATGAACGCGCCCCCGACACGGCCCTGCTCGCCGTCGCCGATGGCCTCGCGGGTCGGGACGCGCGCGCCCGCCGCGACCGCGGCCGCGCCGGCCATTGCCTTCACGAGCGGCGGGTTCACGGCGGAGGCGCGCAGCTCCCCCTGCGCGGCGCCGAGTACCCCGGCGGGCAGGTGGAAGTATTCGTCGAACGTCACGCTCTGCCGGGCGGCCCCCCAGACGGCGAGCGCCACGTGCACGGTCACGAGCAGCGCGACCACCAGCCGCTCGCGTCCGCGCGGCCACGGAGCCGGCCGCCCGCGGGCGGAACGCGCCCATGTGGAGCGGCGCGGCGAGGAGGGGCGGGGAGCGGGCACGGAACGCAATCTAGGGGTATGGTGCGCGCGCGTGCAACGACCGCCGCAGCCCCGCCGCTGACGCCCGACGCTCCGCCGGAGAACGGCGGCTGGCGGGCGCCGC
>CAZUEM010000289.1:0-3085 GCA_964619155.1 uncultured bacterium
GGGGCCGAGCCGGGTGCCGGGTGCCAGAGCCATGAGCGCCGCAGGATAGGGGGGCCCGGGGGGCGAAGCCACGAATAACTTCCGCGCGGCGGCCCGGCGGGCCGCCGTCCGGGTCAGCGATGCACGCCCGCCGCTTCGCTGCCGGTGCGCTCGACGTACTCGACGTACGAGCCGAGGTAGGGGAACGGCGGTTCGGCCGCGATGCCCTGCGCGGGATCGCCCGGGCGCAGCTCGAGCACGCGGTTCGAGAGACCTTTCAGGAACGTGCGGTCGTGGCTCACGAACAGCATCGTGCCCTCGAAGTCCTTGAGCGAGGCGACCAGCATCTCCTTGGTCTCGAGGTCCAGGTGGTTCGTGGGCTCGTCGAGGATGAGGAAGTTGGGCGGGTCGAACAGCATGCGCGCGAGTACGAGCCGCGACTTCTCGCCGCCCGACAGCACGCGCACGGGCTTGTCGATGTCGCCGCCGGAAAACTGGAACGCGCCGAGCAGGTTGCGCAGCGTGCCCTGTCCCTCGAGCGGGAAGTCCTTCTGGATCTGATCGAAGACGCTCAGTGACGGGTCGAGCAGGTCGAGCGCCTGCTGCGCGAAGTAGCCGACCCTGAGGTTGGCGCCGAGTTTGATCGTGCCGGCGTCGGGCTCCGCCTGCCCCGCGACCATCTTGAGCAGCGTGGTCTTGCCGGCGCCGTTGCGGCCCATGACGCACCAGCGCTCGGTGCGGCGGACGGTGAACTCGAAGCCGTCGTACACGACCCGCTCGCCGTAGGCCTTGCGGACGCCCTTCATCTGCAGGACGTCCTCGCCCGAGCGCGGGGGCTGGCGGAAGCGGAAGTCCACGACCTTGCGCGTGCGCGGCAACTCGACGATCTCGATCTTCTCGAGCTTCTTGACGCGGCTCTGCACCTGCGCGGCCTTGGCGGCGTGCGCCTGGAAGCGCTCGATGAAGCGCCGCTCCTTGGCGAGCATGGCCTGCTGCCGCGCGTAGGCGGCCTCGCGGTTCGCCGCGGCGATCTCGCGCTGGCGGACGTAGAAGTCGTAGTCGCCCGTGTAGCTCGTGAACTCGCCGCCGTCGATCTCGAGCACGCGGTCCACGATGCGGTTCATGAAGTCCTTGTCGTGGCAGGTCATCACCACGGTGCCGCGGTAGTCGCGCACGAACGTCTCGAGCCACAGGATGGACTCGATGTCGAGGTGGTTCGTGGGCTCGTCGAGCAGCAGCACGTCGGGCCGCCCGA
Organism: uncultured bacterium; assembly: GCA_964619155.1. GTDB lineage: Bacteria > Eisenbacteria > RBG-16-71-46 > RBG-16-71-46 > RBG-16-71-46 > CAIXRL01. The sequence continues at coordinate 1,235 of CAZUEM010000289.1, forward strand.
GCAGGATGCGGGCGAGGCCGACGCGCATCTTCCAGCCGCCCGAGAGCGCGCCCACGTCGCCGTCCACCTGCGCGTCCTCGAAGCCGAGCGCGTGCAGGATCTCGCGCGCCCGCGTCTCGAGGTCGTAGCCGCCGCCGCGCTCGTACTCGTCCTGCACGTGCCCGAAGCGGTCGAGCAGTTGCTCCATCTCGTCGGCGCGCTCGGGGTCGGCCAGCGCGTGCTGCAGCGCCTCCAGCTCGTGGTGCAGCTCGCCGAGCCGCCCGCTGCCGGCGATGGCCTCGTCCAGCACCGAGCGCCCCGACATCTCGCCCATGTCCTGGCGGTAGTAGCCGATCGTCAGGCGCTTCGGGACCGTGACGTCGCCCTCGTCGGGGCTCTCCTCGCCGAGGATGAGGCGGAACACGGTGGTCTTGCCCGCGCCGTTGGGGCCGACGAGCCCGACCTTCTGGCCGGGGTCGATCTGGAACGACCCTTCGACGAACAGGACCTGCCTGCCGTACTGCTTCGAGACGTTGTTGAACGCGATCATGGGCCGGGCACTCTAGCAGGCGCGGCGGCCGCGCGTCGCGCTCAAGGCGCGCCGCCTGCGGGCGCGGCGGCGATCGCGGCGGCGTTGGCGCCGCGGGCGCGCCGCACCGCCGACCCGATCGCCGCGTAGAGCGCCGCGCCGAGGACCCCGATGCCGAGCGTGCCGGTCCACAGCGCGCCCGAGCCGAAGCGCTCGAGCACCGCGCCGCCGAGGGGTGCGCCCACCATGAGCGCCCCCGAGAACGACAGCGTCATCATGCCCATGTAGGTGCCGCGAAGGTCGGCCGGCGCGAGGTCGGCGACGACCGAAGAGAGGTAGGGCGCCTGCAGCAGCTCGCCGATCGTCCACAAGACGACCGTGCCCGCGAGCAGCAGCGGCGTGGTCGCGAGGCCGGTGAGCCCGAACCCCGCGGCCATGAAGAGCGAGCTGACGACGAGCATGGCCTCGCGCGGCAGCCGGGCCGTGAGCGCCGTGAACGGCAGCTGCAGGCACACGACCATGGCCGCGTTGACGGCCGTGACGAGCCCGTACTCGCGCGGCCCGAGCCCCAGGCCCTTCATGTAGAGCGGCAGCGTCGTGTGCGACTGCATGTAGGTGATGCCGACGAGCAGCGTCGCGAGGCAGAAGAGCAGGAACACGCCGTGCCCGAGCACCCGGAGGGCGACCTCGCCGAACGGCAGGTGCGGCGCGTCCGGCGGCGCCCCGGCGGCGGCCGCGCCGCGCGCGGGCAGCGTCTCGCGCACCGCGAGGAACAGGATCGCCGCGTAGGTCGTGGCGGTCATCGCGTTGCCGAGGAACAGCCAGTGGAACGAGTGCTGGGCGATCAGCCCGCCGGCGATGGGCGAGACCGTCATGCCGAGGTTGACCGTGAGGTAGACGAGCGAGAACGCGGACGGGCGCTGCTCGGGCGTCGTCAGGTCGGCCAGCATCGCCATCGAGGCCGGGCGGTACATCTCGCCGAGGAACGAGAATGCGAGCACGGCCGCGAGGATCGCGGGCGGCGAGGAGAGCCGCCCGAAGAAGAGCAGGATGGACGCGCCGCCCAGCAGGCTCGCGAGCATCACCGTGCGGCGGCCCACGCGGTCGGCGAGCTGGCCGCCCGTGAGCGACGCCAGGATGCCGCCGAGGCCGTAGAGCCCCATCGCCTGCGTCGCGAACGCGCTCCCCAGCCCCAGCGACGAGGTGAGGTAGAGCGTCAGGAACGGCACCAGGAACGTGCCCGCCCGGTTGATGAAGGTGCCGAGGCAGATGACGTAGACGGTGCGCGGCAGCGCGAGGTAGGGACGGAGCATGGGCGCGGCAGTGTAGCGGATGGCCCCGCG
>CAZUEM010000290.1:0-3084 GCA_964619155.1 uncultured bacterium
CCGAGCGCGCCGGCTTCGTCGTGACGCTCGGCCGCGACACCACCAGCCTCGAGCGGGTGACGCGCACCGCCGACCGCCTCGTGGTCGAGCAGGTCACGCGCGCTCCGCGCGTGCTCCAGCGCCGCTACGAGTACCGGCTCGACGCGAAGGGCATGATCCGTGATTTCTCGATCGTGGTGACCGCCCCGGGCGCCGCGCCCGACGCGCCGGCCGTCCAGCGCATCGAGGGCCAGCGCACGGCCGACTCGGTGATCACCGAGGTCCGCTCCGGCGCGAACGTGCGCACGCTGCGCGCCGCGCTGCCCGACGACGGCGTGCTGATCTCGGTCGGCACGCTGTTCCCGACCTACGAGCAGGTGGCGCGGCGGCTCGTCCGCTCCAAGGCCGACACGCTCGGCACGCCGGTCGGTTACATCGGCACGGCGCTCACGGGCTGGCTGTCGCTCGCACGGCTCGGGCGCGACACGGTCGCGATCCACACCTCGCGTGGCGACCTGTTCCACGCGCGCGTGGACCGCGAGGGGCGGGTGCTCGGCGCGCGCCCGCTGGCGGGCACCGCGCAGTACACCGCGGCGCGCGTCGCGAAGCTCGACCTCGAGGGCCTGACCGCATCGTGGGTCGCGGCCGAGAAGGCCTCGGGCGCGATGGGCGCGCTGTCGGTGCGCGACACCGTGAAGGCGAGCGCGGGCGGCGCCGAGCTGTGGGTGGACTACGGCCGGCCCTCCAAGCGCGGCCGCGCGGTGTTCGGCGCGCTCGTGCCCTGGAACGAGGTCTGGCGCACCGGCGCCAACGCCGCGACGCAGTTCCGCACCGACCGCGCGCTCGCGTTCGGCTCGGTGACGCTGCCGCCCGGCACGTACACGCTCTGGACCGTGCCGTCGCCGTCCGGCTGGAAGCTCATGGTGAACTCCGAGACCGGCCAGTGGGGCACCGACCACAAGCAGGAGAAGGACCTCTTCTCGGTGGACATGAAGGTGGAGACGCTGTCGTCGCCGGTCGAGCGCTTCACGATCGGTATCGAGCCGACGCCCGAGGGCGGCGAACTGCGCCTCGATTGGGACACGACGCGGGCGTCGGTGCCGTTCAAGGTGGCGACGGCGAACTGACGCCACGCGGCTGAGGGCGGCCAGCATCGCGGGCGGCGGGCTCGAGCGGGCCCGCCGCCTTCTTTCGGTCACCCGGGCTTCGCGCTTCACGCGGGCGCCGCGGTGACGGGCGCGAACGTTCGCGCGCCCGGGGGTGCGAGGTGCCTGAGCGCGTGGCGCACGCGCTGCTCGAGCGGTGCGCCGGCGAGCGCTTCGCATGTCGCCGCGGCCTTGCGCGCTTCGGCCAGGCTCACGCCCAGCGTGCGCAGCCACGGGATCACTTCCTCGGCCCGCGCGCGGGCCTCGGCGTTCGCGGCCAGTTCGCGCGCGTGCGCTTCCTTGCGGGCGCGCTCGGCTTCGCGGGCCTTCGCTGCTGCTTCGCGTGCCGCGTCCCGGGCCCGTGCGGCGGAGAGCTTCGCGGCGGCGCGCTGCTTCGCCTCCTCACGCTTGCGCTCCATGAACCCCACGCCGAACGCCCGATCGGCGGCGTGCTGGTTGTGTGTCCGGCAGCGCAGCCGGAGGTTCGCGGCGGTGGACTCGCCGCCGCACGCCACGGGCACCACGTGGTCGTACTCGAGCAGCCCGCGCTCTTCGCAGCGCTGACCGTCCGCGCTCGCGAACGTGCAGCGGTCGCCGTCGCGCTCTCGCACCGCGCGCTTCACCTCCGCCGGGATGTGTCTCGGGTTCGTGCTCGCGCGCGCCGGGCGTGAGCGCGGCCGGTCGGTCGCGGCGTAGCGGCGCTTCTCGAGCCGCTCGATCAGCGCGTCCAGCGCCCGCTCGAACACCTCGGGCAGCGCGCCGCCCGGCGCGGCGTGCGCGAGCAGCGCCTGCGCGCGCCGCAGCTTTGCCTCGGCTCCGGCCCCACACTCGAACTCGACGCTGAACCGCCCCGGCCCGACCGGCGTCACCCGCCCGCGCGGCGCGCGAACTGGTTCCGGAACCAGTGCCGTCTCGCAAGCAGGCCCGGCGCAGTCACTTGCCGGGGCGACTGGTTCCGGAACCAGTTCGCAGGGCGTCGGCGAGGTAGCAAAGCCCGTCGCCGTCTCGGCGAGCGGCGCCTCCGCCCCGACCGCCGTCCCGAGCGCGAACGCACCCGCCTGCCCGCCCATCTCCGGCCGCGGGAAGCGCGCGGCGAGCAGCAGCTCGACCTCCCGCCGCGAGCGGCCCGCGGCGGCCGCCAGCAGCTCGCCCGCGTTCTCGCGCGTCAGGTGCGGGGCGAGCCGCACCACCGTGGTCAGGTGCAGCCGGCCGTCGGCCACCATCGCCAGGATCGCGGAGAAGCGCCGCGCGGCGCGGGCGGCCTGGATGCGCTTCCACGCCATGTCCCCCGACATGCCGAGCGCGCCGACGCAGTAGCGAAAGAGCGACGGGTACGGCGTGCCGGCGGCGAGGCGCCGGGCCCCGGCCCGGCCGAGCAGGGCGAGCATCTCGGCGGTGGTGGCACGGTCGCGGGCGACCAACTCGGCGAGGCGCGGCAGCACCTCGTGGTCGGCGAGCGCGTGAAGCGGGCGGTGCGACATCGGAACTCCGCGACGGGGGCGGGTGTCGCGGGGGCGTGCACGTTGTAGCACGCGCGATTCCGGCGGCCGCAGCCGCGCGCAGAGCGCGCGGATCGCGGCGACGCGAGGTTTCGCGAGAAGGCGCCGCGCGATCGCGCGCACGCGCGCCCCGCACGCTAACCGGCGCGATGCGCAAACTGGTCGTGGCCTGCGCGCGGTTCGCTCCGCAATGGCGTCAAGTCCGCTCTTCGCAAAGCCTGCATGTCGCCCGAGCGATATCCGCGGGCGCGAGCACGGCGCGACGCGATCCTCGACGCGAGACTCCCGGCGGCCCGCACTCCCGCACGAACCGCCGCGCCCCGCGCCGGCGCGAGGGTCGCGGCGGTCCGCCCGCGCTCCCGCTCGCCGCGCCGCTCCCGCGATCGCACTACTTCTTCCGCGCCGTCTTCTTCGCCGCCTTCCTCCCACCCGCCTTCGCCGCGCGCCCCGCGATCGCCGCC
>CAZUEM010000291.1:0-3074 GCA_964619155.1 uncultured bacterium
CCGGCTGCGCCCGCTGGCCGAGTCGCCCGACACGGCGGCCGCGGTCGCGGCGGCCGCCGCGGAGGTCCTGGCGGCGCACGGCGCACCGGGCGCGCCGCGCGCGCTCGGCGAATGGCTCGCCGCCGCCGAACCGGAGCTGCGCGAGGCGGCCTGCCGCGTGGCCGCGTGGACGGGAGGAGGGGCCGAGCGGCTCGAAGCGCTCGCGCGCGAGGACGAGTCCGCCGCGGTGCGCGCCGCGGCCGGCGAGGCGGGAGCGTGGCTCAAGGCGCCGTGGGTGCTCGCGCACGGCCGCGAGCGCGCGCGCGCGAAGGACGGCTCGCGTCCCGAGGCGCTCGCGCTTTTCGCCGCGCTCGCCGAGGCCGCGGACGAGCCGCTCGTGCTGGCGCTCGGCGCCGAAGCGGCGCTGGGCCCCGCGCGCTGGGAGTGGCTCGCCTCGTTCGGCACCGGCGCGTGCGTGCGCGCCTGCCTCGCGGGCATGTCGGCGAAGGACGCCGCGGACGCCGAGGCGGCCGGGCTCGCGTTCGTGCGCATGACGGGCGCGAACCTCGGGGCCGCGAAGCGCGTCGCGCTCGCGCCCCCCGCGGACGCGGGTCCCGACGCGGCGGAGTTCGCGGACGAGGCGTTCGTGCCCGACCCCGCGGCGGCGGCGCGCCACCTCGAGGAGCAGCGCGAGCGCTACGAGAAGCGCGGGCGCTGGTGCCGCGGCCTCGACGCGAGCGGCGCGGACGCCGCCGGCGCCGTGGACCTCGGTTCGCGGCACGCGATCCTGCTGCGCGCGCGCTTCCGCGGCACGTGGGGCGGAAGCCTGCGCGAACTGCTGCTGGCCTGAGCCCAGGGCGCCGCGCCGGCCGGCGGGCCGCCACGAGACGCGCCCGCGATCCTCACCGGGATCGCGGGCGCGGGTCTTCGTCGCGGCGAGGCCGCGTCAGCGGATGTGCACGCCCGGATGGTCCTCGCCCATCTCGCGCGGCCGGGCGCCCGAGAGGTTGACCTGCACGCTCAGCAGCACCTCGGCATCGTTCGAGAACACGAACAGCGGGCGGTCGGTCGAGACGCGGATGCCGCGCATCTCGTTCGTCGCCGAGGACAGGAGGTCCTCCTCGTGGTAGGCGTGCTCCGGGTGGAACGGAGACACGATGGCCAGGTCCGTCGCGTCGCCGGCCCGGACGTCGAGGTCGAACGTGATGTCGTGCCCGCCGCTCCTCGCGATGCGCCGGAACCTCATCTCGATCGGGTGCGCCGGGGGCGCGGTGCGCGACCTCGCCGCCGCCTTGACCGTGCTCGCGGCTCTCGCCGTACCGCTGATTCTCGCCATGCCTGCCCTCCTGGATGGATGTTCGGGCTGTCCGCGCGGCCGGCCGCCGCGCGGGTGGGACGGGTTCAACCGATCGCGAATTCCATCGCGAACACCGGGTGCTTCGTCTCGAGCACGAGCGGCGGCTTCACGGTGACCGAGACCCGCCGGGGCCGGTCGCCCTCGGCCTCGAGCACCTGGACCGCGAGGGCCTCGGCCGAGTCGCCGAGCAGCCCGCCGAGCTGGCCGCGCAGGCTCGCCGTCGCCGCCGCGGCGACCGCTTCGGCGCCCGCCGAGCCGTCCACCGCGCCGGCCGCGACGCCGCAGGCGAGCGCCACGCGCGCCGCGGTGAGCTGGTAGGCGAGCGTGCCCTCGACCGTGAGCCGGCCCGCGCCGTAGCGGTGGGCGGTCACGACCATGGCCATCATCACGCTCGGCATCCCGAGTCCGCCCGCGAGCGGGGTGAACGCCGCGTGCGTCAACTCGAGCCCCTGCGTCTCGGGCAGCGGCACCTCGGTCGCGAGCGCCTTCGACTCGTTGCCGCTCACCGGGAACTCGCGCGTGGCGAGCCCGTCGAAGCGCCCGCCGGTGCCGGAGAGGTCGAGCGCGTGGCCGTGCGCCACGACGCTGCGCGCGACCGCCGCCGCCACGAGCCAGCCGCCGCGGCCCCACAGGTAGCTGTCGGGATTCGAGTCGGAGCAGCTCTCGGCCCAGCCTTCGAGCTTCCACGGGTCGCGCAGCAGGAAGCGGTTGAGCGTCAGGCACACCCAGCGCGCGTCCTCGCCCTTCTGGAACGCCTGCCAGCCCGAGTGGGCGCTGTCCGCCAGCCGGCCCGCGAGGTCCTTCACGGCCGCCGCCTGAACGAGGTAGCGCAGGTCGAAGAACCCGGCGCCCGCGTGCGCGACGATCGGCGCCTGGATCTCGGCGGCCATGGCGGCGAGCGCGGTGAGCGCCGCGAGGTCGGCGGCCTTGTGCGTGAAGTCGTAGTCCAGCACCACCAGCGACACGGGCTCGGCGGCGTCCAGTTCGGGCCCGTGCACCGACTCGCGGAAGCGCTCGACCAGCGAGCCCCTCGGCACCGAGAGCGCCTCGACGCGCACCGGCTCGGCGGCGTGCGCGAGCAGGAGCGACAGGCCGCGCCAGGCGGCCTCGGCCCGCTGGCGGGCCGGGTCGTGAAGCCAGGCGTCGAGCGCCGCGCCCGCGACGCCCGCCGCGAGCTTCGCCGCCGGGTCGAAGTCCGCGGGGCCGACGGGGGGCTCGAGCGATCCGAACCAGGCCTCGAGCGTCCCGGACGTGACCGGCGCGGGGGTGCGGCTGTCCGAGCCGAGGTCGGTGATCACGAGAATGCGCCACGGCAGCGTGCTCATGGGCTCTTTCTCCGGAGGGAGCGGTCGCGGCCCGGCCGGCGGACCCGCCGGGAGCGGGGCGGCCGGCCGCGCGCGAGTTCCTGCTTGCGCCACGGGGCTTCGGCGGGCACCTTGTCGGGGTCTTGCGAGCGGTCGGCGTGCCTGCCGGTTCGAGTCGGACGGTCCCGCGACGGGGCCGTTCGAAGGGCCACAAGTTAGCAGACCGCAAGCAGTCCGAGCATGGGCAAATGCGGCCGCGGGCATCCGGCGGATGCCGGTCGCGGCCGAGCGCGGACCCGGCGCCGCCGAGGCCCGGGCCATCCCCACATCCATCGAGGCGAGGGACCGCATGTCGAAGGATCCGCGTCACCGCGTGCCGGGGCTCCCCGGCCCGTCGCTCACCCGCGCGCTCGTGGCGGCCTGCGCCGTCGCCG
>CAZUEM010000292.1:0-3065 GCA_964619155.1 uncultured bacterium
GCGCGTGGGGATCCACGTCCTGCCCGACGCGCAGCGACAGGAGCGCGCGCGCGAGTTTCTCGGGGCGCGGCACGCGCTGCAGCACGCCGCGCACCGTCGCCACCACGACGCCTGTCTCGCCCGCGGCGAGGCGGCCGAGCGTCTCGAGGCGCTCGGCGGTGATGGTCGGGTGCGGCGACGAGGGGTCGTAGGGCAGCGAGTCGGGCTCGGGGAAGGCGAACGTCGCGCCGCGGCCGCGGAAGTACTCGACGTCGTCTCGGGCCGCCTCGAAAGCCTCGCCGTGCGGCACCACGTACAGCACGGTGCGTTCCGTGCGCCGCTGCAGCCACGACGCCAGGTACGCGCGCGCCGAGCCGGCCAGCCCGCGCACCGCGACGCGCGGCCGCTTGCCCGCGGCGTCGGCGCGGTTCCAGCCGTCCTTGAGCGTGCCGAGCAGGTCGAGCGCCTCGGGGCTCTTGTCGGCGTAGCCCGCCAGTCGCTCGGCGAGGTCGTCGGTCAGGTAGACGTCGGTGGTGGTCACGCGGGGGTGCGACTCCGGTTCGGGCTCCAAGCACGAAAAGCCGCCGCGGAAGTTTCCCGGGCGGTCGCGGCGGTTTCTGTGGGCCGCGCCCGAGGGCGCGGCGGACGGCGACGCTAGCAGCCGGGCGCGGGCGCGAACAAGCGGGGGTCGGCGGAGGGCCGGGCGCGAGGGCGCGCGCCCGTGCGAAGGCCCCGGGGCGTCGTGCCGCCGGGGCCCTCGCGGTGCAGGTGCGTGATTCGGTCAGGGCTGGAGAGCGAGCACCCGCAGCAGGGCCTCGCCTTCGGCGGTGCGAAGCCGTGCGAAGTAGACGCCCGGGCTGGTCGTGACGCGCCCGGTCCGCGGTCCGCTCCAGGCGATCGCGTGCGAGCCCGCCGCGAGGCTGCCGTCCACGAGACGCGCCACGGCGCGGCCCGCGAGATCGAACACGGCCAGCTCGACCTTGCCCGCGCTGCGGGTGGTGAACATGAAGCGCGTCGCCCCGCGGGCTGGGTTCGGCGTGGCGCGGAAGTCGAGCCGGCCGCGCGCGTACGCGATCGTCTCGGTCGAGAGCGGGATCATGCCGGCCGGGACGATCTGGCCGTTGTTGATGAGGTCGGCGATCGTCTTCGCCAGCTCGTGGTCGCCGGCGGGCTGGTCGATCTCGCGGTCGCAGAACGTGATCGCCTGCGACACGGTCGCCCCGTCGGCGCTGATGACGCTGGTCTGGCTCATGTAGCCGGCCGCGACGTTGAGCAGCAGCGCGAGTAACTGCTGCCGGGCGCGGCTGATCATCTGGACCGACCCGGTCAGGTTCAGGAGCTGCTTCGCGACCTGCAGCTTGTCCGGGCACAGGCCCGAGGGCGGCGGGTCGTAGACGAGCACCTGGTTGACCGCGTTGCTGTTGAAGTGCGCCGCGATCACGTCGAGGTAGCCACAGAGTGCGGCCGCCGGGATCTGCGCGCTGCCCCGGCCGCCGGTCGCGACGCCGACCTGGTGCTTCCAGAAACCGATCGTGCGCGGATTGTCCACCTGCTCGACGCAGTGGAGCGAGAAGTCCACCGCGCCCGGGCCCGGGCAGGCGTCGACGCCGATCTCCGAGACGGCCGCCGAGTAGCCGAGCGGCGTCATCACGGTGATCGTGTACGAGCCGGGCTCCAGCCCCGGGAACGAGTACGCGCCCGTGGCGTCGGTGACGGCGGTGGCGCTCAGCTCGCCGGTGCCGACCGTGAACGCGTCCACCACGACTCCGAGCAGGCCGGAGCCGGGGACCGGGCAGTCGGCGGTGACCACGCCGGCCACGGCGAAGCTGGGGGGCGAGCCCGACGCGAGGATGCGCTGGGCGTAGAGGTCCCAGTAGTTCGTGGCGTAGTCGCGGGCGTCCTCCCAGGCGGCGAAGAAGCCGCCGCTGCCGTCGTCCACGATCGCGCCGAGCGCGTCCTGGTCTCCCGGCGCGGTCGAGAGGGGCGCTCCGCCCGCGGGCCAGGCCGGATCCACCGCGAGCGGGGCGGCGGTTAGGTGTTGCGCGTAGAGGTCCACGGCCGCCGTGGACGCGTCCCGGGCGTCCGGCCACACCACGTGCGCGCCGCCCGCTCCGTCGCCCACCGCCATCGGGTGGTAGAACCGGTTCATGAGCGCGACGCCGGGCCCGATGGTGCCGAGGCCGTCCGTCGGACCGGTCACCACACCGGCTCCGGTCGCGTGCTGGACGTAGTTGTCGGGCCGCGGGTCGACCCAGATCGCGAAGGCGCCGCCGGTCCCGTCGGGCACGAGCTGCGCCGCTTCCTGGTCCCCCGGCGCGGTGCACAGCGCGAGCCCGTTCGCCGGCCAGCCTGCCGAAACGGCGCCGGAGGACGTCAGGCGCTGGGCGTAGACGTCACTGCCGGTCGTGCCGTACGAGCGGGAGTCCAGCCATGCGACCAGGCAGCCCCCCGAACCGTCCGGGACGAGCGCGTTGGACTGGGCCTCGGAGTTCGTCTTGACCCAGACGGAGACGGCAGGGGGTGCGGTCGCGGAGCCGTCCACCGTTTGGTTGCCGGGTTCAGTCGTGGCCGGTGCGCCGGCCGACGGCCAGAGCATCGCGGCGGACGGCGAGATGCGCTGGACGTAGACGTCGTAGTTCCCCGGCCCGCCCCGGCGATCGCTCCAGGCGACGAGCGCGCCACCCGCGCCATCCCCGCAGACGCTCGGGAAGGACTGAATCGCCTCGACCGGGCAGGCGCGCATGCCGCCCGGCGTCCACGCCGGGTTGGGATCCGCGCCGGTGACGAGCAGGTGCTGGATGTAGACCCGCCGCCCCGCGCGGTTGTCGTCCCAAGCGACGAAGGCCCCGCCCGCGCCGTCGGAGGCGATCTTCGGGAAGGCGCTGCGATTGGGCGCCGTGCAGACCGCGAGGCCGTTCGTTGGCCAGGCGGGATCCACCGCGCCGGTCACGAGCACGTGGTGTGCATACACGTCGTCCGGACCCAGGACTGCACCCGTGTAGTTCGCGGTCCAAGCGACGATCGCGCCCCCCGCGCCGTCGGTCGTGATGACCGGGAACCGGTCGTCGCCCAATGCCCGCGTGACT
>CAZUEM010000293.1:0-3023 GCA_964619155.1 uncultured bacterium
GTCGCGGAGCCGCCCCGCGCGGCACCGGCGCCGCGCGCCGCCGTGTCGCCGGCCGCCGCGGTGTCGCCGGTCGCCGCATAGCCCCACAGCGCGAGCGTCGAGTACGCGCGCCATGGCCGCCAGGCTTCCGCGCGCGCGAGCACCTCGCGCTCCGGCGGCAGCTTGCCGCCGCGCGCGAGCGCCCGGCGCACGCCGAGGTCGCCCGCCGGGAACGCATCGGGCTCGCCGAGCGCGCGCATCGCCAGGTACTGCGCCGTCCACTGGCCGATGCCCGGCAGCGCGGTGAGCTTCGCGACCGCGTCCTCGAGCGAGGCGAGCGCGCCCAGGTCGAGCGCTCCTTCCGCGACCGCGCGCGCGAAGCCGCGCAGCGCCGCGGCGCGGGCGCGGGTCAGACCCAGCGTCTCGAGCGGCGCCGCCGCGACCGCGGCCGGCGTGGGGAAGACGTGCGTGAGCGATCCCGCCGGGCGCGCGAGCGGCGCGCCGCACGCCCGCACGAGCCGGCCGGCGAGCGTGCGCGCGGCCGCGACCGAAACCTGCTGCCCGAGCAGCGCGCGCACGCCCAGTTCGAACGCGTCCCACGCGCCGGGCACGCGCACGGTGCCGCCCTTCAGCGCGCGCGCGAGCAGCGGGTCGCGCGCGAGGTGCGCGGCGATCCCGGCCGCGTCGGCGCCGAGGTCGAAGACGCGCGCGGCGGCCGCGACGACCCGCGGCAACTCCGCCGGCCCCGCCCCCGCGACGCGCAACTCGAGGCCGCGCGGCGAGGCTTCGATCTCGAGCGTCGCCTGCGCCGCGACCGGAGCGGCCGTGCGGCGATAGACCGCGCCCTCGACCTCCTCGACGCCCGGGATCGCGCGCGCCGCGAGGAACGCCAGGATCGGCGCGGGTGCGAACGGCGTGCGCGCGGGCACATGCAACGCGAGCGCGCCGGGCGCGGCGGCGCGCGGCTCGCGCCGCACCTCGCCGGGCGGGCGGCCGAACGTGCGCCCGAACGCAGCGCGCAGCCGCCGCGCGCTGCCGAAGCCCGCGGCCACCGCCACGTCCTCGAGGGGCAGCGCGGTCTCGTCCAGCAGTCGCCGCGCGAAGTGGATCCGGCGCGTGAGCGCGACCTCGAGCGGCGAGGCGCCGACGTGCTCGGCGAACAGGCCTCTCAGCCAGCGCGAGGTGACGCCGAGCCGGTCCGCGAGCGTCTCGACCGAGCCCTCGTCGAGCGCGCCCTCGTCGATCAGGCGCAGCGCGCGCTGCACCAGCGCCGAGGTGCCCTGCCAGGCGGCCGAGCCCGGCGCGGTCTCGGGCCGGCAGCGGCGGCACGGCCGGAAGCCCGCGGCCTCGGCCGCCGCGGCGCTCGCGAAGAACGTGCAGTTGCGGCGCGCCGGCAGCCGCGCGGGGCAGACGGGGCGGCAGTAGATGCCGGTCGAGGCGACGCCGGTGAAGAACGCGCCGTCGAAGCGGCGGTCGCGCGCGCTCCAGGCGCGCCAGCAGATCTCGGGGTCGAGCGTCATGGAGGGAGTTGTAGCACCCGGCCGGGGGGACCGGCGGACGTTTTCGGAAGCCGCGGCCGGGCGGTGTCAGCGCGCCGGCGGAGCCCCGGGAGCCGGGCGATCCGCCGCGCCCGCGGCCGCCGGGTCGACGGCCGACGATTCCGCCGCGCCGGCCGCCGGCCCCGGGGTCGCGGCCTCTGTCGAGTCCGGGGCGGCCGCGGCCGAATCGCCCGCCGCCGTACCGCCCGCGCGCACCCGCGCGATCAGAAGCGACGGGCTCGTCGCGACGACCTCGCCGCCGGGCGCCGCGGCGCGGAACGCCGCGCGGGCGCGCGCGCCGCGCAGGCCGAAGTACGTCCAGCCGTCCGACGCGGCGAACGCGCGCGCCCCCGCGAGTGCGTCCTCGACCCCGGCCCGTTCGACCAGGTTGCGTTCCGTCAGCAGCCGCAGCGTCGGCAGCGCGGGCTCGGCGAGCACGAGCGGCGCGTCCGCGGGCGCGCGGGCAGCCAGCTCGGCGACGGCCGACCGCGCCGATAGCCACGGCTCGATCGCGGGCAGCACGCGCGTCGCCACGACCGGCGCCGCGAGCGCGACCGGCAGCGCGAACAGCGCGGCCGCCGCGCGACGGCGGCCCGCGAGGTCGGCGAGCAGCGGCGCCCACGAGCCGAGCAGCACCGCGACGGACGCGAGGCGGACGGCGTGCGCGGCGTCGCCGAGCCGCGACGCGAGCACGATGCCGAGCACCGCGGTCGTGGTGCCGAGGAACGCCGCCATCCAGGTCGCACGCGTCAGGCGCCGCGGATCCACGTCGCCGTCGAGCGCGCGGTCGAGGAACCGGCCGCACAGCAGCGCGACCGCGGGCAGCGCCGGCAGCGCGGCGGTGAGCGGCGGGCTCGGGTAGAACGCCATCGGCGCCATCGCCGCGAGGCCGAGCGCGAGCACGAGGCTCGCGGCGTGCCCGCTCTCGCGCAGATCCGCGCTCTCGCCCGCGCCGCGCAGGCGCTCGGCGGCGTCGCGCAGCGCCGCCCCGAGCATCGCGGTCCACGGGAAACCGGTCACGACCACGAACGAGAGCCCCACGACCGGCACGGCGAACCACGATCCGCGCGGCTCGGCCGCGTACGGGAACCACGGCACGCGGGCGAGGAAGTCGCCACCGTAGAGCGCCGTCATCGCCCCGTACCAGGGCAGCGCGATGCCCGCCACGATCGCCAGCCCCTCGAACGGTCGCAGCGCGCGCCACGGCCGGTGCGCGCGGGCGAGCGCGGCGTAGAGCGCGAAGCCGCCGACCGGCCACAGCGCCGAAAGCGGTCCGCCGCTCGCCGCAGCGACCCCGAGCATGAGCCACGCGGCGAACAGCGTGAGCGTGCCGCCATGCGGGCCTCCGCGCGCGGCCGCGAGCAGCCCGCCCGCGCCCAGCCACGCCGCGAGCGTCGCGAGCAGCTGCCCGCCGTCGGCGCGCGCCGCGAGCGGCAGGCCGAGGCTGCTCGCGAGCGCGCAGGCCGCGAGCCAGCCCGCGCGCGCGCCGAACGCTCGCGTGCCGAC
>CAZUEM010000294.1:0-3022 GCA_964619155.1 uncultured bacterium
TTCGCGCCGACCGGCTCGACCTGGACGGGCACCGGCCCGCTGCAGTCCTCGCGGAATGGCCAGGACTACCTGTCGATCGCGCTGCTGCCGGACGCCCAGCCGGCGACGCTCCAACTCTTCCGGAAGCACGCCTACGCCTTCGTGACGGACAGCCGCGTGCAGTGGCAGTACGACGAGGGCGCCGCGACGGTGAACACCACGTATTCCTACGTGACCGCGCTTAAGGAAAGCAACGGCACCAGCGTCAACGAGACGATGACCGCGCTCTATCGCCACCAGTGGCTCAACACCTCCGACCCGCTGACGGGATACTCGTACCCGTCCCCCAACGGACAGATGAAGCTGTACGAGGGCAGCACGTTCACCACCGCGCTGCCGTTCTCGGGTGTCCTGCCGGCCCTGCCGGACCGCGGCGACTACAACCGCGCCGAGCTGCTCGCGCAGGTGCAGGCGGTGGCGGCCGAAGTGCTGCCCGTCGGCCCGACCTACGAGAACGGCAAGGCCATCGCCCGCTTCGCCCACCTGGTCCACATCGCGGACCAGCTCGGCGCGACGGCTGAGCGCGATCACTTCCTGGCCGAGATCAAGGGGCGGCTGGAGGACTGGTTCACCGTCGGCGGCGCGCAGCAGTACGTCTACAACGACAGCTGGGATGTCCTGACCGGCTACCCATCGGGCTACGGGGCGGACAACCAGATCAACGATCACCACTTCCACTCGGCCTACGCGATCCTGGGCGCGGCCACGGTGGCCCAGTACGACAGCATCTGGGCCTCGCAGGACCACTGGGGCGGAATGGTCAACCTGCTGATCCGCGACGGCAACAACTGGGACCGCTCCGACACGCGGTTCCCGTTCCTGCGTTCGCACGACGCCTATGCCGGGCACTCGTGGGCGGCGGGGCACGGCGATTTCGGCGACGGCAACAACCAGGAGTCGAGCTCGGAGTCCATGAACTTCGCCACCGCCGCCATCCTTTGGGGCGAGGCGACCGGGCAGACGGACATCCGCGACCTCGGCGTCTACCTGCACGCCACCGAGAAGACCGCCGTCGAGCAGTACTGGTTCGACGTGGACAACGCGGTCTTCCCTGCGACCTATCCGCACATCGCCATCGGCATGGTCTGGGGTGGCAAGGGTGTCCACTCGACCTGGTTCGGGGCCAATCCGGAGTTCATCCACGGCATCAATATCCTGCCCGTGAATGGCGGCTCGCTGTATCTCGGCCACCACCCCGATCATGTCCTGGCCAACTACGCCGAGATCGTGGCGGAGCGCGGCGGGCAGCCGATCATCTGGCAGGACCTGCTGTGGGAGTACCTCGCGCTCGCGGACCCGAACCTCGCGTTGTCCCACTACTTCGCCAACAGCGGCTACACGCCCTTCGACGGCGAATCCCGGGCCCACACGCTGCATTGGCTGTTCAACCTGAAGAAGATGGGTCGCGTGGAGACGACGATCTTCGCCGACATCGCCACGTACGCCGTATTCCGCGACGCGGCCGGGTACCTCACCTACGTCGCCTACAACGCCGGGCCGGCGGATCGGCTGGTCACGTTCACGGACGGGTTCTCGTTCACCGTGGGCCCGCGCCGGATGGCTTCGCACAGCACCTCGCCCGTCGATCCGGAGGCGCCCGTCGTGCTGCTGCTCGCGAACAAGACGTCGGGCAAGTCACCACTCACGATCCAGTTCACCGGCAGCCAGAGTTTCGACCCGAACGGTCGCCCCCTCACCTTTGCCTGGTCCTTCGCGGGCGCGGGAACGAGCACCGCTGCCGACACGACCGTCGCCTTCACCACCGTCGGCGATTACTGGGTCCACCTGACCGTCACCAACTCGCTCGCCCTCGCCACGCGCGACAGCGTCCGGGTGACCGTGCTGCCCAACGGCACGCCCTACTTCGGCGTTCCCGCGCCGATGCCCGGGAGGATCGAGGCCGAGAACTACGACCTCGGCGGTGAGGGCCGCGCCTACCACGACGTGAACACCAACAACATCGGCCTCGCCTACCGGCCTGCCGAGGGCGTCGACCTCGAGGGGGCCGCAGGCGGCGGCTACGACGTTTACTGGATCGTTGCGGGCGAGTGGCTCGAGTACACGTTCTCCG
Organism: uncultured bacterium; assembly: GCA_964619155.1. GTDB lineage: Bacteria > Eisenbacteria > RBG-16-71-46 > RBG-16-71-46 > RBG-16-71-46 > CAIXRL01. The sequence goes on from CAZUEM010000294.1 coordinate 2,111, forward strand.
TGGCCCAGACGGGGTACTACGACATCATTCCCTACGTCGCGACGGTCCCGGGCTTCGGCAACTTCACCCTGTCGGTCGACAATGTCGACGTGAGCGGGAAGCGACCCGTGACGTCCACCGGCGGCTGGCAGTTCTGGTCGCCTAAGCGCGTCGAGCGAGTGCTCCTGACGGCCGGCACGCACATCCTGCGGTTCGACTTCGACTCCGATACGGACAAGACGGGCTGGCTGTTCAGCCTGAACTACATGGACGTGGAGTTCGTGGCTGTGGCCGGCGTCGCGGGCGGCCCCGCACCCCGGGCCTTCGGCCTGGCGCGGACCTACCCGAATCCATTCCATCCGCGGACCACGATCGAGTACGTGATGCCCGCCGAGGGGCCGATGCGGCTGGCCGTCTTCGATGCGAGCGGCAGGCAGGTCCGCGTACTCGCCGACAAGCGCCTGGCGGCCGGCAAGCACGTGGCCGCCTGGGATGGACGCGATGACGGCGGGAAGCTGCTGGCCAGCGGTGTCTACTTCCTGCGCTTCGAGGCGGCGGGGGCGTCTCAGGTCGGGAAGCTGGTGCTCTTCAAGTGATCTGAAGCGGCCCGAGGTGCGCCTGAGGAAGTAGCGCGCACGTTGTCCGCGAGGTCGGAGAGTGCGGGCATTCGGGGACAAGCTCGGCGCCCGGCGCCATGACGCGCCGCTCGCCATCCACGACGATCTTGGTCGAGTCGCCGAAGCCGGACGCCGCAAGCTCGGCAAGCCTCGCGCCAGTGATTCCGTCCTTCACGCCCCAGCCGCGGCCAAGCGGCTGGGGTGCAGTGCACTTGCTTGGCGGCAAGTCTCGCGAAAGTGGTGGCCCCGGCTGGAGTCGAACCAGCGGCACGCGGTTTAGGAAACCGCTGCTCTATCCGTCTGAGCTACGGGGCCA
>CAZUEM010000295.1:0-3020 GCA_964619155.1 uncultured bacterium
CGACGCAGGGCGGGCGCGCGACGAAGCCTCCAGCGCGCCCGTCGGCGTTTTCGGGCGGCGCGGGCTATGCTCGCGCCGCCCATGTCCTTTCCGCCCGACGAATCCGGCAGGCCGCACCGCCGCCGCCCGCGCTACCGCGGCACGCACCCGCGGCGCTTCGAGGAGCGCTACAAGGAGCTCGCGCCCGAGCGCTGGCCGGAGATCGTGCCGCACGTGCTCGCCAAGGGCCGCACGCCCGCGGGCCAGCACGTGCCCATCCTGGTCGAGGAAGTGCTCGAGGCGCTCGCGCCCGCGCCGGGCGAGCGGGCCGTGGACGCGACGCTCGGGTACGGCGGCCACGCTCGCCGCCTGCTCGAGCGGCTCGCCCCCGGCGGCCGGCTGCTCGCGCTCGACGTGGACCCGATCGAACTGCCGCGCGCCGAGGAGCGGTTGCGCGCGCTCGGCTTCGGCCCCGAGGTGCTCTCCGTGCGCCGCTCGAGCTTCGCGGGCCTGCCCGCGGCGCTCGCCGCCGAAGGCTGGGCCGACGGCGCCGACGTCGTGCTCGCCGACCTCGGGCTCTCGTCCATGCAGATCGACGACCCCGCGCGCGGGTTCACGTTCGGCGACGACGGGCCGCTCGACATGCGCATGAACCCGAACCGCGGGCTGCCGGCCGCGGCGTGGCTCGAGCGCGTCGCGCCCGCGAAGCTCGCCGCCGCGCTGCGCGAGAACGCCGACGAGCCGTACGCCGACGCGATCGCCGCCGCGCTCTGCGAACGCCGCGGGCGCCTCGCGACGACGCGCGCCCTCGCGGACGCCGTGCGCGCCGCGCTGAAGGGCGAGGCGCGCGGCGACGAGGCCGAGTCGAGCGTGCGGCGCGTCTTCCAGGCGATCCGCATCGAGGTCAACGAGGAGTTCGCGGCGCTCGACGCGTTCCTGCGCGCGCTGCCCGCCTGCCTGCGGCCCGGCGGGCGCGCGGCGATCCTCAACTTCCACTCGGGCGAGGACCGGCGCGTGAAGAAGGCGTTCGCCGCCGGCGAGCGCGACGGCACGTACGCCGCCGTGGCGCCCGAGGTGATCCGCGCCACGCCGAAGGAGCGCCACGACAACCCGCGCTCGAAGCCCGCGAAGCTGCGGTGGGCGAGGCGCGCGGGATGACCACCGGCGAACGCCGGCTGGGCCGCCTCTTCGGCCGGCGGTAGGCTGCGCGCGTGATCGTTCGCCCGCGCAGCCACGTCCGGTCCCTCGCGCCGCTCCTCGCGCTCTCGGTGCTCGTTTCGCTCGTGCCGCCCGCGAACGCCGCCGCGCCGCCCCCGGGTTCCGAGCGCTGGCCGCACCCCGAGACGCGCGCCGCGTTCGGCGCGCACGCGATGGTCGCGAGCAACTCGGCGCTCGCGAGCGAGGCGGGCCTCGAGATCCTGAGGGCCGGCGGCAACGCGGTGGACGCGGCGGTGGCGGTGGGATTCGCGCTCGCCGTCACGTACCCCTACGCGGGCAACCTCGGCGGCGGCGGCTTCATGGTCGTCCGCATGGCCGACGGCCGCGCGGCCGCGCTCGACTATCGCGAGGTCGCGCCGCTCGCCGCGACGCGCGACATGTACGTGGACCCGGCGGGCAAGCTCACGGACCGCAGCGTCGAAGGCCACCTCGCCTCCGGCGTGCCGGGCTCGGTCGCCGGACTGGACGCCGCGCTGCGGCGCTTCGGAACGCTGCCGCTCGCTCGCGTGCTCGAGCCGGCGATCCGTCTCGCCGCCGAGGGCTTCGTCGTGGACAGCGCGCTCTCGGCCTCGCTGGCGGAGAACGGGGACCGGCTCCGCCGCTTCGCCGGGCGCGACCTGTTCTTCCCCGGCGGCCGCGTGCTCGCGCCCGGCGAGCGGCTCGTGCAGCCGGATCTCGCGCGCACGCTCGCGCTCATCGCCGCGCAGGGCCCGAAGGCGTTCTACGACGGCCCGGTCGCCGAGGCGCTGGTGGCCGAGATGGAGCGCGGCGGCGGCATCCTCACGCGCGAGGACCTGCGCCGCTACCGGCCGGTGTGGCGCGAGCCGCTGGTGGGCACCTACCGCGGCCACACGCTGCTCGCGATGCCGCCACCCTCCTCGGGCGGCGTCACGCTGATCGAGAGCCTCAACATCCTCAAGGCGCTGGGGGCCCTGCCCGCGTTCGGCAGCCCGGCCCGCGCGCACCGCCTGGCCGAGGCGTTCCGCCGTGCGTTCGTGGACCGCAACGAGAAGCTCGGCGACCCGGACGCGGTCGCCGTGCCGGTCCGGGAACTGACTTCCAAGCGCTACGCGCGGCGCCTCGCGCGCGGCGTGGACCTCGCGCGCGCCGCGGCGACGCCGCGGTTCGATCCGAAGCCGGAGGGGACGCACACGACCCACTTCTCGGTCGTGGACTCGGCCGGCAACGCCGTGGCGACCACGACGACGATCAACGACGGCTACGGCTCGGGGGTGTGGATCCCGGGCGGCGGCTTCCTGATGAACGACGAGATGGACGACTTCTCCACGCAGCCGGGCACGCCCAACCTCTACGGGCTCGTGCAGGGCGAGGCGAACGCCATCGCGCCGGGCAAGCGCATGCTCTCGTCCATGTCGCCCACCATCGTGCTCGACCCGAAGGGGCGCGTGCTGATGGTCCTCGGCGCGGCGGGCGGCCCGCGGATCATCACCGTGACCGCGCAGGTGATCCTCAACGTCGTCGAGCACCGCATGACGCTCGCCGACGCGCTGCGCGCCCCGCGCATGCACCACCAGTCGCTTCCGGACGAAATCCGGGTGGGGCGCGGCGAGTTCGACGAGGCCACGCTCGCGGGCCTGCGCGCGATGGGGCACCGGATCGTCGAGCGCGACGAGCTCGCGAACGTGAACGCGATCCTGCGCGTGCCCGGCGGCTGGCACGGCGTGCGCGAGCCGCGCTCGGTGGGCGGGGCGATCGGGTACTGAGGGAGCGGGCGCGCATGAAGGTCTGCATCGTCGGGGCATCGGGAAAGCTCGGCCGGTACATGGTCCGGCACGCGCTCGACCGCGGGTACGACGTGGTCG
>CAZUEM010000296.1:0-2917 GCA_964619155.1 uncultured bacterium
GCGCGGCCGGCGCGATCGTGCCGAAACTGCTCGCCGGCTGACGGCGCGAGGACGCGTTCGCGCACGGTCCGGCGGCGTCCGGCGGCCGCCGCGCCGCGCTCGGCGCCCGGGGCTCCGCCCGCGAGCGGCGCGCCGGCAGCATGCCGCGCCATGCCGGTCTTCGAACTGACGGTCAACGGCGCGCGGCGGCGCGTGGAGGTGGAGGGCGACACCCCGCTCCTCTGGGTGCTGCGCGACACGCTCGGGCTGACCGGCGCCAAGTACGGCTGCGGCGAGGGCGAGTGCGGCGCCTGCACCGTGCACGAGGACGGCCGCGCCGTGCGCGCGTGCCTCGTGCCGGTCTCGGCGGCGGCCGGGCGGAGCTTCACCACCATCGAGGGCCTCGGCGCGAACGGCCCGCATCCGGTGCAGCAGGCGTGGCTCGACGCCGACGTCGCGCAGTGCGGCTACTGCCAGCCGGGCATGATCATGGCCGCCGCCGCGCTGCTCCGCGAAACGCCCGCGCCCACCGACGAGCAAGTCGACGCCGTCATGTCGGAGCTGGTGTGCCGCTGCGGCACCTACGGGCGCATGCGCGAGGCGATCCGGCTCGCCGCCGCGGCGATGGGACGGCGGTGACGCTCGGCCGCCGCGAGTTCCTGCGCCGCTCGGCGCTCGCGGGCTCGGGGCTGGTGATCGCCGCCTGCCTGCCCGAGTTCGTGCGCGCCGCGGCCGCCGCGGGGGAGGAGCCCGCCGCGGAGTTCGCCCCGAACGCGTTCCTGCGCGTCGCGCCCGACGGCACGGTCACGCTGACGATCGTCCGCCACGAGATGGGGCAGGGGATCCGCACGACGCTCGCGATGCTGCTCGCCGACGAACTCGAGGCCGGCTGGCCGCGCATCCGCGTCGAGCAGGCGGTCACCGGCCCGCGCTTCAGGGGCATCCGGCTGCACACGAGCGGCAGCGGCAGCAGCCGCGGCGTCTTCGGCGTGTTGCGCGCGGCGGGCGCGACCGCGCGCGAGATGCTGGTCGCCGCCGCCGCCGAACGCTGGGACGTCGCGCCCGCGGCCTGCCGCGCCGAAGCGGGCGAGGTCGTGCACGGGGCGAGCGGGCGGCGGCTCGGCTACGGCGCGCTCGCCGCCGCCGCGGGGCGCCGCACGCCGCCCGCGTCGCCGCGGCTCAAGGACCCGGCGGAGTTCCGCTACGTCGGCCGGCCGATGAAGCGGCTGGACGGCCCCGAGATCGTCACGGGCCGCACGACGTACGGCCTCGACGTGCGCGTGCCGGGGATGCTGTTCGCGAGCGTCGAGCGCGCGCCCGTTCTGGGGGCGAAGCTCGCGCGCTTCGACGGCGCCCGCGCGCTGGCGATGCCGGGCGTGCGCCACGTCGTGCCGGTGCGCTCGGGCATCCAGCAGGGCGTCGCGGTGGTCGCCACCGGCACGTGGGCGGCTTTCCGCGCCCGCGCCGCGCTCGCGATCGAATGGGACCGCGGTCCGCACGCGGCGTTCGACTCGGAGGAGTTCGCGGCGGCGCTGCCGGGCTGGCTCGAGCGCGCGGACGGCCGCGTGCGCCACGAGGGCGACGCGCCGGCGGCGATGGCCGCGGCGGCGAAGCGGCACGAGGCGACCTACGCGTTCCCGTTCCAGGCGCACGCGCCGCTCGAACCGATGAACTGCGTCGCGGACGTGCGCGCGGATTCGGCCGAGTTCTGGGCGCCGACCCAGACGCAGCACCGGTGCATGGAGCAGGCGGTCAAGGTCACGGGGCTGCCCGAGGAACGCATCACCATCCACGCGATCACCATGGGCGGCGCGTTCGGGCGGCGGCTCTTCGCCGACTACCTCGCCGAGGCCGCCGAGATCTCGAAGGCGGTCGCGGCGCCGGTGCAGGTGGTGTGGACGCGCGAGGACGACCTGCGCCACGGCTTCTTCCAGCCGTGCACGGCCGAGCGCCTCGCCGGCGGGCTCGACGCGGCCGGCCGGCTCGTGGCGCTCACGCACCGCTCGACCACCTCGGAACTCAGCATCTACGGCATCCACGGCGGCCGGCACCTGTACGCCGGGAATCCGGCGCCGCCCGAGCCCAAGGACTTCGAGGCCGACGGCGACCCGTGGGGCGCCTACGACAATCCCTACGACGTGCCGAACCTGAAGGTGGACGCCGTGCGCGTGCCGAGCCCGGTGCCGTACGGGCCGTGGCGCGCGGTCGGCTACCCGTCCACGGTCTGGGGCCGCGAGTCGTTTCTCGACGAACTCGCCGCGCTGGCGGGCGAGGACCCGCTGGCGTTCCGCCTGAAGCTGCTGGGCGGCGGCGTGCGCGAGGTGGGGCCCTACCGCATCGACCGCGACCGGCTCGCGCGCGTGCACCGTGAAGCGGCCGCGCGCGCGGGCTGGGGCTCGCCGCCGCCCGCCGACGGGCGGCTGCACGGGCTCGGGCTGGCCGCGAACGTCTACCACGCGAACAGCTACGTCGCGCAGGTGGCGCACGTCTCGCTCGCGACGGACCTCTCCGACCTGCGCGTGCACCGCGTGGTCTGCGCCGTGGACTGCGGGCTCGTCCTGAACCCCGAGGGCCTGCGCGGGCAGGCCGAGAGCGGCGTCACGTGGGGGCTCTCGGCCGCTCTGAAGGGCGCCGTCACGTTCGCCCGCGGCGCGGCCGTGCAGCGGGGCTTCGCGGACTACGGCGTGATGCGCATGCGCGGGATGCCGGCGGTCGAGGTGCACCTGCTGCCCGGCGACGCGCGGCCCGGAGGGTTCGGCGAGCACGCGGTGCCGATGGTGGCGCCGGCGGTCGCGAACGCGGTCTTCGCGGCGTGCGGCGCGCGCGTGCGGACGCTGCCGATCACGACGGAGGCGATCCGGGCCGCGCGCGGCTGACGCCGCGCTACGCCAGCCCCCAGTCGTCCAGCTCGTCCTCGTCGAGGCCCATCAGGTGGCCG
>CAZUEM010000297.1:0-2827 GCA_964619155.1 uncultured bacterium
GGGGGCGAGCCCCACCGGGACGCCGGAAACTCGCGCGCGAGCGCGTCGAGCAGCCGTTCCGCCGCGGCGTGGGCGGCGGCGCCGGCGTCCGTGGCCTCGGCGCGGCGCGCGGCCCGCGCGGCACGGTAGAGGTCGCGCTCCGCGCGCCAGCGGTCCCAGAGCACGGGGTCGCCGCAGCCCGCGAGCAGCGCGAGCGCGAGCAGGGCGGGCAGCGCGCGCTTCACGGATTGTCCTCCTCCGGCTCGACGGCGCCGAGCCAGGCGAGCGTCACCGCGCCGCTCGCGATCATGCCGAGCAGCGCGCCGGCGGCGGCGCGGGCGAGCACGGCGGCGAGCACGGCCTCCGGCGCGCCGAGTTCGACGAACGCGAGCGCGGCGGGCACCAGGGCCGAGGCGAGCAGCCCGGCGGGCACGAGTGGCAGGACCGCGACCGCGGCCGGGACGAAGCCGCGCTCCCACGTGGACGGGATCTCGAGCAGCGCGCGCGTTCCGGGCCGGCCCCCCAGCATCACGAGCGCCGCGCCGTAGGCGAACGTGATGCGCACGAACAGCAGCCCGGCGTCGCCGAGCGCGGGCGCGGCCTCGCGCAGCACCCCGGACAGGCGCACGAGGTGCAGCGACTGGAGCGCGGCCTGCAGGCCGATCGCGACCAGCGAGACCGGGAGCGCGACGACCAGCAGCGCCCACGAGCGCGCGAGGCCCTCGCGCCAGGCCGCGCCGGGGCGGACCGGCGCGCCGCGAAAGCGGCGCTCGAACAGCCGCGCCGAGACGCCCGCCAGCACCGGAAGGGCGAGCGCCCCGCTGGCGAGGCCCGCGTCGCGCGCCAGCGCGGGCAGCCGGCGGAACAGCTCCGGGTAGCGCAGGGCGCCGTCGCCCTCGAGCGCGCGCAGCAGCGGCGCCGCGAACCACGACAGCGCCGGGTGCGCGCCCCACGCGCACAGGAGGATGCCCGCGGCCTGGAGCGCGAACAGCGCGGCCCACGGCCCCCACACGTCGCGCGAGCGGCACGTGCGCAGCGACCCGAGCAGGCATTGCCATCCGAAGGCGACCTGCTCGAGCGCGTTCACTTCGGTTCGGGAGGCGTCTTCGCCGCGGCGAAGACCGCCGGCAGTTCGCGCGCCACCCGGCCCGCGAACTCGCGGGCGCGGTCGTGGGCGCCTTCGGCGCCGTCCTCGCGCAGCACGGACTCGACGCGCACGAACGTGCCCCACGAGCGGTTCTCGAGCGCGCCGAGCATCGCCATGCGGGAGCGGAACGCGCCGACGTCGCCCGTCGAGAGCCCCTCGGTCGTCCACCAGTACCAGACGACCCGGGTGTCGTCGCGCGACCGGGCGAGACAGGTGTTGACCTCGAGCCCGCCGGGCGAGCCGTCGTCCACCCGCGCCCGGCCGCGATCCGTGATCGCGTAGCCCTGCGAGGTGTAGCAGAGCAGCGGGTCGTGCGAGCCGTAGCGGCGGTTCTGGTGGTAGACGAGGCACAACCAGACGGACCGCTCGCCGTCCACGTAGCGGCGGATGAGCAGGTCGTCGGCGCGCAGTTCGTCGATCACCGCCTGCTCGAACGAGGAGTCCGTTCCGTGCCACGGCCCGAAGGCGTGCGGGACGCCGCGGAGCACGCCCGCGCCCTCGGCGAGGTCGATGGGCGGCGTGAGGAGCACCGAGAGCGCGGTCGCGGCCAGCATCAGCAGGGCGGCGGCGAAGGTCTTCACGCGCGCTCCTCCCGGGGCGTGAGCAGCGCCCGCACGCCCAGCAGCGCGGCCAGCGCGACCGCGTAGACCACGTAGCCGGTCATGTCGTGGAACGGGCCCGACGCCCAGACCACGCCGCGGCGCTCCGCGGCGAGGATGACGAGCAGCAGCCGCACGGCGTTGCCGAGGATGGCGATCGGCAGCGCGCCGAGCAGCACCGCCGCGCGCCGCCACGCGCCGCCCTTCTGGAAGTAGGCGAACAGCGTCCCGGTCGCGAGCAGGGCGAGCAGCGAGCGCAGCCCGCTGCACGGGTCCTCGACGCGCAGCTCGCCCGTCTCGAGGAACAGCGACATGCCCTCGCGCTCCAGCGGCACGCCGAGCGCCATCGCCGCGCCGGCCGACGCGTCCACCGAAATCTCCTTGAGCGCGTAGCTCAGCGTGTTCATGACGACCGGCGGGAACGTGAGCATGAATCCGAGGTAGCCGATCGGGAACGCGAGCATGCGGGTCATCGGCACGCCGAGGAACGCCAGCGAGAGCCCGAACAGCACCGGCAGCAGGGCCCAGCCCTGCAGGGCGAAGACGTCCGCGCGCACGCCCACGACCTGCATGAGGCAGCCGAGCGCCACGAGCGCGAGCCCGGCCGGCGCGGGCCGCACCGGCAGCGCGAAGAGCTTCTCGCGCCGCAGCCACACGAGCACGAGCGAGGTCGCGGGGATCAGCGGGCCGTGCGAGTAGTTGTCGTTCGTGCTCCACGTCTGCCAGAGCATGGTCAGCGTGCGGTGCCACGCCAGGCCCACGAGGCCCGCGAGCGCCAGGGCCCGCACCCAGGTCCCCGCCCGGCCCGGCGCCGCGGCGGCGGCGAGCGGCGCGCTCATCGCACGCCCCGCATGGTGAACAGCGTCAGCGCGGTGCGCAGCAGGATCTCCGTGTCGAAACCCGGGGACAGCCGCTCGAGGTACTCCCGGTCGTAGGCCACTTTCCGCTCCATGGGGATCTCGTCGCGGCCGTTGATCTGCGCCCAACCCGTGAGGCCCGGACGCAGCGCGTCCACCCCCGCGGCCTGGCGCATGGCGATGAGGTCGTGCTGGTTGTACAACGCCGGGCGCGGCCCGACCAGCGTCATGTCGCCGCGCAGGAT
>CAZUEM010000298.1:0-2797 GCA_964619155.1 uncultured bacterium
CTCGCCGCCTGGCGCGGACGGGCCGCCGGGCGCCGTGTCCGGGCCCGTCCCGCGCGACGCCGCGCCGGGCGGCGCCGTGTCCGCGGCATCCGAGATCGGGGCGCTGCGGGCCGAGCTCGCGCGTCTTGCCGCGCGCGTGGACGAACTCGAGGCGAGGCTCCGCGGGCGCGACGGCTGACCCGGCCGCGGGAGGGTCCGCCGCGCGGACCCCGCGGCGGCCCGCTCAGCGCCGGATCACGCGGAAGCTCAGCGGCCGCTGCAGCCGCTCGAATCCGGTGCGCGAGGGCTCGTCCATGTCGGCGATGACGCGCTCGAGGCCGCGCATGCGGTTCAGCTCGTCGATGCCCGCGCGGTGGGCCGGCGGGCCGTCCACCACCAGGACGATGCGCACGGGCTGGCGCAGGTAGTTCCAGGCCTCGGCGGCCGCCCGCGTCGGCGGGTAGCCGGGCAGGATCACGACGAGGTCGGCGCCCTCGGGCAGCAGCGACTGGCCGAGCGGCAGGAGCTGCTCGTAGCCCTCGGGCCACTCGGGCAGCGAGACGACCACGTGCTGGACCGCGGTGAGGTACGCCAGGTCGCGGATCTCGCGCGGGGACGGCATGCGGTCGAACACCACCGAGGTGCCGAAGCCGAAGTCCCCGGCGTCCAGCAGCAGGGGGGCGACCCCGCGGGCCGCCGGCCGGGCCGGGAGGTCCTCCGGCGCCGGCGCGTGCCGCAGCGTGTCGTAGGCGGCTTCCGGAGCGGCCATCGGGACCCCGCGGGCGGGGCCGGGGGACGGGTCGGCGGCGCGGCCGGCCGCGGGGGCGGCGAGCACGGCCAGCAGGGCGGCGAAGGCCGCGAGGGCGGCCGGGCCGGGGCGGAACGAGGGCATCGGGGCTTCCTCCAGGAGGCTCGGGTGGGCGGCCCGAAGATTGACACGGCTTCGCGGCCCGTGCTACAAACTCCCGCTCCGCAACCAATCCCAGAGGTCATCGAGGCCGCTGGGCGCCCGGTGTCCGGCTCCCGGCCGGGCCACCGCCGCGCGGATTCCCGCGGTCCTCATGGAGAGTTCCACGATCATGTACGCGATCGTCGACATCAACGGTGTCCAGCAGAAGGTCACGCCGGACGAGGTGCTGAACGTGCCCCTCATGTCCGGGGACCCGGGCGCGAAGGTCACGTTCGACCGCGTGCTCCTCGTCGGCAACGGCGACAAGATCTCCCTCGGCCAGCCCACCGTGAAGGGCGCCTCGGTCGCGGTCGAGATCCTCGAGCACCTGCGCGGCCCCAAGCTCAAGATCTTCAAGTTCAAGCGCCGTCGCGCGTACCGCCGCCGCAAGGGGCACCGCGACGAGCTCACGCGGATTCGCGTCACCGCCATTTCGGCGTAAGCACGAGGTCGTTCCATGGCTCACAAAAAAGGTCAGTCCAGCACCAAGAACGGCCGCGAGTCGCACGCCCAGCGGCTGGGCGTGAAGAAGTTCGGCGGCGAAGTCGTGCGCACCGGGATGATCCTCGTCCGCCAGCGCGGCACCGTCATGCACCCGGGCCAGAACGTCGGCCTCGGCAAGGACGACACGCTGTTCGCGCTCGCCGACGGCAAGGTGCACTTCACGCGCTTCGGCAAGACGCGCAAGAAGGTGCACGTCCTGCCGGTGCCGGCCGAGGCCAGCTAGGCTCCGCCGCGCCGCGGCTGTAGTCTCCCGCCGTCACCGGTCCTCCGACCGGTGACGGCTTTCGTTTGCGATTCCGACCGTCATCAGGAGGCTGCCGTGAAGAACAAAGTCGCCGTCATCGGCGCTGGGAACGTGGGAGCGAGCGCGGCGCTGTACGTCGCCGAGCGCGGGCTCGCCGACGTGGTGCTCATCGACCGTCCCGAGATGGACGGCATGCCGCAGGGCAAGGCCCTCGACATGCAGCAGTCCGCGCCGCTGTGGCACAAGGGCGGCACGATCACCGGATCGACCGACCTCGCCGACGTGAAGGGCGCGAACGTCGTGATCATGACCGCCGGCTTCCCGCGCAAGCCGGGCATGTCGCGCAGCGACCTGCTCAAGGCGAACGCGGACATCATCGTGCCGGCGGCCGAGGCGGTGAAGCGGCACGCGCCGGACGCGTACGTCGTCGTGGTGACGAACCCGCTCGACGTCATGGCGTGGCTGTTCTGGAAGACCACGGGCTTCCCGAAGCACCGCGTGCTGGGCATGGCCGGCATCCTCGACTCGGCGCGCTTCCGCGCGTTCCTCGCGATGGAACTCGGCGTCTCCGGCGCCGACATCCAGGCCATGGTGCTCGGCGGCCACGGCGACTCGATGGTGCCGCTGCCGAAGTACACGACCGTCGGCGGCATCAGCGTCGCGGATCTCGTGCCCGCGGACCGGCTGAACGCGATCATCGAGCGCACGCGCAACGGCGGCGCCGAGATCGTGAAGCTGCTCAAGACCGGTTCGGCCTACTACGCCCCGGCGATGAGCGCGGTCGAGATGGCCGAGGCCATCCTCACCGACCAGAAGCGCCTCGTGCCCTGCAGCGTCCTGCTCGAGGGCGAGTACGGGCTCAGGAACCTGTTCATCGGGGTGCCGATCGTGCTCGGCGGCAGGGGCGTGGAGAAGATCGTGCCGCTCGAGCTCTCCGACGCCGACCAGGCCGCGCTGGCGAAGAGCGCGAAGGACGTGGCCGACATGATCGCCGAGCTGAGCGGGACGGCCGCGAAGTAACCGCGGGGCCGCGAGGCCCGCGGCGCCGGCGCCCGGGGCGGGAGCCCCGGGCGACGGCGTGCCCGGCCCGCTCAGCGGCCCGCGGGCGCGGCGGCCGCGGC
>CAZUEM010000299.1:0-2761 GCA_964619155.1 uncultured bacterium
CCGCCACCCCCACAGCCCCCGCGACTCGCCACCATCACCAATCCCCGGAGCACAACGGGAATCTTGACACTCGGCCGGGCCCGGTTGTAAACGGTTACACGAAGCGCGGTGCGGTCGCCGCCGGGCGGCGCCACCGCCCGGTCCGGCACGCACGGAAGACGGGGGGCCATGGCCACGATCCGGGATGTCGCACGCGAAGCGGGCGTCTCCATCGCCACGGTCTCGCGCGTCTTCAACGACAGCTCGCTGGTCAGCGAGCGCACCGGGCGGCTCGTCCGCGAGGCCGCGGCGCGGCTCAACTACTGGCCGAACGGCGCCGCGCGCAGCCTGATCACGAACCGCACGCACGCGCTCGGGGTGCTGCTGCCGGACATGCACGGGGAGTTCTTCTCCGAGGTGATCCGCGGCGTGGACCTCGCCGCGCGCCGCCACGGGTTCCACGTCCTCGTCTCCAGCTCGCACGCCGACAGCGAGGCGCTCGCCGAGGCGCTGCGCTCGATGAGCGGCCGCATCGACGGCGTGATCGTGATGGCGCCGGACGTGGACGCGCCCTCGGCGATCCGCGGCTTCTCGCAGCACTGCCCCGTCGTGCTGGTCAATCCCGGCCAGCCGGTGGAGGACTGCGACACGATCGCCGTGGACAACCTCGCGGGCGCACGCGAGATGGTGGGCCACCTGCTCGCGCTCGGGCACCGGCGCATCGCCATCGTGCGCGGGCCCGCGGGGAACCTCGACGGCGAGCAGCGGCTGCAGGGCTACCGGCAGGCGCTGCGCGAGGCGGGGCTCGAGCCCGATCCGCGGCTCGAGTTGCGCGGCGACTTCACCGAACCCTCGGGCTGGGAGGCCGGGCTCGAGCTCGCCCGGCTCGAGCCGCGTCCCACGGCCGTGTTCGTCGCGAACGACCCCATGGCGATCGGCGTGCTGGCGGGCCTCGCCGAGGCGGGGGTCGCGGTGCCCGCCGGGATGGCCGTGGCCGGCTTCGACGACATCGCGATCGCGCATTACACCTCGCCGCCGCTGACCTCCGTGCGCGTCAACCCCTCGCTGCTCGGCGAGCGCGCCGTCGAACTGCTCCTGCGCGCGAAGCGCACGCCGGTGCCGGGCGCGCGCCAGCACGAAGTCCTGCCCACCTCGCTCGTGATCCGGCGCTCGTGCGGCGCCGCGCCGCCCGGGCGCGACGCGCGGACGGCGCCGGTGCGCGCCGCGCATGCGGCCGCAAGCGCCGCCGACTGACCCGCCCGGACGGAGGACCCATGACTCCCCTCGTTCGCCAGGCCTTCCCGCTCCCGCGGCTGCTCGCGGCCGCCGCGCTCGCCGCCGCGCTCGCCGCCTCGGGCGCCTGCGGTCCGGGCGGCGCGAAGGGCGCTCGCGGCGCCGCCGCCCTTCCCGACACGCTGGCGCCGGAGGTGCGCGCGTTCGCGGACACCGTCGAACGGCGCGCCTTCGACTTCTTCTGGGACCTCTCCGACCCGCGCACCGGGCTCACGCCCGACCGCTGGCCGACGCGCTCGTTCGCCAGCGTGGCGGCCATGGGCTTCGCGCTGACCGCCTACCCGATCGGCGCCGAGCGCGGCTGGGTGGAGCGCGAGGCGGCGGCCGGGCGGACGCTCGCGACGCTTCGCTTCCTGTGGACGGCCCCGCAGCACGCGGAGCCGGCGGGCGCCGCGGGCTACCGGGGGTTCTTCTACCACTTCCTGCGTCCCGAGGACGGCACGCGCTTCGGGAACGTCGAGCTGTCCTCGATGGACACCGCGCTGCTGCTGGGCGGCGTGCTGTTCTGCGGCGAGTACTTCGCCGGCGACGCGCCGGCCGAGCGGGAGATCCGCGCGCTCGCCGACTCGATCTACCGGCGCGTGGACTGGACCTGGCTGCAGGTGCGCCCGCCCGTGATGACGCTCGGGTGGCTGCCCGAGAGCGGCCACCTGCCCTACGACTGGCGCGGCTACAACGAGGCCATGCTGCTGCACGTGCTGGCGCTCGGCTCGCCGACGCACCCCGTGGGCCCCGAGGTCTGGGAGGCGTTCACGAGCCGCTACCGGTGGGGCGCGTTCGAGGGCCACGAGCACGTCAACTTCTCGCCGCTGTTCGGGCACCACTACTCGCACTGCTGGATCGACTTCCGCGGCATCGCCGACCCCTACATGCGCGAGCGCGGGATCGACTACTTCGAGAACTCGCGGCGCGCGACGCTCTCGCAGCGCGACTACGCGATCCGCAACCCGGGCGGCTTCGCGGACTACGGCGCGGACGTCTGGGGCCTCACGGCCTGCGACGGCCCCGTGGACGGCACGTTCACGATCGACGGACGCGAGCGGGCCTTCCGCACCTACGCGGCCCGCGGCGCCTCGCTCGTCGAGATCGTGGACGACGGGACGATCTCGCCGTGCGCCGCGGGCGGCTCGGTCGCGTTCACGCCGGAGCTGTCGCTCGCCGCGCTCGCCGCCATGAAGGCGCGCTACGGCGACGCGATCTGGGGGCGCTACGGCTTCTACGACGCCTTCAACCCGACGCTGAAGCTGCCCGTGAAGCTGCAGCACGGCCGCGTGGACCCGGCGCTCGGCTGGTTCGACACCGACTGGCTCGGCATCGACCAGGGGCCGATCCTGGTGATGCTCGAGAACCAGCGCAGCGGCCTCGTGTGGAACACGATGCGCCGCAGCCCGCACCTGCGGCGCGGGCTCGAGGCCGCGGGCTTCCGCGGCGGCTGGCTCGGCGAGCCGGCCCCGGCGGCGCCGTGAGCGGGCGGCCGGCCCGGCGCGGG
>CAZUEM010000300.1:0-2739 GCA_964619155.1 uncultured bacterium
CGGCCGCCCGACGTCTTGCCCTCGCCGCCGCCCATCGGGTGGTCGACCGGGTTCATCGCGACGCCGCGCACGTTGCCGAGACGGCCCCGCCAGCGGTTCCGGCCGGCCTTGCCGTACGACACGTTCTCGTGCTCGAGGTTGCCCACCTGCCCGATGACCGCGCGGCAGTTGACGTGGAACTTCCGCACCTCGCCGGACGGCAGCCGCAGCTGGGCGTAGTCGCCTTCCTTCGCCATCAGCTGGCAGTAGGCGCCGGCCGAGCGGGCGATGCGCGAGTTGCGGCCCGGGAACAGCTCGACGTTGTGCACGTTCGTGCCGACCGGGATGCCGCGCAGCGGGAGGCAGTTGCCGTTCGCGATTTCCGCGTTGGGCCCGGACATGACGCGGTCGCCGACCTTGAGGCCGTCGGGCGCCACGATGTAACGGCGCTCGCCGTCGAGGTAGTGCAGCAGCGCGATGCGGGCGGAGCGGTTCGGGTCGTACTCGATGCTCGCCACCTTCGCGAGCACCCCGTCCTTGTCGCGACGGAAGTCGATGAAGCGGTAGCGCTGCTTGTGGCCGCCGCCGATCCACCGCATCGAGATGTGACCGTAGTTGTTGCGCCCGCCGGTCTTGGTGACGCGCTCGGTGAGCGACTTGACCGGCTTGCTGCGCGTCAGCTCCGAGTAGTCCGGCATCACGGTGTGCCGGAGCGTCGGAGTGATCGGGCGGAATTTCTTCAGACCCATCGGTCTTCCCTCGTCAGATCTGCTCGAACAGCTCGATCTTCTGATCGGGCTGGAGCGTCACGATGGCCTTCTTCCAGTCGTTGCGCCGGCCGACCCAGCGGCCCTGCCGCTTGACCTTGCCGCGCACCTGCATGGTGCGAACGCTGTCCACCTTCACCTTGAAGATGTTCTCGATCGCGCGCTTGATCTCGATCTTGTTCGCCTCGCGCGCGACCTCGAAGAAGTACTGGTTGCGCATCTCGCGCAGCGCGGTGCCCTTCTCGGTGATCAGCACCTTCCGGACGATGGTGCGGGGATCCCTGTTCATTTCGCGAAGACCTCCTTCACCCGCGCGAGGCCGTCCGCGGTGATCACGAGCGCCTCGGCGTTGAGCAGGTCGTAGGCGTTCAGCTGGTGCGCGAGCGTCGTGTTCAGCCGGTCGATGTTGCGGACCGACTTCCACACGGCCTCGTTCTGCTGATCCACCACGAGCAGCGTGCGCTTGCCGTACACGCCCATCTTCTTGAGCACGCCGGCGACCTTCGCGGTCCTGGGCGCCTCGGCCTGGAGCCCCTCGAGCACCGACACGGCGTTCTCGGTGGCCTTGAGCGACAGCGCGGACACGAGCGCGGCGCGGCGCTGCTTCTTCGGCAGCTCCGTGCGGTAGTCGCGCGGGCGCGGACCGAAGGCGCGGCCGCCGCCCGGCATCAGGGGCGACGTGTTCGAGCCCTGGCGCGCGCGGCCGGTGCCCTTCTGCTTGAACGGCTTCTTGCCGCCGCCCGAGACGAGCGAGCGGTTCTTCACCATGGCCGTGCCCTGGCGCTGGTTGCCGAGGTGCCGCTTGATCGACAGCCACATCAGGTGCTCGTGCACCGGCTGAGCGAACAGCTCATCCGGCAGGGCGGTCGTGCCCTTCTCGGCGCCGTCGAGCCCGTAAAGCTTCGCGTTCATGTCAGCCTTCCCGCTTCTGGATGTAGACGAGGCCGTTCGGCGGGCCCGGGATGGCGCCCTTCACGAGCACGACGTTCTGCTCGGCGTCGACCGCGACGACTTCGAGGTTCTTGATGGTGAGGTTGACGCCGCCCATGCGGCCCGGCAGGCGCTTGCCCTTGATGACGCGCGACGGGTACGCCGAGGCGCCGATCGAGCCGGGCTGCTTGCCGAACGTGGGGCCGTGCGAGGCGTGGCCGGCCACGAAGCCGTAGCGCTTGACGACGCCCGCGAAGCCGCGGCCCTTGGTGACGCCCGTGACGTCCACGTGCTCGCCCGCGGCGAACAGCGACGCGTCCACCGACTTGCCCACCTCGTAGCCCGACGCGTCGGCCACACGGAACTCCCGCAGGTGGCGCGACGGCGGCAGGTTGCGCTTCTTGAACTGCCCCAGGACGGGGCGCGCGAAGCGCGACTCCTTGTTGGAGCCGAAGCCGAGCTGGACGGCCACGTAGCCGTCACGCTCGAGCGAGCGCACCTCGGTCACGGTGCACGGCCCCGCTTCGATCACGGTCACGGGAATGGCGTCGCCCTTCGCACTGAAGACCTGCGTCATTCCCGCCTTCTTGCCGATCAGTCCCATCATGTCCGTTGTCTTCCTTTCGGAGGCGCATGGCGACCCCGATCCGCCCGCGGCGGATCCGCCACCGTCGCTCCGGCCGTGAGGCCCTCGCCTCAGGTCTTGATCTCGATGTCCACGCCCGCCGGGATGTCCAGCTTCTCGAGCGCTTCCATGGTCTGCGCCGTGGACCTCGAAATGTCGATCAGGCGCTTGTGAATGCGGATCTCGAACTGCTCGCGCGACTTCTTGTCCACGTGCGGGCTGCGCAGGACCGTGTAGATCGTCTTGCGCGTCGGCAGCGGGACCGGGCCGGAGGTCATGGCTCCGGTCCGCCGCGCCGTGCGCACGATGTCCGCGGCCGACTGGTCGAGCGTCGCGTGGTCGTACGACTTCAGCTTGATGCGGATCTTCTGAAGCATGGCGCCCCCGTTACTCCACGATCTCGGTGACGACGCCGGCGCCGACGGTGCGGCCGCCCTC
>CAZUEM010000301.1:0-2705 GCA_964619155.1 uncultured bacterium
GCGTGCGCGTCGTGCCCGCGCTCGCGACGCCCCGGCCGCGGCGCTCCCGCCAGTCGCAGCAGGTCCTCGACCCGCGTGCGCGACACGCCGCGCTCGAGCTGGCTCGACAGCACGCCCTCCAGCCGGTGCGCCTCGTCCACCACCAGCACCTCGAACGGCGGCAGCAGCCCCTCGATCTCGGCCGCGCGAGCGAGCAGGGCGTGGTTCACGATCGTGATCCGCGCCTCGCCCGCCGCGCGGCGGGCTCGCGCCCACCAGCACTCGCGCCCGCGGCGGCACACGACCGCGGTGCACGCCGACGGGTCGGTGGCGACGCGCGCGCGCACGCGCCGGAAGACCTCGGCGTCGGGAGCGTCGAAGCGGTCGAGATCGCCGTCCGTCTCGCCCGCCGCCCAGGCGCGCAGCGCCTCGAGCGTCTCGGCCTCTTCGGCGCCGTTCCCGCCGTCCGCGAGGTCGAGCGCGCGCGGGCAGAGGTAGTTCTGCTTGCCCTTGAGCCGCGCGACCGGCAGCCGCGCCTCGAGCGCCGCGAGCAGCGCCGGCAGGTCGCGCTCGTAGAGCTGGTCCTGGAGCGACTTCGTGCACGTCGCGACCACGACCCGCTCGCCGGATTCGAGCGCGTGCAGCACCGCCGGCAGCAGGTAGGCGACCGACTTGCCGACGCCCGTCGGCGCCTCGGCCACGAGCACGCCGCCGCGCACGAACGTGCGCGCCACGTCGCGCGCCAGCTCGACCTGCGCGTGCCGCTCCTCGTATCCCGGCCACGCCCGGGCCAGCACCCCCCCCGGCCGCAGCGCCGCGACCACCCGCGATTCGAGGGACATCAGATGCGCCTCGCGGGACGGCGGAGGAGTCGCCACGGGCGGTGCGTCCGAGGAGCCGCGAAGCCAGGGATGGCGTGAGCGGCGACTGGATGCAGCGAGAGCGAGGCAGGATGCCGAGCCGAGCGGGCCGCCCGGGGCGACTCCTCCGCCGTCCCGGGAGGCATCCGCATGTGATTTGCGCGGGGCATCTGACGCGCCTCCCGCGCCCGTGAAGGCGACGACGACGGCGGTGCGTCCGAGGAGCCGCGGAGCCAGGGATGGCGGGAGCGGCGACTGGATGCAGCGAGAGCGAGGCAGGATGCCGGGCCGAGCGGGCCGCCGTCGGCGGCGCCTTCACGGGCCCGGGAGGCATCCGCATGGAAGTCCGGCCGGAACATCTAGAACGCCGTCAAGAGGCGGAGGTGGATCTTGCCGTCGAGGAACGCGCGCCCGGGCTCGAGACCGTAGTCGAGGTCCACGACGCCGCCGCCCGCCGGCAGCCGCATGCCGAACCCCAGCCCGTCCGCCGACTCGCGCGCGAGGCGCGTGCCGCCCTCGGGCCGTTCGCGCCGCGTCTGCATCTCGGCGTGGTCCCAGAAGAGCGCCAGCCGCTCGCCGCGCGGCCCGACGAAGAACCGCCACTCGGCGCGCGCGAGCGCGAAGCGGTCGGCGCGGAACGCCTCCTCGTCGTGGCCGCGCAGCGACGCCGCGCCGCCGAGCGGCCAGCGCTCCCAGTCCGCCAGCACCCCTCCCGAGGCGAAGCGCCCCGCCGCGCGCAACTCGAGCGCGACGCCCTGCGCCCGGCGCAGCGGCCGGTGCCACTCGCCGCGCAGCTCGGCCGCGCTCGAGCGCGCCTCGCGGCCCGTCACCGGCGAGCGCAGCACCTCGCGCTTCTCGGTCTGCGTCGCGGCGAGCCGCGTCCAGGTGCCGCGCCGCGGCGACAGCGCGTCGTCGCGCGCGTCGCGCTCGATCGCGAACGTCACGCTGGCCAGGTCCGCGCTGCTCAGGGCGCCCGTCGTCTGCACCACCCGCTCCTTCTCGAAGCCGCCCTCGACCGTCTCGCGCGTCCCGAGCAGCGCGCGCGCCTTCGCGCCCCAGCGGAACCGTGTGTACACCGTGTCCTGCACCTGCTGCTGCAGCGCCAGTTCGAGCCGCAGCGGAGTTCCGAACGCCAGCGGCTCGGCGTAGCGCGCGCCGAAGTCGGTGAGCCCGCGCCCGCGCGACTGCCACGCCAGCGACACCGCGCGGGCCGTGCCGAGCACGTTGCCGAGGTCGAGCCTCGCGAGCCCCACGGCGCCCGCGGCGCCCTGCACCCCCACCGCGCCCTCGAACGTGTTGTAGCGCGGCTCCTCGACCTTCCAGCGCAGCACCCCGCGGCGCCAGTCGCCGGCGCCCGCGAGCCCAAGGTACTCGACGCGGCGGAACACGCCCAGCGCCGCGAGCCGCTGCCCGGCGCCGCGAGCGGCCTCGGGGTCGTACGGGCGCCCCTCCAGCCGGCCGAGCGCGCGCCTCGCGACCTCGGGCCGCGTCGAGCGCAGCCCTTCGAGCCGCACTTCGCCGATCGTGACGAGCGGCCCGCGCGCGCCCGAGAGCCGCACGTCCACGCGGCCCGAGTCGGCGCTCCAGCCGCTCACGCCGAGCCTCGCCCATGCGTGGCCCGCCGCCGAGGCGCGCTCGACCGCGCGCTCGACGGCCGCCGCCAGCGCGGCCGGGTCGGCCGCCTCGCCCGCGCGCCAGCCGATCTCGGCGGCGAAAGCGGCCGAGTCCTCGGGCGGCACCTCGAAGACGAGCGAGCCCCAGCGCGATCGCGGCCCCGGTTCGGCGCGCACCTCGAGCCGCGCGCGGTCCGGCGTCCACTCCGCGCGCACGCGGCCGGCGAGGAAGCCGCCCGACTGGAGGGCGGCC
>CAZUEM010000302.1:0-2688 GCA_964619155.1 uncultured bacterium
GCACCAGCGCGCGCACGCGCCCGCTCGAGCGCAGCGCCTCCTCGGCCGCGACCAGGCCGCCGACCGAGTGGCCGACGAGCACGACCGGCCCGGCGCACTCCTCGGCGATCGCGCGGTCGAGCGCGAGCGCCGCGCCCGAAAGCGTCAGCGGCCGCGTCATGCCGGCGATGCCGTGCCCGGCCAGCTCGGTCAGGACCACGCGGTGGTCGCGCGCGAGGTCGCGGGCCATGGGCAGCCAGTGCTCGGCGCGGCTGCCGAGTCCGTGCACCAGCACCACCTCGGGCCCCGCGCCGAACGAACCGAGCGCCGCGGGCGGGCGCGGGGCGAACGCGTCGCGGCCCAGCACGAGGGCGAGCGCGACGAGCGGCACGAGGGCGATGAGGAGGCGGCGGGCCATGGCGGAACCGGCGGAAGAGGGTCGGCCTCCCTCCCGGGGAGGAGTTCCCTCCTCTTATCGGCCGCCGCCGCCGGGCGCTTGCGGCCGGAGTTGCCGGTGCGGGCCAAAACGCCGCGGTACGGCGGACCGTGGGACACGCTCCGCACCCTCGGGCCCGGCCCGGTCGCCCTCGGCGGGAGAACGTCGTGTAGACAGCCGCTTCGGCTCGGGGCGAGGCTGCCGGCCTCGCTGACCTCCGAGCCGGCGCTTCGCACCTTGCCGCGGCGACAGGGCGGCGTCCGGACGGCGGCCGCGCACACGATCGCGAAGGCAGGTGTCCTTTCGTCATCGCGAGCCTCGGCGCCCGGCGCTTCCCCCCCGGCGTGGACGACGGCGCTCGCCAGGACGCGGCCATCCGGCCCGCGCGCAAGGGGGTTGTATGCGATTCCACCACGCATTGTCCGCCGTGCTGGCGGGCCTCGTTCTCGCGTCGCCGGCACGCGCACTCACGGTCTACGTCCCCGACAACTACGCCACGATCTCGGCGGCGCTCGCGTCGGCGGCCGACGTCATTCTCGTGCGCAACGGCACCTACTCGGGAAACCTCACCATCTCGCGCGGGGTCGAACTGCGCGCCGCCAACTCGGCCATCTCGGGAGGCCCGATCGCGTTCCCGAAGATCTCGGGCTCGGTCACCATCAACCAGCCCGACGACGTGACGGGCGGCCCGATCGTCGTGAGCGGCTTCTGGATCACCGGCACGGTGACCCACACGGTCGGGCAGACCCGCGACGCGATCATCCGCGAGTGCCGGCTCGACGGCGGCATCGCGAGCAACGGGCTGCTCGTCGGCTCGCTCAGCGTTCGCGGATGCATCATCCACGGCAACATCACCGTCAATCCCATGTACATCGAACTGACCTGCTGCAGCGTGTACGGCGGCGGGATCACGTCCAACTACGAGGGCGACGGCGCCGTGCGGCACAACTACTTCTACGGACCCGCCGCGGTGGGAGTGAACCTCACCACCGACGACGGGGGCGGCCAGGTGTTCGAGAACGTGGTGACGGCAACGACCGACGGCATCGTCATCACCGACGGCGGCGGCAACAGCGTCACCTACAACGAGGTCCACGACGTCACGAACGACGCGTTCCGGGCCGTGAAGGTGGCCGCGGGCATGAGCATTCCCAACGTCACGTTCCAGCACAACACCGTCTGGAACTCCGGCGCGGACGCCTTCGACGTCACCGGCACCACGAACGTCAGCTACAACACGGTCATGACCGCGGGCGGGTACGGCATTCGCGCTTCGAGCACCGGCGGCGCGACGACGGCGGCGACCTTCGTCGGCAACACGATCAACACGCCGGCGCTCGGCGGCATCCAGCTGACCGGGAGCAGCGCCTGGGCGGTCGAGTGCAACAACAACACGGTGAACAGCCCGGGTGGCCCGGGCATCTACCTGGGGTCCGCGACCGCCGTGAACTACAACGTCGTGGGCCGCAGCGGCAGCAGCGGCATCGTGATCAGCGGCGCCCCCGGCGCGGCGACCTACCGCAACAACACCGTGTACCTCAGCGCCAACCACGGCCTCAGCATCGCGGGCAGCGGCGCCGTGTCCATCCTCAACAACATCAGCTACGGCAACGGCCTCTACGGCCTCACCTGGATCGGCACCGGCACGCCCACGCTGGGCTGTAACGACTGGTTCGGCAACATCTCCGGATCCGTGCACGGGCCCGCTCCGGGCGCGACCGATCGCTTCGTGAACCCGCTGTTCTGCGACCTGCCCCACAACAACACCTGGCTCTCCGCCTCCTCTCCGCTGGTCGGGACGACGTGCGGCCAGATCGGCGCGCACGGCGTCGGGTGCGGTTCCCCGGTGGATGTGCCCGCCGCCGCGGGCGGGCCGCTCGGCTTCTCGGCGGGACGCCGGCCCGCGAGCGGACCGGTCGAGTTCTCGTGGCTGCCCCTCGAGGGTCCCGCGCTGCTCGAGGTCTTCGACGCGAACGGCGCGCGCGTGTGGTCGCGCGCGCTCGAGCCCGGCGACACGGGCGTCCGGTGGGATTCGGGCCGGGGCCCGGGCGCTCCCGCAAGCCCCGGGATCTACTTCGCCCGCCTGACGTGCGGCGCCCGAGTCGAACGCCAGCGCGTCGTCATGCTCCGCTGACGCCCGAAACGCCGCCGGGAGCGCGGCCGCCGTCCGGGCGGTCGCGCTCCCGGCGCGCGCGTGCCGGCATCCGGCGACCTGCGACGCCTCTCTACTTCCCCCCCGCCAGGCGCTTCGTCGCGTACTCGGCGAGGATCGC
>CAZUEM010000303.1:0-1217 GCA_964619155.1 uncultured bacterium
GCCGGTCGCGAGCACTTCCTCGATCTTGAAACAGCCGAGCTTGCGGTTCTTGATGAACCCGCTCAGTGCCTTCTCGGCGAACACGCCCTCCTTGAGCATGTCGCCCAGCCACTCGTGCGCGAGCCGGGGCGTGTACTGCGGCAGCGCGCAGCCCTTGTCCATCAGCCAGCGCTGGTTCTTGCTCTCCTGCGAACCGATGGGCGGCGCCATGATGATCGGGATGCCGAGCGCCGAGTAGAACGACAGCTCGCTGGGCTTGGTCCACAGGATGTCGGTCTCGCGCATCAGCGCGTTGAAGCGGTCGAAGTACGCGGGCTTGCTGCCCTCGCGCAGGATGACGACGCCGTCGCCCAGTTCCTCCTCGAGCCCGACGCGCACGACCACCTCGCGGAACAGCCGCTCGACGAGCGGGTTCACGCCGGCGACCAGCACGAGGCGGTACTTGTGGTCGCGGATCCCGGGCTTCAAGGCGTTCGCGAGCACCATGCCGATCTCGGCCTGCGCGCCGGCGCCGCCGACGGCGAACGTCACGGTCACGCGCTCGTTCGGCGCGGGGTCGGGCCGCGCGCCGAGCAGTTCGCTCACGGTCGAGCCGTAGACGCTCGTGAACCGCCCGCGCGGGTCCAGGCGCGAGAGCCGCGCGAGCATGTCGGCCTTGAGTACCTCCATGCCGGGTCCGCCGATGTTCTCGCGCGGCAGCGTGAACCCGGTGATGAAGATGCGGTCGTCGGGCACGCCGTACTGGCGCAGCCGCCGCATGACGCGCCCGCACGGCGCGAAGTACTCGATGCGGCTCTCGCGCGCCCGCATGGCGACCCATACGCGATTCAGGTCGGCGTCGCAGATCACGCAGTAGACGTGGCCCTGATGGAACACGTCTCCGATCAGCGCCGGCGCATAGAACGTCGAGATCATCGGCAGCCGCGCCGAGCGGAGCCTCTCCATCAGGGAATGCCCGAGCCCCTGCCGGATCAGGTGGCGGACGATGTAGTTGTTCGGCGAGGGGTGCGAGAGGTCGCGCAGCGGGTAGAAGGGCGGGATCCGCAGCATGGCGTCGAGCGCGCCGAAGATCGCCGGACCGACGAGCGGAACCGCCTTGGTGCGCGAGAGGAACTCGTACGACATCGTCAGCCGCCGCCAGAACCGCGCCTCGTCGGGGTCGGTGGCCTCGGGCGAGCCGGCGGTGATGATGCCGCCCTCGGCGAGGTAGCCGAGCG
>CAZUEM010000303.1:1317-2674 GCA_964619155.1 uncultured bacterium
CGCCGCGAGCGAATCGGTCACCGCGGGCACGGACAGCCCGGTCGCCTTCGCCGCGCTCGCGATGGTCGCCAGCGGCCGGGCCTGCAGCGCCTCGTGCACGCGCAGCGCCGATCCGGCGGGCCGGCCGATGCCCTGCACGCGCAGGCGATCGGCAGCGGTGAGGGCGCGCAGGCGCTGGGCGACGGCGAACGCGTCGTTCGCGGTCTCCTCGACCCCGCGCGCGAAGAACCGCACCCACTCCTCCCAGTCCCCGTCTTCCCGCACGCGGCCCAGGCGCTCGTAGTACTCGGCGCGGTTCTGCTTGAAATAGAGGCTGAGGTAGAGCAGCGGTTCCGCGAGGACGCCCTCGACGCACAGCAGCATGGTGATGAGCAGCCGGCCGAGCCGGCCGTTGCCGTCCAGGAACGGGTGGATGGTCTCGAACTGCACGTGCGCGAGCGACGACTTGAGCAGCGGCGGTGTCCGAACCGGGTCGTCGTGCAGGAACTTCTCGAGCGCCCCCATGCAGGCTTCGACCTGCGTGTGCGGCGGGGGCACGAACGCGGCGTCGCCGGGCCGCGAGCCGCCGATCCAGTTCTGGCTGCGCCGGAACTCGCCGGGCGACTTGTTCTCCCCGCGCCCGCGCGCCATCAGCCGTTCGTGCATCTCGCGGATCAGGCGGTTCGAGAGCGGCATGCCCCCGCGGATGCGCGCGAGCCCGTGCTCGAGCGCGGCAACGTAGTTCGAGACTTCGACCACGTCGTCGAACGGCACGCCCGGGACCTCGTCGAGCTCGAACAGCATCAGGTCCGAGAGCGACGACTGCGTCCCCTCGATCTGCGACGAGAGGACCGCCTCCTTGCGCACATAGGTGTAGAGGAAGAGCCGCGTCTCCGGCAGCGCCGCGGAGACGCCGTCGAGCCGCCCGAGCGCGACGTTGGCCCGGTCGAGCTGGTGGACCAAGGCCTCGTCGGGCTGGAGCGGCGGCCGGGGCGGCAGCGGATCGGGGACGAACGCCCGCACGCTCTCGCCGCCCACGACCGACGTAACGTATTGCCCTGTCGAGCTCCGGAGCATGCGCCCTCGCTATTCAGCGTTCCTAAAGAACCCTGCCCGTTATTAAGCGTTCACCAGCCTGCGCTTAATAAGCATGGTGGCAAGGGCAATCATCCGGGGGCTGCATGGAGGCCTGAGCCGCCTTCGGGGCACTCGGAGGCATGTCGTCCAGGAGGACACTTCCCAGCGACGTGTCGCAAAGAGGCCACTTCGGAGACAGAACGGCCGCGAGGGCCGGCGAGCGCCCTAGTCCAGCACCACGAACCCCCGCCGCGCGCTCGCGCCGCCCGCCTCCGTCTCGACCCGCGCGAAGTACACGCCC
>CAZUEM010000304.1:0-2624 GCA_964619155.1 uncultured bacterium
ACTCGGTCTTCCAGACGTTGATCTCCTCGGGCGTGCTGCCCTTGAGCGAATCGGGAGGCACCAGCGTCGGGTGCATCAGCACGAGCACGCGGAGCGGCTTCTTCACAGCGCCACCCAGTTCCGGCGGGAGTAGTGGAAGTGCACGGTGCGCACGGTGAGCAGCAGCGCGACGTCCACGCGCAGCCGCCGCGCGCTGCCGGCGGTGCGCAGGTCGAGCACCCGGCAGCTCGCCACGACGTCGTCGAGCACGCGCCCGATCGTGAACGGCGACTCCCCGGTGAAGCGCGACACCAGCCGGCGGATCTCGCGGCGGTTGCGCGACAGGAAGCGCGCCGCGGGCTCGCCGCGGCGGCCCGGTTCGGCGGCGAAGAGACGCTGCAGGTCGCGGTCGGGCACGCTCGGCCGCCAGCGCGAGAAGGCCTCCTGCTTGTCCGCGTAGTGCTCGCCGAGCGTGCGGCGCACGGTCGGCAGCGGCTCGACCGTGCGCCGGTCGCGCACCGCGGGCGGCTCGCCGCGCAGCTCGCGCATGACCTCGTCCACCCACTCGAGCTTCTTGAGCGCGGGCCAGCCCGCGTAGCGGCGGCGCCACGGGAAGCGGGGGGTGAGCCAGACGGCGAAAGTCTCGGCGAAGTCCTCGTCGGGGTGGGCCTGCGCGTAGTACTGGCGCAGGTGCTGCACGTGGCGCTGGCTCGAGGGGTCGGGCCGGTAGGTGACCGGGTAGGGCTTGTGCGTGTTGCCGAACAGCCGCCGCCAGCCGGCGCGGCGGTGCAGCCGCCAGGCGTGCTGCGCGCAGTGGCCGCACTCGTGCCGCAGGATCTGCAGGCACTCCTCGCGCGTGCCGCCCTCGGCCTCGAGCATCATGCGGCGCTCGAGCCGCAGCAGCCGCGGGTGCGCGAGGTAGAAGGGGATCGCGATCCCGGGCACGCCGCCGGGCGAGAACCACTCGGTCGAGAGCCAGACGTGGGGCCGCAGGCGCAGCCCGCGGCCCTCGAGTTCGGCGTAGACCTCGTGCACGCGCTCCTCGGCCCACGAGCCCTCGAGCCGCAGCCCGAGGTCGCAGAAGCGCAGGTCGAGCAGGCGCTCGTCGGACAGCGAAGCCCAGCGCACAGGGGCGCGGCGGGTCGTCGAAGGGCCGGCCATGGTTCTCCGGCGCGGCGCGTGCGCCGCGCGAACGAGGATGCGTTTGACGCCCCGCGCCTTCCATCGCGAACATGCGCGGCCCGGCGCGTCCCGCCGGGTGCGAACGGAATCGGCCGCATATTACTTGAGAGCCAAGCCATGCCAAGCCCCCGCCCCTACCGCGACCGCCACGCCCTCTACGAAGTCGCCGTGCAGGGCGTGGACTGGGACCTCGACTTCCTCGCCCGGCTCTACCGCGCGCGCAACGGCCGCGAGGCCCGGCGGTTCCGCGAGGATTTCTGCAGTACGGCCGCGCTGGCCACGGCCTGGGCGCTGCGCGACCCGGCGAACCGCGCCTGGGGCGTGGACCTCGACCCCGAGCCGCTGGCGTGGGCGCGGAAGCACCGCCTGCCCTTCGCGCGCGGCGCGGCCGGGCGCGTGACGCTCGAGCGCGGCGACGTCCGGCGCGTGAGGCGGCCGCTCGTGGACGTGACGTGCGCGCTCAACTTCTCATGGTGGGTGTTCCACGAGCGAGCCGACCTGCTCGCCTACCTGCGCGCGGCGCGCGCTTCGCTCGCGAAAGGCGGCATCCTGGTGCTGAACGCCTTCGGCGGAGGCAGGGCCGAGCGGCCCCTGGTCGAGCGCACCCGCAAGCGCGCCGGCAACGGCCCCGACGGCGAGCCCGTGCCGGCGTTCACCTACGTCTGGGAGCAGAAGAGCTTCGAGCCCATCGGCCGCCGGCTGCTCGCGCACATCCACTTCGAGCTGCGCGACGGCACGGCGCTGCCGAAGGCGTTCACCTACGACTGGCGCATGTACACGCTGCCCGAGCTGCGCGACGCGGCGCTCGAGGCGGGCTTCCGCGGCTTCGAGGTCTGGAGCGAGGGCTGGGACGCCGAGCACCGCACCCACACCGGCCGGCTCCACCGCCGCGCGAAGCTCGACAACGACGACTGCTGGATCGCGTACTGCGCGGCGTACCGGTAGGCCCGGCGCGTTGGACACCCGCGCCGACCCCGCCTAGCCTTCGCGCCCCATGAAGACGCTCGCCGCCACCCGCTACGTTACGCCGCTCCGCGAGGGGGGCTCGCTGCCCGCCGTGGTCGAGGCCTCGGACGGCAGGCTCTACGTCGCCAAGTTCCGCGGCGCGGGGCAGGGGCCGCGCGCGCTGGTGGCCGAGTGGCTGGCGGGCGAGCTGGCGCGCGCGTGCGGCTTCGACGTGCCGGAGATGGTGCGGCTCGAGCTGGACGAGGCGTTCGGGCGCAACGAGCCCGACCCCGAGATCCGCGACCTGCTGCGCGCGAGCACGGGCGCGAACCTGGGGCTCGAGTTCCTGCCCGGCGCCATCGCCTACGACCCGATCGCGCCGCCCGACGTGGCGCTGGAGCTGGCGTCGCGCATCGTCTGGTTCGACGCGTTCGTGATGAACGTGGACCGCACGCCGCGCAATCCGAACCTGCTGCTCGCGCGCGGGCGGCTGTGGCTCATCGACCACGGCGCGGCGC
>CAZUEM010000305.1:0-2611 GCA_964619155.1 uncultured bacterium
GCCGATGCCGGGGTCACCGAAGGATCGTCAACCGCACCGTCGCGACGTCGGCGCCCCGGACGAGGCGCGCGAAATAGGAGCCCGGCGGCAGCCACGCGCCGTTCGCGAGCCGGACGACGTGCTCGCCGGCGCCGAGCGTCCCGACCTCCCGCGACCAGAGCCGGCGTCCTGCGAGGTCGTGGAGCGCCAGCGTTGCTGGCGACGCGTCCGACAGCGAGAAGCGAACGAGCGCCCCGGCGTGGCCCGGATTCGGGTCCGTCCCGTGGAGCGCGAACCGGAGGCTCTCGCTGCCGGCACCCGCCAGCCTGGGCGCGCGCTCCCGTGGCACGCGTGCGGTGCTGCGGTCCAGCGGCGTCACCGGCCCGAACGGTAGGAGCCGCGTCGCCTGCGTGACGCGGAAGTTGTGGCCGGAGGTCGGCAACCGCTCGTCCGTCCATGCGAGGACGGCATTGCCTTCGCCGTCGCTGATCAGCGTGACCTGCCACAAGGGCGCCACAGGCGGGCAGATGGGCGTCCCGTCGGGGACCCAGCCGGGCAGGCGCTCGCCATCGCGGTCGAGATGAGTCGCGTAGACCTCGCCCTCGGGTCGCGTGTCGCCCCAGGCAATGTAGGCGCCGTTACGGCTGTCGGTGGCCGCGGCGACGTAGTTCTTGTGCCCCTGGGCGCCGCACACGGTCACGCCATCGGCCCATTCGAGCCGGCCGCCGTGGCCGATTCGCTGGGCGTGAATCGTCTCATTGCCAGGCTCGCGCGCGTCCCGCCACACCACCACCACGTCGCCGCCGCGCGTCGGGACCAGCTGGATGCCGTCGATTCCTGATGCCGCGCCAAGCACGCGCAGCGGCCGTTGCCACGGCAAGTGTCCGCCCGCGTTCACGCGCACCGCGAAGATCCCACTGTCGGCCCCGACGGCTCCGAACCAGGCGAAGATCGCGCCGCCCGAGCCGTCCGGCACGGCCAGCGGCGGCGAGAAGCAGGCGACTGCTTCGTCCGCGAGCGGGACACCCGCCACGTCCCAGTCGAGTACGCCCGCGGGCGAGACGTGCTGCGCGAAGAGAAACGGCAGGCGCTCGTCGGTCCAGCCGGCGATCGTTCCCCCATGTCCGTCCGGCGCGAGCGCGACTCGGGGAAAGACCGTGGACGGCGGTCGCAGAGCCAGGCCCGAATCGCCCCACAGTCGCGTCCCGAGCGAGTCCATGCGCTGAACGCGCAGTTGGACCGGACCCGTTCGGTGCCCGACGTGCTGGCCCCATCCCACGAGCAGGCCGCCCATCCCGTCCGCGATCGCATCGGTCCGGCCGGCGTCACCGCCGCCGACGCCGAGGGGTCCCCAGAGTTTGGCGACCGCCACGCCTGGCTCCGGCCAGGATGCGCTCCGCGACCCATCGGGACCCAGCCGGAGTACGCGTCGCTGCGAAGGATCAGCACCGCAGTGCGCGTAGCAATCCTTCGAGTTGAAGACGAAGTAGCAGCCTCCGGCGCCGTCGGAGACATTGCGGATGTTGTGCGAGGTGGGTCCGCCGAATCCCAGTCCACCGTCGCCCCAGCCGGCGGCCGGTTCCCCCTCGACTGTGAGGCGGGACGCGACGTCCGTGATGCTGAGCCACGCGAAGTAGGTCCCGCCCGCGCCATCGGGGGCCATCGTGAAGGGGTACTGCACGTCGCGCTGAACGCGCGTGATCGGCGCACCGGTGGACGGCCAGTCAGCGCGTGCCGCCGCCGCCCAGACGGTCGAGGCCACGAGCAATGCGGCGAGGAGAGCGTTCATCTCACGATTCCCACACGCGCGACGCGCGACTCGCCGCTACGTTCGAGTCGGATCAGGTAGATGCCCGGCCGCAGCCCTGAGGTCGGGTCGATGGTGACGAAGTGATCGCCGGCGCCGAGGCGTCCAACGTCGTCCCGCCAGAGGCGGCGGCCGGCGACGTCGAGCAGTTCGAGACTTGCTGGGGCGCCGTCGGGCAGCGAGAACTCGACGCTGATCGGTCCTGCACCGGGGTTCGGCGAGGTGGTGAGCAAGGCGAAACGAAGGTTTGGAACATCCACCCACGCTGCGTCGGAGATGCGAACGGTATTCACGGTCTTCCACTTGAGGCGGTAGGCGTAGCGTGCCCCGGGCGTCGCCGACAGGTCTACGGACCGGGCCCGACCGTCCGCGCAACTCACCTCGGCGTCGAGCGTGCGCCAGTCCTCGAACGCCGAGAGACGCTGGAGAACGGCGTCCTCCAGTTGGCCTACGGGGAAGCTCCATTCGAGTTCGACGCGTCCGGGGTGCGCGCGCACGCGAGGGCCCGACAGCGTCGTGACGACCGGTACGGTCGAACTCATGAGCCATGTGTTGCTGTCGAATATCTGAGGGTCCGTCGTACGTGTGCCACCGATGAGCACGAGCAGGTCCCGGGCCTCGTCGAAGGCGGCGGCCGCGCCCCAGCGTGCGGCGGGCGCAGGGCCGATTGTTGCGGCGGGATTCCAGCCTGCTGCACCCGCCAAGTCGAACGTCCAGAAGTCGGCGAGCGGAGCGTTTGAGCCTGCCCTTCCTCCGAAGATCACCAGTCGTCTTCGGAGCCCATCGAAAGCGGCAGCGGCCATCGTCCTTGCCGGCGGCCGGATG
>CAZUEM010000306.1:0-2592 GCA_964619155.1 uncultured bacterium
ACCGCCAGCGCGTGCAGCAGCCCCACCGCGAGCGCCCCGCCCACGGCGCTCCAGGCGTTGGCCGCCAGCGCCCACGGCGCTCCCGCGGCGTGCGCGGCGCGCACGAACGCGTGCCCGAGCAGCGTGTAGAGCGGATAGCCCGTCGGGTGCGAGGCCCCGAGCGTGGCGAGGACCAGCGTGAACTCGGGGCTGTCCTTGTCGCCCGCGACGCGCGGGCACCACAGCAGGTAGAGCGCGAGCGCGACAGCCCCCACGGCCAGCGAGGCCCAGGCGGCGGGCGCGGCGGGCGGTTCGGGGGCGACGGGCGCGGCGGCGCTCGGCGAGGGCTCGGGCGCCGTGCGGCGCGCTTTCGGTGGAGACACGGCCGCAGTCTGGCACGCGCGCCGAAGCGCCCGCAACGCCCCACGCGCGCGGGCGCCGGTCCGCGCAGCCGCCGCGCCGACGCCGCGCGAGAGCGCCTTCGCGCCGGGCCCGCCCGTGGACCCGTGCCGCGCGGAGGTATAGCCTCCCGCGCATGACCCAACTCGACCCGAACACCTCGCCCTATTTGGCCGACGCCTTCGCCAACGACCGCAAGCACGTCTTCCACTCCTGGTCCGCGCAGGGCCTGATCCAGCCCACCGTCATCGCCGGCGCGAAGGGCTCGCGCATGTGGGACGAGAAGGGCAACCAGTGGCTCGACTTCTCGAGCCAGCTCGTCAACGTCAACATCGGGCACCAGCACCCCAAGCTCGTCGCCGCCATCCAGGAGCAGGCCGGCCGGCTGTGCACCATCGCCCCGAGCATGGCCAACGACATGCGCAGCGAGGCCGCGCGGCTCGTCTGCGAACTCGCGCCCGGCGACCTCGACATGGTGTTCTTCACCAACGGCGGCACCGACGCGGTCGAGAACGCCGTGCGCCTCGCGCGCGGGTACACCGGCCGCTACAAGGTCATGTCGGCCTACCGCAGCTACCACGGCGCCACCGGCACCTCGATCGCGCTGACCGGCGACCCGCGCCGCTGGGGCAACGAGCCCGGCGTGCCCGGGATCGTCAAGTTCTGGGGCCCGTACCTCTACCGCTCGGCGTTCCACGCCACGACCGAGGCCGAGGAGTGCGAGCGCGCCCTGAAGCACCTTTCCGACGTGCTCATGGTCGAGGGCCCGCACACCATCGCCGCCATCGTGCTCGAGAGCGTCGTCGGCACGAACGGCATCCTCGTGCCGCCGGACGGCTACCTGGCCGGCGTGCGCGCGCTGTGCGACCAGCACGGCATCGTCATGGTGTGCGACGAGGTCATGGCCGGCTTCGGGCGCTGCGGCGAGTGGTTCGCCGTGGACCGCTGGAAGGTGACGCCCGACCTCATCACGTTCGCCAAGGGCTCGAACTCGGGCTACCTGCCGGTCGGCGGCGTCGTCATCAAGCGCGCCATCGCCGACACGTACAAGGAGAAGGTGTTCCCGGGCGGCCTCACCTACTCGGGCCACCCGCTCGCGTGCGCCTCGATCGTCGCCAGCATCGGCATCTTCAAGGAAGAGAAGATCGTCGAGAACGCCCGGCGGCTCGGCACGGACGTGATCGGGCCGGAGCTCAGGAAGATCATGGAGAAGCACCCGAGCGTCGGCGAAGTGCGCGGCCTCGGCGTCTTCTGGTGCATCGAGCTCGTGAAGAGCCGGAAGACCCGCGAGCCGTTCGTGCCGTTCAACGCGGGCGGCGCGGCCGCGAAGCCGATGGTCGAGCTGATGTCGGAGTGCAAGAAGCGCGGAGTGTGGCCGTTCGCGCACTTCAACCGCCTGCAGGTCGCGCCGCCCTGCACGACGACCGAGGCCGAGGCCCGCGAGGGGCTCGCCGCGATCGACGAAGCGCTCGCGGCCGCGGACCGGTACGTCACGGACTGAGGGAGGCCACGCCATGGGCACCGCACTCGCGTTCCTGACCACGATCCTCGTCGGCTGGATCCTGTTCAACCTGGTCGGCGCGTTCGTCGTCGGGCTGATCGCCCGCGCGATCTTCCCCGGCAAGGACAAGGTGGGCTGGCTCGCGACGATCGGGATCGGCTTCCTCGGCGGCATCCTCGGCAAGCTGGTCTTCTGGATGCTGCGCTGGCCGACCGGCTTCCCGATGGGGTTCGTCGCCTCGGTGGCGGGCGCGTTCGTGCTGCTCTACGTCTACCACCTGCGCGTCACGCGCCGCGCCGCCGCGGCCGGGTAGCCGCCGCCTCAGCCCCGCTTCGCCAGCTCGCGCACCGAGCAGGCCATCCAGTGCAGCCGGCTGGACGGGAAGCGCCGGAGCAGCTCGCTCAGCATCATCTCGCCCGTGACCATGAACGCGCGCCGCCCGCCCTGCGTGCCCGCAGCCGCGAAGTTCGACTCGAACTCGGGGCACGCGTAGAGCGTCATGTCGGGCGCCTGCATGTACTGCCGGATCACGCGCTCGGGCTGCAGCGCCTTCGGGTCGCCGCGCAGGATGGCCTCGGCCTCGCCGAGCGTCATCGCCTCGCCGACCTCCTTGTAGAACCAGATCTCGGAGCCCGCCGGGACCGTGACGAACACGGTGGCCCGCTGGATGACGTCCCACCCGCCGTGACCGCAGACGAAGGTGTCCATCGTCG
>CAZUEM010000307.1:0-2580 GCA_964619155.1 uncultured bacterium
CGGTCCGGCCACGGGTGGAACTGGACCTTGAGCTTGGGCGGCGTGCCCGTGACGCTCGGGATCTCGTAGAGCGTGCAGCGCTCGGGCCGCCCGCTGCTGTGGCTCGACGTGCTCTCCCCCTCGCGCCAGCGGTCGAACTGCTCGCGCGTCAGGATCTCCAGCGGGAAGCCGTCGTCGCGGCGGATGGCGAGCACCTGGCGGTACATCTCCGCGTCCGGCATGTCGTAGGTGTCGGTGGCGCTCGTGACGGCCAGCGTCGTCCAGTTCTGGCCGGTGCCGAGTCCGCTCGGGCCGGAGAGCGCCCGCAGGACCGCTTCCATCTCGCGCTCCACCTCGGGCGTCGAGAAGGCGTAGTTGCTCGGGTCGCGGTCCCGCATGTGGTAGCGCACCCGCGTGCGCCACTGCGCGTAGGTGGTGCTCATCTAGCCGGACTCCTTGTGCTTCGCCACGACAGCGGCCATCTTCGCGGACGCCTCCTTCGACTTCTCGATTGCCGGGGCGTGCAGGTCCATGAGGTTCTTGGCGTACTTCGTCAGCGTCCCGTCTGCGTTCTTGAGTGGGATGTTGGCGTAGTCCACGCGCACCTCGCCCGTCAGAGGGTCTTCGACCGGCGTCGGGCGCAGGCCGCGCATCGCGTAACCGATGTCGGAGGCTGATGGCCTGGCCGCGTGCGCCGCCGCCAGCGCGTCGAGCGTGTCGCCGTCGATCACGATGGGCGCGCGTCCGTTGCGCCGCAGTTCACGCAGCGGGACAGCGTCGCGCTCTGTCTCCCACACACCGTCCCGCTTGACCCACTCCTCGCCGCGCATCGTCACGCGGTAGTCGTCCGGGCGCAGCACGAACCGGCGCGAGCGCAGGTAGCGCAGCCGGTCCTTGAGTGCTGCTTCGAGATGCGGGACCAGTTCCGCGTCGGCTTCGATGAGCCTACGTTCCACGCTTCTTCCCCACCGGCTCGGCGCTGGCCGTTGCGCCCTCTGGCGTCGCGGGCGCGGGCGCGGCCATGAGCGCCGGATCGACGCCGGCCATCGCCTGTCGCAGCGCCGCCGCCTTGAGGATGCCTTCCATCTGCGCGGCGTACTCGTGCGTGGGCGTCTCGTGCGGAACCTGCTCGAACGGCGGGACGATCCGCTCCACGACCTCCTCACGCATCTGGAGGTTCTGGGTCTTGTTGTTGTTCGGGTCCACCGGCACGAGGTAGCGGTCTATGTACTTCGATCCCTCTCCGCCGAGGACGCGGACCTCGTTGCCGGTGATGTGCGCCTGCAACATCTCTGCGTCCTCGTTGCCGATGAAAATGAAACAGGCCGTACACTTCATGGCCTCGGTCCGGCTGGCGAGATCCTTCTTGTAGTAGGTCAGGTTGAACGGGCCGTCACCGCCGACGCCCGGCTCCGCCCGCTTGGGTCCACGGTGCAGGTCCGACAGGCCCGCATACTTGGGCGAGCCGAAGTGCCGCGTGACGCACTTGTCCCACTGGCGGCACCCGAGCACCTTTCCATCCTCGGGCACGGCGCACGAGCGCACCTTGCTCGGGTCCAGACCACGGCGGCGCGTCTCGGCTAGCGAGTAGAGCGGGGTCTGCGAGTCTTCGGGGTTCTGGAACTGCGCCATGTCGAGGCTCCTTCTCTGGCGGCCTTGGGTGCCGGGGGCCTTTCGCCCTCCGGCACCCTCACCGGGTCACCGCGCCCTAGCGGGTGCGGATCGGCTGGAGCAGCTCCTGGTACACGGTCTCGTAGCCGATTTCGGCGTCGACCATGATCCGGTTCTGCTTGAGGTAGCGCTGCTTCTCAACGCCCGGCCGCTTGTTGAACCCGGTGTGGATGCAGTCGCCGTAGAACGCTGCGCCGTGCTTGCCGTTCGCATCCGACGTGAGGCGGGTCGTGAAGTCGAACTTGAAGCCGAGGCCGGTCGAGATCCGCCCGCTCACCGTCGGGGCCTTGCCGTCGCCACGCTGGTAGGCGTTCGTGATCTCGGGGATCGCGAGGGCCGGGTTCTGCTGGCCCGTGTCGAGCAGGAGGACGAAGTTGGCGAGACCCGCCTGCCGCGTCCGCTTGGAGTTGGTGTCGAGCGCCGTCAGGGCCGCGCGCAGCTTGGCCGAGTCGATGTCCGACGCGCCGTCACCGATGGGCGTAGTCGTGCCCGCCTGGAACTCCGCGAGGACCAGCGTGTCGAGTCCTTCGCCCAGCGCCCCGGTCAGGTTGTCCGCGAACGCCGGGTCGATCTCCTCTCCCTGCCGACGCGGAGCCGAGTCCGGGTAGGCCGCCGCCGCGATGACCCACGTCGGCGAGAGCGTGAACTGCACCGGCGCGAGGTCGGAGAACGTGATGGACGAGCCATCCGCCGTGCTCGCCAGCGTCGAGGACGAGACGCGCCCGAGACGCCGAACGATGAGGCCGTTCATGATCTTCTCGGCGCGCTCCTTGAAGTACTTCCAGCCCTCCGTGGCGTCGTACAGCGCGACCTCGAGCTTGCGCGCGTAGGTGGTGATGTTGAGATTCGCCCCCGCGCCACCGGGGGTCATGTAGGTGCTCATCCGTTCCTATCCTTGGAGCGGCCCCTGCGTTTACTTGATGACGATAT
>CAZUEM010000308.1:0-2551 GCA_964619155.1 uncultured bacterium
ACGCCGAGCCACGGGTACGGCGCGCCGACCTGACCGGGTTCGCCGGCACGCGCCGGCATCGGCGCGGCGGAGCCGAGCGCGACGATTGCGAGAATGACGACGATCCACTTCTTCATGCGGCCCTCGCCTCTCGTACTCCGGACCACGGAGCCGGGGAACTCGACATCCACACCACGGCGGGACAGCCGCGGTTCCTTCCTAGTGCGCCGTCCACTTCGGGTTCGCGAGGAACAGGCCGTCGCCGAACCCGATCTGCCACGCCATCCACAGCCCGAACGCGACCGACAGCACGCCGGTCGCGACGTTGATGAGCCGCGTGGCGCCGCCCCAGCGCTGCGCGGCCGTCGCGACGGGCAGCGCGAAACCGGTGGTGACGAGCGCCATGCCCACCAGCGTGCCGAAGCCGAACACGAGCAGGTAGCCCATGCCCCAGAGCGGGTCGCGCACGGTGGCGAGCACGAGCAGCGCCACGGCCGCGCTGCCCGCGAGGCCGTGCACGATGCCGACGATGAACGCCTTGCGCGCGGGGGGGCGCGCGTCGCCGGACTCGAGCCCCGAGCCCGCGCGCGGGCGGCCGAGGTTGAGCAGCCCGACCACGACGAGCGCGATCGCCACGCAAAACTCGAGCGCGAGCCCGAGGCGCGGCGGCACGACGAGGTTGAAGACGATGATGGCGCCGCCGACCGCGAACAGCGTCAGCGTGTGGCCGATGCCCCAGACGATGCCGAGCCACATGGCGGGCAGGACGCGCTTCGTGCGCGCGGCGATGGCGGTGACGGCGACGACGTGGTCCGCGTCGGCCGCGTGGCGCAGGCCCAGCACGAGGCCGAGGCCGAGGATGGCGAACAGGTTCATGGCTCCCCAAACGAAAGGGCCGTCCGGCGGCGAGGCCGGACGACCCGGTCAGGCAGGCGCGGCGTCAGACCACCGCGACCTTCACGCAGTTGATGGGCGGCAGCGAGTCGAACAGGCACTGCCACTCCTCGCCGCCGTCCCGGCCGATCCACAGCTGGCCGGTCGTCGTGCCGAAGTAGAGCGCCGGGGACGTGAGTTCGTCAATGTCCATGCCGTCGCGCAGGACCGTGAACCAGCTCGCCTTCTTCGGCAGGCCCTTCGCGAGCTTCTTCCACGAGCCGCCGCCGTTCTCGCTGCGCCACACGCCGGGCGAGCCGCCGGGGCAGGTGCGCGTCATCGGCTCGAGCGGCACGACGTACACGACGTCGGGGTCGTGCGGGTGCGCGCAGATCGGGAACCCGAAGTCGCTCGGCAGGCCCTTCGCGATCGAGTACCAGTTCTTCCCGTAGTCGTCGCTGCGCAGCACGCCGATGTCGGGGCGCGGGCCGCCGGGGCCGTTCCACTCGCTCCAGCCGCCATGGTTCTGCATGTACATGCGGCCGGGCGCGCCCGCGGCGGTGACGATCTTGTGCACGCACTGGCCGAACTCGGGGAACGGCTCGGGC
Organism: uncultured bacterium; assembly: GCA_964619155.1. Taxonomy (GTDB): domain Bacteria; phylum Eisenbacteria; class RBG-16-71-46; order RBG-16-71-46; family RBG-16-71-46; genus CAIXRL01. The sequence continues at coordinate 1,461 of CAZUEM010000308.1, forward strand.
ACGAAGCCCGCGCCGACGCCGGCATTGGCGGCGCGGAACGTCTCGCCGCCGTCCTCGCTCAGGTAGTGGCCGCCGGTCGAGATGCCGAGGTGCATGCGGTTGCCGTCGCGGACGATCGTGTGCATGCACAGGCCGCCGTTGCCGGGATGCCACTGGCGCGCGTGCTCGTGATTGCTGATGCCCTCGACCATCTCCCACGAGTCGCCGCCGTCGCGGCTGCGGAAGAGCGAGGCGGGCTCGACGCCGGCGAGCAGCTCCTTCCTGTCCGCGCCGGGCTCGATCGCCCAGATGTTGGCGAGCGCGCGGCCGTCGTCCTTCGGGAACGCGGGCGCCGACCTGGTCTCCTTGAAGCTCTTTCCGAGGTCGGTCGAGCGCAGCACCTTCATGCCGAGCCACGGGCTGCAGCTCGACGCGTAGATGCGCGGCGTGCCGCGGGTGTCGGTGAGCGCCGAGTACACCGAGACGCCCGGGGCGAACGGCCCGCGCAGGTCGAACCGGCCCCGCGACCGGGCGGCCTCGGCGACGAACAGGCCCTTCTTGGTTCCGATGGTGAGCACCACGCGCTGCGGCATGTTCAACCTCCTGAGACGGCGGGAAGGATGGTGACGACGTCTCCCGGGGCCAGCTCCGTGTCGAGCCCGGTGGGCAGGTCCCGTGTGTTGGCGGTGTTGACGAACACGTTGATGTGCCGGCGCACGGCGCCGGTCTCGTCGCAGATATTGCGGTGGAGCGAGGGGTAGTCGCGCTCGAGCAGGGCGAGCGTGGCGCGCACCGTGGCGGCGGTGACCGGCAGCCGCGCGGCGCCCCCCGCGGAGGCGCGGAGCATCCCGGGGATCAGGACGGTGATGGACATGCGGCGCATCGTGGCCGAAGCACGGCGGCCGGCGCCAGAGGGATTTGACGGGCGCGGCTGAAACGCGGGTCTCACGCGGAGGGCGCGGGCGGCACGGCCGCATTCCAGGTCACGCGCCGGCGCGCGCGCGGGGCAGCCCGCGAGGGCGCGCGGCCCTCGCGGCGGCGCGCGTGCGGCGCGGCCCGCGGGGCCATCCGCTACACTGCCGCGCCCATGCTCCGTCCCTACCTCGCGCTGC
>CAZUEM010000309.1:0-2491 GCA_964619155.1 uncultured bacterium
TGGCCGTTGATCAGGTACTCGTTCTCGCCGGAGCGGTGCGCGCGGCGCGTGACCGCGACCTCCGAGAACTCGATGGGCATCCAGCCCTCCGAGTTGTCGAGGGTCAGCGTGACCTCCGCCATGCCCAGCGGGCGGCGCTTCTCGGAGCCCGAGAAGATCACGTCCTCCGTCTTGCGGGCGCGGATCTGGCGCGCGGACTGCTCGCCCAGCGCCCAGCGGATCGCGTCCGCCACGTTGGACTTGCCGGACCCGTTGGGGCCGGCGATGACGGTCATGCCGGGGCCGAACTCGAACCGCTGCCGGTCCGCGAAGGCCTTGAAGCCATGGACTTCGAGTCGTCTGAGGTACACCTAGGATCCGATCCCGGGGTTGACCGTGCCACCGGTCGTCCCAGCTTCCCCCGCCCCGGGTGGTTCGTTTCGCCGTGCGGGCTGCCCCGCGGTTCCTTCGGACAAGAGGGCTCGCACTTTCGGTAGCGCCTGACGCGCCGCTTCCTTCTCTGCTTCCTGTTTCGTCCCCGCCCGGCCGCGGCCGAGCGACTCGCCGCCCAGCAGCACGTCCACCGTGTAGCGGCGGTCGTGCTCCGGGCCTTCCTGGTCCACGATGACGTACTCCGGGCGGCCCAGGCTGTCCTGCGTGATCTGCTGCAGCGTGCCCTTGGGGTTGAGGATGCCCGGGTCGCGCGCGAGCGCGTCGAACTCCGCGCCCAGCGTGCGCTCCACGAACGCGCGCGCGGCCTCCAGCCCCTGGTCGAGGTACACCGCGCCCACGATCGCCACGTACGCGCGCTCCAGGTTGCCCTCGCGCTCGCGGCCGCCGGTGTGCTCCTCGCCGCGACCGAGGCGCAGCCACGGCCCGAGCGCGATCACGTCCGTCGCGACGCGCGACAGGGTGGGGCCGCAGACCAGCGCGGCGCGCCACTCCGTGAGACGGCCCTCCTGCAGGTCCGGGAAGCGCGCGTACAGCGCCTCCGCGACGATCGTGCCCAGCACGGCGTCGCCGAGGAACTCCAGGCGCTCGTTCGTGGGCGTGGAATCCTGCGGGTGCTCGTTGGCGAAGGACGGGTGCGTGAGCGCGGTCAGCAGCAGCGTGCGGTCGCGGAACGCGACCTGCAACGCCGACTCGAGCGACCCGAGATCCTCGGTGAGGGCGCCAGCAGGTGCGGCGCCGGAGGCGGTGGGACGATCAGGAGTCACCGGCGATACCCCGACCTTGACCAAGTCGCCGCGCCCCACCCGCGCGTACGATGTTGATGATGTGCGTCCCGGCGAGGCAGATCGGGGAGATCCCGCCGGCCCCGGCATCGTAGGAAGCGCGGCTCTCTGGTGTCAAGAATCGCTCACCCGCTTACGCGCCCTACCCATCCACGGCTGCGGCGCGTCCTTCCCGCCCCCGCGCGCGCGACGCTGGCCGCCGCCGAGCGCACCGCCAGCGACCTGGGCTGCGCGCTGTGGCTCGTGGGCGGCGGCGTGCGCGACCTGGCGCTGGGGCTTCCACTCCATGACCTCGACCTCGCCCTCGACGTCCCGGTCAGCGGGTTCGTCGAGGCCCTGGTTCCCCGCCTCCGCGACGTGGAGGTCGACGCGGCGGGCCGCTTCTCGACCGCGACGCTGCGCGTCGGCGAGCAGCGGCTGCGCGTGGACCTCGCGCGGCTGCGCACGGAACATTATGTCACTCCTGGCGCACTCCCCGAGGTGCGCCCCACCCCGAGCATCGAGCGCGACCTGAAACGCCGCGACTTCACGGTGAACGCGATGGCGCTCAGCCTCGTGGGGGCGCGCGCCGGCGAGCTGGTCGATCCGTTCGAGGGCATGGGCGACCTCGCCGCGCGGCGGCTGCGGGTGCTGCACGAGCGGTCGTTCGTGGACGACGCCACGCGCCTGTGGCGCGGTGCGCGCACGGCGGCGCTGTTCCGCCTCGAGCCTGACGCCACCACCGCGCGCCTGATCGAGGACGGCGTCCGCTGGCTGGAGCCGATCTCCGGCGAGCGCCTGCGCACGGAGCTGGCCGTCACCGCCGAGCGCGGCATGGCGCCCCGCGCACTGGCGCTGCTGGAGGCGTGGGGCGTGCTGCGCGGCACCCACCCGGCGCTGGCGCTATCGCCGATGACCGCGCGCGCCCTCGGCCGGCGCACGACGCCGATCCCGCGGCTGGAGCTGGCGGCGATGCTGCTCGCGCCGCTGCCGCGCCGCCACGCGATCCTCGACCGCCTGGCCGCGCCGCGCGAGTGGCGCACGGTCGTGGACGACACCGCGCGCCTGCTGGCGGCGCCGGACGAGCGCGTCGAGGCGCTCATCGCGCTGGAGGGCACGCGCGAGGAAGCGCGCACCGCCGCGCGGCGGCTCGATCCCGAGCGCCAGCCCGGCCTCCAGCGCGCACTGCGCCGCTGGGAGCGCACGGACCCGGCGCTGGACGCGGACGCGCTCCGCCGCGAGGGACTGGCGACCGGGCCGGGCATGGGCCGCGTGCTGGCCGCCTTGCGCCGGGCCCG
>CAZUEM010000310.1:0-2483 GCA_964619155.1 uncultured bacterium
GCAGCGCGAGGTAGGGACGGAGCATGGGCGCGGCAGTGTAGCGGATGGCCCCGCGCGCCGCGCCGAGCTCGCGCCGCGTCGCGGGCCGCCGCGACGGCCGCCCGCGTGAGACCCCGCTTTCAGCCGCGTCCGTCAAATCCCTCTGGCATCGCGCGCCGCGATTCGGCCACGATGCGCCGCATGTCCATCACCGTCCTGATCCCCGGGATGCTCCGCGCCTCCGCGGGGGGCGCCGCGCGGCTGCCGGTCACCGCCGCCACGGTGCGCGCCACGCTCGCCCTGCTCGAGCGCGACTACCCCTCGCTCCACCGCAATATCTGCGACGAGACCGGCGCCGTGCGCCGGCACATCAACGTGTTCGTCAACACCGCCAACACACGGGACCTGCCCACCGGGCTCGACACGGAGCTGGCCCCGGGAGACGTCGTCACCATCCTTCCCGCCGTCTCAGGAGGTTGAACATGCCGCAGCGCGTGGTGCTCACCATCGGAACCAAGAAGGGCCTGTTCGTCGCCGAGGCCGCCCGGTCGCGGGGCCGGTTCGACCTGCGCGGGCCGTTCGCCCCGGGCGTCTCGGTGTACTCGGCGCTCACCGACACCCGCGGCACGCCGCGCATCTACGCGTCGAGCTGCAGCCCGTGGCTCGGCATGAAGGTGCTGCGCTCGACCGACCTCGGAAAGAGCTTCAAGGAGACCAGGTCGGCGCCCGCGTTCCCGAAGGACGACGGCCGCGCGCTCGCCAACATCTGGGCGATCGAGCCCGGCGCGGACAGGAAGGAGCTGCTCGCCGGCGTCGAGCCCGCCTCGCTCTTCCGCAGCCGCGACGGCGGCGACTCGTGGGAGATGGTCGAGGGCATCAGCAATCACGAGCACGCGCGCCAGTGGCATCCCGGCAACGGCGGCCTGTGCATGCACACGATCGTCCGCGACGGCAACCGCATGCACCTCGGCATCTCGACCGGCGGCCACTACCTGAGCGAGGACGGCGGCGAGACGTTCCGCGCCGCCAATGCCGGCGTCGGCGCGGGCTTCGTGCCCGAGCCGTTCCCCGAGTTCGGCCAGTGCGTGCACAAGATCGTCACCGCCGCGGGCGCGCCCGGCCGCATGTACATGCAGAACCATGGCGGCTGGAGCGAGTGGAACGGCCCCGGCGGCCCGCGCCCCGACATCGGCGTGCTGCGCAGCGACGACTACGGGAAGAACTGGTACTCGATCGCGAAGGGCCTGCCGAGCGACTTCGGGTTCCCGATCTGCGCGCACCCGCACGACCCCGACGTCGTGTACGTCGTGCCGCTCGAGCCGATGACGCGCACCTGCCCCGGCGGCTCGCCCGGCGTGTGGCGCAGCGAGAACGGCGGCGGCTCGTGGAAGAAGCTCGCGAAGGGCCTGCCGAAGAAGGCGAGCTGGTTCACGGTCCTGCGCGACGGCATGGACATTGACGAACTCACGTCCCCGGCGCTCTACTTCGGCACGACGACCGGCCAGCTGTGGATCGGCCGGGACGGCGGCGAGGAGTGGCAGTGCCTGTTCGACTCGCTGCCTCCCATCAACTGCGTGAAGGTCGCGGTGGTCTGACGCCGCGACGCTCGCCTCTGACCGGGTCGTCCGGCCTCGCGGCCGGACGGCCCATTCGTTTCGGGAGCCATGAACCTCTTCGCCATCCTCGGTCTCGGCCTGCTGCTGGGCCTGCGCCACGCGGCCGACGCCGACCACGTCGTCGCCGTCACCGCCATCGCCGCGCGCACGAGGCGCGTCCTGCCCGCCATGTGGCTCGGCATCGTCTGGGGCATCGGGCACACGCTCACGCTGTTCGTGGTGGGCGGCGCCATCATCGTCTTCAACCTTGTCGTGCCGCCGCGTCTGGGGCTCGCGCTCGAGTTCTGCGTCGCGCTGGCGCTCATCGTCGTCGGCCTGCTCAACCTGGGCCGCCCGCGCACGGGCTCCGGGCTCGAGACCGGCGACGCGCGGCCCCCCGCGGGCAAGGCGTTCGTGGTCGGCATCGTGCACGGCCTCGCCGGCAGCGCCGCCGTGGCGCTGCTCGTGCTCGCCACCGTGCGCGACCCGCTCTGGGGCGTGGGCTACCTGCTCGTCTTCGGCTTCGGCACGCTGGTGGGCATGGCGCTCGTCACCACCGGCTTCGCGCTGCCCGTCGCGACCGCCGCGCAGCGCTGGGGCGGCGCCACGCGCCTCATCCACGTCGCGACCGGCGTGCTGTCGGTCGCGTTCGGCCTGTGGATGGCGTGGCAGATCGGGTTCGGCGACGGGCTCTTCCTCGCGAACCCGAAGTGGACGGCGCACTAGGCGGGAACCGCCGCCGCCGCGCGGCGGTAGGGATCTCGAGCTCCCCGGCTCCGTGGTCCGGAATGCGAGAAGCGAGGGCCGTATGAAGAAGTGGATCGTCGTTCTGTTCGCGCTCGCCGCGCCGATGTCGGCGCGTGCCGGCGAACCCGGTCAGGTCGGCGCGCCGTACCCGTGGCTCGGCGT
>CAZUEM010000311.1:0-2482 GCA_964619155.1 uncultured bacterium
TTTGATAATGGCTTCCCGGGTGACGGGGCCGCCGTGGTGCCGGGCGGCGGGCTGTGGCTGGGGGTGCGCGGGCTGCCGTTCGAGCGTCCGCGGCTGCGCGAGCGGCTCGAGGCGGCCGCGCGGCTCGGCGTGCCCGCGGTCGCGACCGGCGACGTGCTGCTGCTCACGCCCGCCGACCACGAGGCACACCGCGTCGCGGTCACGGTCGGCGCCAACGAGCTGCTCGAGCGCATGCCGCCCGGCGCGTTCGGCTCGCGCGACGCCTGGCTCGCCTCGCCCGAGGAGTGGGAGCGGCGCGTGCGCGCGACCTGCGCCGCCGCGGGCTGCGCCGGCGCGGCCGACACGCTGCTCGCCAACAACGAGGCGCTCGCCGCGCGCTGCCGCTGCGAGATCGAGACGGGCACCCCCATCTTCCCGCGCGCGCCGCGCACCGACGGGGGCGACCCCGACGAGCCCGGCTGGGCCGCCTCGCGGCTCCACGGCCTCGCGCTCGAGGGCCTCGCGCGCCGCTACCCGGCGACCGGCCCGCGCGCGGTGCGGCCGTCGGCGCGGCGCGCGGCGCTCGCGCGCTGCCGCACCGAGATCGCGCTCATCGAGCGCATGGGCTTCACCGACTACTTCCTGCTCGTCGCGAACATCGTCGCGTTCGCGCGCGCGCGCGGCATCCCGACCGTGGGCCGCGGCTCGGGAGCGGCGTCCATCGTCTCCTACCTGCTCGGCGTGACGAACGTGGACCCGATCCGCTACGGCCTGCGCTTCGAGCGCTTCCTGCACCCGCAGCGGCGCGACTGCCCCGACCTCGACGTGGACCTCTGCTGGCGGCGCCGCGACGAGGTCATCGCGCACGTCTACGAGACCTACGGCGCGAGCCGCGTGGCCATGATCGCGACGCACGCCACACTCGGCCCGCGCGCGGCGTTCCGCGAGGCGGCCAAGGTGCTGGGCGTGCCGCTGCCGCGCGTCAACGCGCTCGCGCGCCGCGTGCCGCGGAACGCCCTGCCCGACCCGTCGGCGCTCGAGGCCACGCTGCACGCGGGCCACGCGGACGAGTTCCGCGAGCCGCGCGCGGCCGAGGCGCTGCGGCTGGCCGCGAAGCTCGCGGGGGCGCCGCGGCACCTGGGCGTCCACTGCGGCGGGCTCGTCATCGCCGACCGCGAGCTGACGCACTACCTGCCGCTCGAGCGGGCGGCGAAGGGCGTGGTGATCTCGCAGTTCGAGATGCGCGCGGTCGAGGCCATCGGCCTCGTCAAGATGGACCTGCTCGGCAACCGCGCGATCACCACGATCGGCGAGTGCCTCGAACTGGCGGGCGCCGGGCGCGCGCCGCGGCCGCGCGACGGCTCGCCGCCGCCGGTGCCCGGAGAACCCGGGCCGCCGGCCGTGGCCATCCCGCTGCCGCCCGAGGACCCCGACGACATCCCCGACGCCGACGCGCTCACCGGCGAGGTGATCGCCGCGGGCGGCACGCTCAACTGCTTCCAGCTCGAGTCGCCCGCCATGCGCAGTCTGCTGCGCATGCTGGCGAGCGGCACGCTCGACGACACGGTCGCGGCGGTCGCGCTGGTGCGCCCCGGGCCCGCCGAGTCGGGCGCCAAGGAGGCGTTCTGCCGCCGCCGCCGCGGACTCGAGCCGGTCACGTTCCCGCACGAGCGGCTGCGCGAGACGCTCGCCGGCACGCACGGGATCCTGCTCTACGAGGAGGACGTGATGCGCGTCGCGCAAGCGCTCGTCGGGCTGCCGTTCGCCGAGGGCGAGACGCTGCGCCGCGCGATCGCCGCCTCGCGCAGCGACGAGGAGTTCCGCTTCCTCGAGAGCGGCTTCCTCGCCCGCTGCGCGCGCGCCGGCGTCGCCGGGGAGGACGCGCGCCGCGTGTGGGCCGAACTGGCGCGGTTCGCGGGCTACGCGTTCTGCAAGGCGCACGCCGCAGGCTACGGGCGGCTCGCGTGGGAGAGCGCGTACCTGAAGACCCGCTTCCCCGCCGCGTGGCTGGTGGGCGTGCTCCACTCGCACGCCGGCATGTACCCGACGTGGGTGCACGTCGAGGACCTGCGGCGCGGGGGACTGCATCGCCCGCCGGTGCGCGTGCTCGGGCCGTGCGTGCAGCGGTCGGACTGGGAGAGCCGGCTCGAGGACGACGGCGCGGTGTGGGAGCGCGCCGGCGCCACGAATCACGAACCACCGCCGCCCGCGCTGCTCGCCCGGCACGGCTCGGTGCGCGTCGGGCTGCACCGCGTCACGGGGCTCTCGCACGCGACCGGCGAGCGGCTGGTCGCCGCGCGACGGGCGCGCCCGTTCGTGGGGCTCGCGGACCTGGCCGACCGCGCGCGACCGACACCGCCCGAACTGGAGGCGCTGGTGCTCGCGGGCGCGTGCGACGCGCTCACAACGCCGGAGGGCGCGGCACGCACGCGCGCGGCCATGCTGCTCGAGGCGCGCGTCGGCGTGGCGCTCGCGGCGGCCGCGGCCCGGCGCGGCGGCGCGC
>CAZUEM010000312.1:0-2463 GCA_964619155.1 uncultured bacterium
TGGCGGCCGACAGCTTGCTGATGGCGTCCTGCGGCGTGCGCGCGGGCACGAGCGCCGAGAGCGAGCGTGTCCCCAGTTCGGGCAGCGCGAACCACCGCGCCGAGGCGGCCTCGAGCGCGAGCCGCCCGGCCGGATCGGGCAGCGCGCGCTCGAGCAGCGCGGCGGGGCCGGCGCGCGGGCCCGGCGGCGCGGCGGGCGCGAAGTCCTGCGCGCGCGCGGGGGGCGCGAGCACCACGAGAAGGGCGGGCGCGGCCACGAGGGCCCGCGCGAGCGCCGCGGTTCGCGCGAACGCGGGCCGGGCGGATTCCTCCAAGGCACGCGCGTTCGCGCGCCGGGCCATGACCCGGGCCCGCGCCCTCACGGCCGCCTCCCCGCGACGCGCAGCGCCGCCTGGTGCGTGACCGCGCGCGGCCCGTCGTGCGCGCGCAGGACCGCGACGTAGAGACCGGGCGCGAGGCCGCCGAGGGCGACGCGCCGCTCGTCCGCCGCGCCCGAGGGCACCTCGTCGAGCAGCCGCGCGGCGCGCCGGCCCGCGAGGTCGTAGAGCTCCACCGTCACGCGCGCGCGCGGCCAGGGCAGCGCCCACGCGAGCCGCAACCCGCGCTCGCCCGCCGCGAGCCGCCGCGGCGAGAGCGAGAACGCCGCGCCGTCCGCCGGGGCCGCCCGCGGCCCCGCGAGCGGCGTGCCGCGCGTCGCGAGCGCGGGCGACCAGACGCCGCCGCGCTTTTCGACCGGCGTGCCCGCCGGAACCCCGGCGGCCGAGTAGGCGACGCGCTCGGCCGGCAGGCCGTCCGTCTCGCGCAGCACGACGTGGTCGGCCGTGCCGTCCCCGGCGTCGGCGTTGTTGAGGCTCGACCACGGGGCGACCGCGATCACCCGCGACGTGTCGAGCCCCGGGAACGCGGCCAGCAGCGCGGCGCGGTCCTGCGCCAGCACCGCGAGGCTCTCGGGCGCAAGGAGCGTCGCGGACACGATGGGCGCTCCCGCGCTCGTGCGGTCGGCGAGCGTGAAGCCCGCGAGCGGAAGCGGTGCGCCCGAGCGGTTCCGCACCTCGACCCACTCGCCCTCGCCCGCGGCCGGGTGGAACTGGATCTCGGTCACCTCGAGCGGCCCCTCGCCCACGCGCAGCGCGAGCGTGTCGGCGTCGTTGGCGGCCGTCTCGTCGCCGGGCCGTTCCACCCGCGCGACGAGGCGCGCCCGGCCCGCGCTCCCCGCCGCGGTCGCGCGCGAGACCGCGAGCGTCTCGCCCGCGCCGATCGCGGGCAGCGCGAACGCGAGCGATTCGGCGAGCGCGTCGCCCGCGAGGACGAGCCGCGCCGCGTCCGCGGCGACGGCCTCGCTGCCGGCGTTGGCGACGTCGAACGTGACGCGCAGCGCCTCGCCGGGCAGCGGCTGCTCGGGCGTGGCGGCGAGCGAGCCGCGCACGAGCGCGAGGTCGCGCGCGCGCTGGTTCGCGCGGCCCGGCGAGGGCTCGGCGGCGCGGAAGTCGAGCACGTTGCTCCCAAAGTCCGCGGCGTCGGGCACGCGCGCCAGCGACAGGCCCGACGCGACGTCGGGCGCGGGCGCGCCGCAGGCGTACTCCGCGAACTCGTGCGCGCCCCAGCCCACGGTCTCGACCGCGCCGTCGGGCCAGGCGAGGCGCAGCGCGTCGGGCCCGTTCTGCAACTCGAGCGCGACGACGCGGTCGGGCGCGGGCGAGACGAGCGCGCCGCCCACGACGAAGCGCCCGAACGCCGGCACGCTGTCGGCAGCGCCGCCCGTCCAGCGGAGCGTCCAGCGCCCCGCGGCCGAGCCGTCGCCCGCCTCGAGCCTCAGCCCCGCGAGCGGGCAGGCCGTCGCGTGCGGGTTCCACAGCTCGACGAACTCGCGGCCGGTGTCGTCGCCGGGTGCGTCGTAGTACACCTCGGCGACGATCGCGCGGTTGGCCGGGGCGCAGGCCGCGAGCGCGAGCGCCGCGGCGAGGAGGTTCGCTGCCATGGGAGTAGCGCCGCGGGGGCGGGTGGACGCGGGGGCGCGGAGCGGCCGTTCGCCGCCGGGCCTCCGCAAGCCGGGTGCCGATTCCACGGAACTTTCGGGGTCGCTCGCGTTTCCTCGGGGCGGCACGCATCATTCCCGGCAGCGGAGGCCGTCCGAGTGAGAACCGACGAGGAACTGTCCGAAGCCCTGCGGGGCGGGGACGACGGCGCGCTGGCCGCGCTCTACGGGCGCTACCGGCATGCGCTCTACGCCTACTGCGCGCGCATGCTCGAGCGGCCCGAGGAGGCGCGCGACGCGGTGCAGGACGTGTTCCTCGGCCTGCACGAGCGCCGCGCGGCGACGCCGACGCTGCGCAGCGTCCGCGCCTGGCTGTTCGCGCTGGCGCGCAACCGCTGCCTGAACCAGCTGCGCGAGAGGCGCACGCGCGAGCGGCTCGCCCCCGCCGTCGCCGCGGACGCGCCGCGCCCCGCGGGGGCGCCCGCGCCC
>CAZUEM010000313.1:0-2418 GCA_964619155.1 uncultured bacterium
CATGGCGAGCAGGCAGGCGAACGCCCGCGCCCGCCTGGGGCGCGGCCGGTTCGGATAGGACGTGAAGGTGCGATCGGTCATGCAGGGGTCACACGCAAGTCCGGTGCCGCGCGTCGGGTTCGAAGCCGCGGCACTATCCCCGCCCCCCAACGGGCTGTCAACGCATCCCTTGCGGGCGGCGACGAGCGCCGCCTCGCGCGTGCGGGAATCGTCAGGGCGGCCCGAAGCCGTTCGCCCCCGTCCACGCCGTGGCGAGAACGCACACCCCCGCGGCCGGGGCGGCCGCTCAACGGCGCAGTTCGAGGACGCGCACGGTCGGGCTCGCGAACGCCACCCGCGCGATCGAGGTGTCGGCCAGCGTCGGGGTGAGCCGCCCGCCCGCGAGCGCCGAGTCCCACCACACGTACACGGGCCACGGCCGCGCCCGCAGGTCCGCCAGGTCGCCGGCCGGCAGCGGGGCGCCGGCGAAGACGCGGCGCTGCAGGGCGTCGCGGCGCCGCAGTTCGTCCCACACGGGCCGCGGGATCGGCGGCCGGCCCGGCGCGTCGAAGAACGTCGCGCGGTAGAAGACCTCGGCGAAGCCGAGCCACATCCGCCGCTCGCCGTGCACGAGCACGGGCTCGGTGCCCGCGGGCCGGAGCGGCTGCAGGAAGACGGCGTCGCGGGGGGTCCGCCCGCGGATCCACTCGAGCGCGGCCGCCTCGTCCCGGGTGTAGAACGGCGCCCGCTCCGGATGCTCGACGTCGAACATGGCGCGCAGCGGCCGCGCGTCGTGCCAGAACGCGTGCGCGGTGAGCGCGTTGCCGAGCACCGAGAGCGCGAGCAGTGCGCCCAGCGCCGTGCGCGCGACGGCGCGGCCCGAGGCGAGCGCCTCGAGCGCCGGCGCCGCCAGCGCCGCGACCGGCAGGAAGAGCGGCCAGTAGAGCTTCTCGTCCGCCATGCCCGGCAGGTCGAAGAGCAGCATGGGGGCGCCCAGCCCGAGGAGCGCGCCGGCCGCCCATGCGCGCTCGCGCGCCCCGAGCGCGCGCAGCGACCACGCCGCGGCGAGCGCGAGCGGGCCCATGGAAACCACGAGGCCCGCGAGGTTGTCGGTCACGAGCCGCAGCTTCACGACCGAGGCCGAGCCGCCGAGCGTGACCGCGTCCAGGTAGGGACGGGAGGCGAGGTAGGCGGCGAGCATGACGGCCGCCACCGCGAGTCCGGGCCGCAGCGCGCGCACCCCTTCGGCGCGCAGGCGCGGCAGCGCCGCCGCCGCGACCCCCGCGGCGATGCCCATGGACAGGTGCAGCGCCGTGAGCGTGTGCCAGTGGAGCAGCAGCGCGAGCGCTCCGCCGAAGAGCGCCAGCGTCCGGCCGCGCGGCTCGCGCAGGTGCTGGACGAGCAGCACGAGGACGAGCACCGCGAGCACGAGCGCGAAGTTGAACGCGGTCGGCGTCCACAGCCGCGCGAGCCAGGTGGTCTGGAACCCCGGGAAGCGCAGCGCCATCGCCCCCTGCACGGCGTCCGCGTCGGCGAGCGCCCTGGCGAGCACCTCGAGCCCGCCGGTCTCGCCCGTGAACGCGCGCACGACGAGGATCGCGGGCCCGAGCGGGTTCGGGCCGAGGAGGCCGGCCACCGCCGCCCAGGCGGCCGTGCGCGCCGGCAGCCCGAGCGCGCGGGCGAGCGCGTAGAACGCGGCCGGCAGCAGGAGCGCGGCGAGCTGGTTCACGGTCGCGAGCAGCACGAACGGGTCGTCGGAGACGAACGGGCTCGCCGCGGCCAGGTAGAGGTGGAAGAACCACGGGTAGGGCAGCGGCATGTCGGCGAAGTGCGGGAACCCGGCGTGGATGCCGGCCCGCTGCACCTCGTGGAAGACCGCGGCGTGGAACCACGAGTCGCTCCAGCGCGGCAGCCGCGGGTGGAGCAGCGCGAGCGCGACCAGCCCCGCGAGCGCGGCGCCCGCCGCGACCAGCACGCGCTCGATGCCGGGGGACTCCTCTCGCGGCTCGCGCGAGGGGCGCGGCACCAGGTGCGCGAGCACCGACAGCCCGACGACGACTTCGCCGACCCGCTCCGGCGCCGCCCCCGCGAGGCCCGCCAGCAGCGCGGCGGCCGCGAGCAGCGGCGGCGACAGCGCGCCGCCCGCGAGCACGCGCCAGGCGAGCGGGCGGCCGCCGAAGCCCGTCCAGCGCACCAGCGCGAGGCCCGGCGAGAGGTTCGCGAGCAGGAAGCCCGCGAGCGGCCCGAGCACCGGCAGGCCGATCGAGTGGGCGAGCCACCCGGCGGCCGCCAGGAGCGCGACGCCGCGCTTCACCCCAGCCTCTCCCGCCGGCGGGCGGGCGCCGCGCCGGCGCCGGTTCGGCCCGGCGCGCTCATGCGGCCTGCGGCTCCACGGGCCAGTCGGCCTCGGTGATCGGCCCGCCGGCCGCGGGACCGAGC
>CAZUEM010000314.1:0-2408 GCA_964619155.1 uncultured bacterium
GTATGTCCTCGCCCTACCCCGTGTGTGGGTGACTGGCGCGAAGGCGTTGGGCCGCTACGCCGCGGTGGCGGGCAGCAGGGCGCCCGGCAGCGTGACGGTGCCGGGCTGCGCGAGGGCGGCCTCGGCTGCGTGCACGAGATAGGCGTGCGGATCGACGCCGGTCAGCTTGGCCGACTCGCACAAGGTGTAAAACAGGGCCGCGACCTGGGTCCCGCGCAGGGACTTCGAGCCGTAGTGATTCTTCCGACCGACGACCGGTCCGCGCAGGGCCCGCTCGGCGGCATTGTTGTCGAGCGGAATGCACGGATTGTCGACAAACCGCGTCAGGCCGGTCCAGCGTTCGAGCATGTAGCGGACGGCCTTGCCCAGCTCGCTCCGCGGTAAGCGCACCTGTGCGAGGGCCCACGCCTTGATGCGATCGAGGATCGGCTGCGACCGCGTCCGGCGCAGCTCCTGCCGCAGCGCTTGCGCCGCGGCGTCGCCGGGAAAGCGGCCGGGGACGAGGCGTTCGACGGCGTAGAGGTCGCCAATCAGCGCGTCGATCTCGCCACACGCCGTCGGCCAATCCGTCGCGTTCGCCTCGTACTTGCGTTTCGTGTGTGCCCAGCAGTGCGCCAGGGCAAAACCGGGCCCGTCCCGGGCCAAGACTTCGTACACGGCGTAGCCGTCCACGACGACGGTCCCGCGGTAGCCACCGAGGATCTGGCGGCCCTCGTCCGCGGACTTCCCGGGCAAGATGCGATAGAACGCGACCGTCGGCGTGGCCACGCCCCACACCGTGCCCGCCGCCGGGGCGTCCGAGCCGAGCCGGGGCCAGCGCGTCTCGTCGACATGGATCACAGGGGCCGCCAGCGCGTGCTCGCCCAGCGCCTCGTAGGTGGGCTCGAGCCACCGCGCCAGCGCCTGGAGTTGATCCCAGAGTGTCTGGGACTCCACGATCAGGCCCTCCCGCGCCATCATCCGCACCTGGCGCTCCAGCGGCAGATGATCGGTGTACTTCGCGACGGCCACACCGACGGCAAAGGCCGCGGTGTACCGACCGCCGGGGATCAGCGTGGGTGGGGCGGGCGCCGTGGCGACGGCACCGTTGCACGCGCAGCGGTACTTCTGCCGGGCGTGGTGCTCGACGTGATACGTCGCCTTCACGGTGGTGATGCGCTCAGACGTCTCGCACTGCCCGACCAGCTCGGTGAGGGTTCCGCCGCAGGCCGGGCATCCACGCTGATCCGCCGGCAGCTCGTGCCGCACCTCGACGATCGGCAAGGCGGGTTGCGCGCGCGGGCCGTGTCCCGGCCGTGGGGCCCGGGGCGTGGTCGGCGGGGGGGGGGCGGTGGTCCGGTCGAGGATCGCCGCCCGCGTCTGCTGCAGCGACTGCTCGACGGCGAAGGTGAACTGGGCGATCTCCGGGAGGCCGCGCAGGCGGGCCAGCTCCGCGGTCAGCTGGAGATTCTTCGTGATGAGCCGCTGATTCTCGCGCTCGAGGAGGAGACTGATCTGCCGGAGCGTCTCGACGTCGCGTTCTTCCGTGAGCGGCACCACGTTGCCGCGCATTTGATCATCACGGGCGATCCGACGCAAGCGAAAAGTGCGTCAGGGCGGGGGGCGTGAGCGTGACACGGCCGACCAAGGCACTGCCGTCGAGAAACAGATCGAGCTCACTCACCGTGAGCATCAGCGGGCCCTCGGCCTCGTCCCGCCACAGCGCCGCGAAGCGCCCGCGCTCCAGGCGCTTCACATACAGACACAGGCCGGTCCCATCGAAGTGCAGCACCTTCGCGCGGATCCGATCGCGGCTGACGAACAGAAAGACGTCACCGCTCAGCGGATTCCTCGCCAACTGCTCGGTGACCATCCCGCAGAGACTGTCGAAGCCCTTCCGCATGTCCGCCGGAGCTCCGTGCGCGTACACCGCGACGCGCCGCCCGGCCCATCTCATCGCAGCCGGGCGATCAGGTGCGCCGCCGTCTCGACGTCCACACCCTCGACGCGCAGGCCCGTCGCCTCGATCACCACCACCAGGCGCGGCGCCACCGGCGCCGCGTCGGCGAGCACGCGCACCGGACGGAACCGGGCATCCTGGGCCCAGCGACGCAGGGTCACCGGCGCAATCCCGAGCGTCGCCGCCACCGTCCGCAGGCCCTCGCCCCCGGTCTCACGCGCCTGCCAATACGCGACCGCCTGCCGGCGCAGTCCGTCGGAGTAGCGGCGCTCGGCTCCCGCCCGTCCTCCGAGCTCTCGCCTCACCTGTCTCCGAAATCGTTGCACCGCCTCATTCCTCATCCGTCTCCTCCTCACGCGGAGACTGTGAACCATTCTGAGGCGCTTGCCCAGACGGGCCAGGGCGAGGAGGTGCGATGAGGGTAGGGCCCGTGGCGGCCCGACGCGCGTGTCTGATCACGCCGCTAACA
>CAZUEM010000315.1:0-2406 GCA_964619155.1 uncultured bacterium
GCGGGCCCGCCCGCACCGTGCCCGCGCCGGGTTCGGCGGCGCTCGATCCGGCCGAACTGCTCGCGCCGGGCGAGGCGGCCGGCCCGGTCGAGCGCGGCGCCGCGCACCGCGTTCCCGAGCCGCTGCCCCCGCTCGCGGGCGGGCTGCGCGGGGCGGTGATCGCGCGCGCCGAGGGGCGCGTGAGCTGCGCGGAGATCCTGCCGTGGGGGCCGCGCGCGCGGGCTTCGCGCGGCGACGCGCGCGCGCTCGCCGAAGGCTGGGGACGCGACCTCGACCCGGCGGCCGCGGCCCGCGGGCTGGCGCTCGGCGGGGGCCTCGTCGTCGCGAGCGGCGAGTACGGCCTCGGCGAACCGTGCGAGGACGCGGCGCGTGCGACCGCCGCACTGGGCGTCCGGGCGGTGGTGGCCGGCGCCTTCGCGCCCGCGCACGCGCGCTCGCTCGCGCTCTGCGGCGTGGCGCCGCTCCGCTGGGAGCGGCCCGCCGACGCGGCGCTCGTCGCCGCCGGCGACGAGCTGGAACTGCCGATGCTGGCGGAGCGCCTCGCCGCGGGCCCGCGCGCCACCGTCCGCCACCTCACGCGCGGCCTGTCGTTCGGCGTCGTGCACGATCTCGACGCCGGCTCGCTCGAGCTGGTGCGCGCGGGGGGCCTGCTCGGGCTCGCGCCGGAACCCGAAAGGACCTGACGTGCTCGTCGATTACGCGAGGATCCACGCCGTGGCCGGCAAGGGCGGCGCCGGCTGCATCAGCTTCCGGCGCGAGAAGTACGTGCCCAAGGGCGGGCCGGACGGCGGCGACGGCGGGCGCGGGGGCAGCGTCGTGCTCGAGGTGGACGTGCACGTGCGCACGCTTCTTGACTGCCGCGAGGCCCCCCGATACCGTGCCGAAGCCGGTCGCGCGGGCTCGGGGAACAACCGGACGGGCCGCGACGGCGACGACCTGGTGATCCGGGTGCCGGCGGGCACGGTGGTCAAGGACGCCGAGAGCGGCGAGGTGCTGGCCGACCTGACGAGCCCCGGCGAGCGCTTCGTGGCCGCGAAGGGCGGCCGCGGCGGCCGCGGCAACACCCGCTTCGCCACCCCGACCCACCAGGCGCCGCGTCGCGCCGACCCGGGAGAGCCGGGCGGGGAGCGGCAGCTCGAACTCGAACTCAAGCTCATCGCCGACGTGGGGCTGGTGGGACTGCCCAACGCGGGCAAGTCCACGCTGTTGTCGCGCGTCTCCCGCGCGCGCCCGAAGATCGCCGACTACCCGTTCACCACGCTGGAGCCCAACCTGGGCATCGCGGCGCTCGATCCCGAGCGCACGTTCGTGGTGGCGGACCTGCCGGGGCTCATCGAGGGCGCGAGCGAGGGGCGCGGGCTCGGCCACCAGTTCCTGCGCCACGTCGAACGCACGCGCGTGCTGGCGTTCCTCGTGGACGCCGCGGGGGAGGATCCGCCGGGCGCGGTGGCCATGCTGGAACGGGAGATTCGCGGATACAGCGCGGCGCTCGCGGAGAAGCCGCGGCTGGTCGTGCTGACGAAGTCGGACGTGCTGCCCCCGGACGAGCGCGCGGGCGCGCCCGCCCGGCTCGGCCTGCCGGGGGCGCTGCTGGTGAGCGCGCACAGCGGCGAGGGGCTGCGCGAGATGCTCGAACGGTGCTGGACGGAGATCGCCGCCGCCACGGCGCGCGAGACGAAGGACGAGACCGATGGCGGATGACAAGTACGGAGCGGGGCGCACGTTCGACGCGATGAACGCGCGCGGGCTCGCCGGCAAGCGGGACTACGTGCGCTCGCTCGAACAGCGCCGCGACGAGGAGGCGATGTCGCTCCTCGTCGAGTGCCTGTGCGACGAATCATGGTACCTGCGCGAACTGGCCGAGCACGCCCTGCTGCGCCTCGGGGACCGCGCGGGCGAGACGCTTCTGCCGCTGCTCGAGCAGGGCCTGTGGTTCTCGCGCGTGAGCTCGGCGCGCGTGCTCGGCCGGCTGGGATACGGGCCCGCCGCGGCCGGGCTGCTGCGCCTGCTGGAGGACTCGGTCTCGACCGTCGCGCAGGCGGCCGGTCCGGCGCTGTGCGAGCTCGCGCACCGGAACGGCTCGGCGCGCGTCGCCTGGGAGCTCCACCGCATGGCGCCCGAGCGGCGGCACGCGGCGCTCGAGCGCATCGGCGCGCTCGACCGGCCGCTGCGCGAGCGGCTCGAGCGGCTGCTGAAGAACGACGACCTGATGAGCCGGGAGGCCCCCGAGGACCTGCGCGACGACAGCGACGTCGTGCGCGCGAGCGAAGAGGGAGTCGAATGGGAGGTCCTCACCGGGCCGCCGCCGCCGCGCCCGAAGGCGGGCGCGGACCCGAAGCCGCCGGCCTGATCGTTCCGCGCGTCGCCGAGCGGCCGCGCCCGGCCGCGCCGGCGCCGCGCGCCGCC
>CAZUEM010000316.1:0-2404 GCA_964619155.1 uncultured bacterium
GCACGGGCCTGCTGCTCCCCTCCTGGTACTTCCGCCAGCGCGCCGAGCGCCGCCGCGCCGAGGTCGAGGAGGCGGTCGGCGAGGCGATCGAGGCGCTGCGGGACGCGGTGCGCATCGGACTCAGCATCGAGGAGGCGATCCACGCCCTCGCCCGCACCGGCCCACAGGCGCTGCGCGCCGACTTCCGCGAGCTCGAGCGCGACCTCCGGCTCGCTGGCTTCGAGGCGGCCATTGAGCGGGCACGCGAGCGCGTGGCGGAGCCGCTCTTCGACACGCTCGCCGTGGCGCTCCTCACCGCCTACCGCATCGGCGGACGCAACCTCGCCGCCGTGCTCGACGGTCTCAGCCGCTCGGTGCGGGGCAGCGTCCAGGCCCGCCGCGAGGTGCGCGCACAGCAGGCGCAGAACGTGCTCTCCGCGCGCGTGATCGCGGCGCTGCCGCTCGTGCTGATCCTGATCATCCGTGGCACGAACCCCGGCTATCTCGAAGTCTTCTCGTCGCCCGGCGGCCAGGCGGTGCTCGCGCTCTGCCTGCTCTCGGTCGTCCTCGGGTACACCGCGATGCTGCGCGCGACCGCGCTCCCGGGCGACGGGCGGGTGCTGCGGTGACCGCGGCGTTGCTCCTGAGCGGCGCGCTCGGCGCGGGGCTCTGGCTGCTCGTGATGGCGCAGCCGCTCGGACGCCCGCGCCCGGAGCTCGCCGCGCGGCTGCGGCGGCTCTCGGCACAGGGACGGCTCGAACTCGAGGAGCGCGCGCAGGGCGCGGGGCCTGCGATGTTCAGCTCGAGCCTGCTCGAGCGCGTGCTGCGGCCCCTGCTCGACGACGCCGGCGACTGGACGGGCCGGATCCTCCGCCGCCTCGGCATCGAGACCGGCGACCTCGATCGCCGCCTCGCCCTCGGCTGGCCCGGCATGAGCGCGCCGCAGTTCCGCGGGCAGCAGCTCGCCACGGGCGCCGTCGTCTTCCTCGTCTTCCCCGCGATGAACCTGCTCGGCGTGCAGCCGCTCGGGGCCTGGCCGCTCTGGCTCTGGTTCGTGGGGTTCGTCATCGGGTTCGCGGCGCCGAGCTGGCAGCTGAACGGACGGCTGCGGCAACGCCGGCTCGCCGTGCTGGCCGAGTTGCCCGTGACCCTCGACCTCTTCGTCATCGCCGCGAGCGCCGGGCTATCCCCCGAACAGGCCCTCGTCGAGGCGGGCCGCCAGCTCGACGGCGTGCTCGGCCAGGAGCTGCGCGCGGTGGTGCGCGAGGCCGGCCTCGGCACTGCGAGCTACGCGGACGGGCTTGCGGCGCTCGCCGAGCGCGAGGGCATTCCGGAGCTCCGCTCGCTCGCTGACGCCTGGCGGCTCGCGCACGCGCAGGGTCTCCCGCTCGCGCCGGCCATGCTCGCGCTCGGAGAGACCGTGCGCGATCGCAGGCGGGCGCGGCTGGTCGAAGAAGGCGGCAAGGCGGCCGTGCGGATGCTGTTCCCGGTCGCGCTCTTCATCTTCCCGGTGTTCCTGGTCGTGCTGCTCTACCCGGCAGGGGTCGAGCTGCTCGGCCTGGGCCGCTGAAGGACGTCGAGCTGGGACGCGCAGCGACTTGCGCGTAGAAGGAGGTGCGGGATGAGCAGGCAGCTGGCGAAGACTGTGAATCGTGCAAGTAGGGAGGAAACCGGAGCGGCGATGGTCGAGTACGCGATCGTCACCGCCGTGATCGCCGTGGCGGCTCTGACGGCGGCGCAGGCCGTGGGCACGGGCGTCGTCGGCGTCTTCAACGACATTGTCACGGCGCTCACGAGCCTCTGAGCCGCCCGCTGAGCGGCGGCGCGCCCTGGGCGACGAGCGCGGGCAGTCGACGGTCGAGCTGGCGCTCGTGCTGCCGGTGCTGCTCGTCGTGCTGATCGGCGCCGTGCAGTTCGCGCTCGTGCACCACGCGCGGAACATCGCCAACACGGCGACGGCCGAGGGAGCTCGACTCGCGGCCGGCGAGGGCCATTCGCTCGCCGAGGGCGCGCTGCGCACACGCGACGTGCTCGAGGCGGGGCTGGGACCGACGGGCGCCGCGTTCGCGGTGAGCACCGAGGACTGGGGCGAGTCCATCGTCGCCACGGCGAGCGGCGAGTACCCGCTGTTCATCCCGTGGGTCACGGAGCTTGCGATCCCGATCGAGTCCCAGTCAGAGGTGCGGAGAGAGGGTTTCCGCAGTGGGCCGTAGGTTCTGGCAGGCGGCACGGCCGGCAGGACGCAGACTGCTCGCGGGCGAGCGCGGGAGCGCGCTGCTCGAGGCGGGGCTCGTGCTGCCCGCGGTGCTCGCGCTCGCGTTCGGGGTCGTCCTCTGCGGCCGGCTCGTCCAGGCGCAGATCGGCGTCCAGGCTGCTGCGCGCGAGGCGAGCCGGACCGTGGCGGCGGCGCCGTCAGCCGCGGAAG
>CAZUEM010000317.1:0-2403 GCA_964619155.1 uncultured bacterium
GCCGCGGTCGGCGCCGCGCCGAGGCTCGCGCCGAGCAGCGCGACTCGCGAGCCCGGCCGCTCGCGCCGCACCGCCGCCACGCCGGTCGCGAGCGCCGCGGGCGTCGCGAGCAGCGCCTCGCGCATCGCGGGCACGCTCGCGAGGAAGGCGGCCGTGCTCATCCGGCGCGGACCCTTCCACGGCCAGCTCACCGCCAGCACCGAGACCGGCAGCGAGTCGGGTACGAGCAGCGCCGCGCGGTCGTCGGTGCCGATGCCGCCGAGGATGACGACCACCCAGTCGCCGCCGGCCGCGCCCTCGCTGCCCCCGTCGGGCGCGGCCGCCGGGCGCCAGAGTCCCGAGACCGTGTCGCCCGCCGCGGTGAACATCCGCCAGCGCTCGATGCGCGCGCCCAGCTCCGGCGCGGCCTCGCGCCCCACGCCCGCCAGCGGCGCGCCGCGCGCGCTCAGCTCGCGGGCGGCGTCCACGGGCCACCACCACCAGGCGGCGAGGGCGAGCAGCGCGAGAGCGCCGAGCGCGCCGGCGACCGGCGCGAGCGCTCGCGCGCGGACGGCCGCGCGGCCCCGCCGCGGCGCGGCATCGCCGTCCCCGCGCACCGCGGTGCCTCTCCTACTGCCCCGCGGCGCGCCGGATCACGACCGGCGAGGGATACGAGAGCGGCCCGATCGCGGTCTCGACGCGGGGCGTCAGCTCGAGGCGCAGGTCCTTGCGGATCGTGCCCTGCCCGGCGATCGCGACCGCGAGGTCGAACATGTCGCGCGCGCCGCTCGCGCCCAGCTGCACGAGGTCCACGCGCACCGTGAGCGGCACGTCCACGGTCTGCCCCGAGGCGATCGCCACCGGGTTCGCGATGTCGCCGGCGAGCGCCTGGCGGTCCTCGACGAACAGCTTCCAGCCCATGCCCACCATGCGCGCGGCGACGCGGTTCTCGGGCGGGTTGGTGGCGCTCACGTGCGCGACCATCTCGAGCGGCGCCTGCTTCGTCACCACCGCGGCGGTGACGCGGGCGACGTCGGCCAGCCCGAGGTCGCCGTAGTTCGCGTTCGGGCCGATCGGGATGCCGACGAACTTGACGTCCGAGACGTTGGCGAACGCGAACGACACCAGGCGCAGCGCGGCCAGTTCCTGCATGGCGGCGCAGCCGGGCAGCGCGACGAGCGCGGCGAGCGCCAGAGGGGCGGCGAAACGGAAACGTCGAAGGATCATGGAAACCTCGTCCGGTGAGGGGCCGGGAAGCCGCGCGCATCGTAGCCGACCGGGCGGGGTCGCGTCAGCGGCGGCCCGGGCGCGGCGCGCGAGGGCCTACCGCGCGGGCACCCGCGCGCTCACGACCGGCACCTGCCAGACCGCGTAGGCGCCTTCCTCGTGGATGTTGGCGATCATCGCCCCGAAGTGCGCCCGCACCTCGTCCTCGCCGAAGCGCGTCACGCGGGCGATCGAGTCCGTGTAGCCGTCGCGCCAGGCTTCCATGATGGCCGCGAACGTCGCGCGCGGGACGCGCAGCGTGTCCACCACGACGTAGTCCACGCGCACGTCCTCGAGGCCGAGCGCCGCCATCACGCCCGGGCAGTGCCGGCCGACGAACAGGTTGCTGCCCGCGACGTCGGTGTAGCGCGCCGCCGCCTCGTGCCAGAACTCGCGCGGGTCCGGCGTGCCGCGCCGGAAGTGCAGCATGTCGTAGTCCTCGGCGATGACGTGCAGCACCCCGCCCGGCTTCGTCACGCGCGCCAGCTCGGCCAGCACGCGCTCCTCGTGCGGAATGGACTGGACGACGTGGCGGCAGACCGTGAGGTCGAACGAGCCGCCGGGCAGCCCCAGCTCGAACACGCTGCGGTGCTCGAACGCGAGCCGCTCGGCGAGCCGCGCGTGGCGCCGCCGCGCGTAGTCCAGGTGCTGGTCGAGGATGTCCACGCCCAGCACGCGCGACTCGGGGTAGAACTCCGCCAGCCGCGCGGCGATCTCGCCCGTCCCGCAGCCCGCGTCGAGCACGCGCAGCGGCCCCTCGAGGCCGTAGCGGCGGAACAGCTCGGACTCCTGCGGCCAGATGGCCTCGGCCTGCGCGGCGAGGTTCCGCACCATGGACTCGTCGGCCATCTGCTCGCGCTGCGGGTTCAGGTCGCTCACGGCGCCTCCGTGCGCCCGGCGCTGTCGGCCGCCGCGCCGCCCGCGTGCAGCAGCCGCACCGACGGCACCTCGGGCAGGAACACCAGCACGGGCTCTCCGGTGCGGGCGAGGTTCGCGACCACCGCTTCGCGCAGCGGGTCCAGTTCGGGCCCCGTGCCCTGCACCGGCACCGCGCCGGGCGCGAGCCCGGCCGCCGGGTCGAAGCCGTGCCGGCGCGCGAAGCCCGCGCGCGCGAGCGGGTGGCGGAACATGACCGGGTTCAGCACCACGAGCCCGGGC
>CAZUEM010000318.1:0-2389 GCA_964619155.1 uncultured bacterium
TGATGCCGGTCGAGGCCGTCGCCGACGGCGAGTCGCTGTGGGTCTCGGCGCCCGGGCTCAAGCAGTACACGGGGCAGCGCGCGCCGGCGTTCGGGCCGGACGCGAAGCTCGACCCCCAGGTGCGGTCGTTCGACGGCGCGCTCTCGATGGCCGCGAGCCTCGCCGGGTACACGTCGGCGCGCTTCACCGGCCGCGACACCGTCGTCACCGCGGCGGGCCCCGTCGCCTGCCGCACGGTCGAGTTGACCTACGCGCCCGATTCGACCCGCCCCGGCGCGCGCACGCTGCCGCGCGTGCTGTGGATCGACGAGGCGCGCTCGCTGGTGCTGCGCGACTCGAGCACCACCGAGCTCACCCACTCGCAGTACGGCGAGGTGCGCCAGGTGCAGGAGACGCGCTACACCCTCGCGGAGCCGGCCGCCCCGGCGAACGCGTTCTTCCGCTTCGCCGCGCCGGCCGACGCCAAGCGCGTGCGGCGGCTCGGGCCGTCGCAGGACCCCGACGACGCCGGCAAGCCCGCCGCCGACTTCTCGCTCGCGGTGCTCGACGGCAAGGGCCGCAAGGAGTCGCTCAAGTCGTACAAGGGCAAGGTCGTCGTGCTCGACTTCTGGGCCACCTGGTGCGGGCCGTGCCGCCGCTGGATGCCGATCGTCGCGAAGCTCGAGAAGGAGACCGAGGCGAAGGGCGTCAAGTTCTTCGCGGTCAACCTGCGCGAGCCCCCGGCCACCGTGCGCAAGTACGTGACCGAGCAGAAGGTCGAGGTGCCGGTGCTGATGGACGCCGACGGCCGGGTCGGCACCGCGTACGGCGCGCGCTCGATTCCGCTCACCGTGGTGATCGGCCGCGACGGGAAGATCGTCCGGACGCTGCTCGGCGTGCACCCGGAAGAGGACCTCCGCGACGCGCTGCGCGAGGCGGGCGTCGAGGGGATCTAGGTCACGCGCCGGCCGCGGCGAGCGCCGCGGCCACGGCCTCGACGTCGGCGTTGCCGCCCGAGAGCAGCACGCCCACGCGCCGGTCCGCCACCTCGACGCGGCCCGCGGCCGCGGCGGCGAAACCCAGCGCGCCGGTCGGCTCGACCACGAGCTTGAGCCGCTCCCAGAGCGGCCGCAGCGCCCGCAGCAGCTCGGCGTCGCTCACCGTCACCACGTCGTGCGCATAGCGGCGCACCAGCGCCAGCGTCAGGTCGCTCAAGGAGGGCGTGCGCGCGCCGTCGGCGATGGTCGCGCCGGGGTTTTCCGCGCGCTCGATCCGGCCGCTGCGGAAGCCGCGCGCGCCGTCGTCGCCCGCCTCGGGCTCGACGCCCACGACGCGGCAGCCGGGCGAGCCGAGGTTCGCGGCCAGCGCGCAGCCCGACAGCAGCCCGCCGCCGCCGAGCGGCACGAGCAGCAGGTCGAGCGGCCCGGCGTCCTCGAACAGCTCGGCCGCGGCCGTGCCCTGCCCGAGCAGGATGTCCGGGTGGTCGAAGGGCGGCACGAGCGCCGCGCCGCGCTCGCGGACGAGCCGCGCCGCCAGTTCCTCGCGCGGCTCGCCGAGCACGTCGTAGTGCGCGATCTCCGCGCCGTACTCGCGGACCGCGGCCAGCTTCACGCGCGGCGCCGTGCTCGGCATGACGATCACGGCCGGCACGCCGAACTCGCGCGCCACCAGCGCCACCGCCTGCGCGTGGTTGCCCGAGGAGTAGGCGACGAGCCCGCGCGCGCGCGCCTCGGGCGCGAGGTTCGCGACGAGGTTCCAGGCGCCGCGGAACTTGAACGCGCCCATGCGCTGCAGGTTCTCGCACTTGAAGAAGAAGCGCGCCCCGAAGCGCGCGTCGAGCGAGCGCGAGGTCGCGACCGGCGTGCGGTGCGCGGCGGACGCGACGCGGCCGCGCGCCTCGGCGAAGCGCGCGGCCAGCTCGTCGTGCGGGGGGACGCCGTGCTCGGCGGCGTACGAGCCCACCCGGCTCAGCCTCCCGCCCCGCTTCCGAGCTCCAGCCCGGGCTTCGTCTGGCGGGTCGGGTCGAGCGCGGCGTCGATCTCGGCGGGCGGCAGCGAGGTCATCTCGCGGGCCAGCTCGCGCACCGGGCGCTTCTCCTTGAAGGAGCGCTTGGCGATCTCGGCCGCCTTGTCGTAGCCGATCAGCGGGTTCAGCGCCGTCGCCATGCTCGGCGATATCTCGATGTAGCCGGCGCACGTGTCGGCGTTCGCCACCAGCCCGCGCAGCGCCTTGTCGGCGAAGACGCGCGAAACCGCGGCGAGCAGCTGGATGCTCTCGAGCAGGTTGCGCGCCATGAGCGGCAGCATGACGTTCAGGTCGAGCTGTCCCCACTGCGAGCCCACCGTGATGGCGACATGGTTGCCCATCACCTGCGCGCCCACCTGCACCACCGACTCGCAGATCACCGGGT
>CAZUEM010000319.1:0-2384 GCA_964619155.1 uncultured bacterium
TCCATCGGCGTCAGGCCGGCCGCCACGACGTCGCCGACCGGGTAGACGGTGATGCGCCCGTCCGGGCGGACGAGCTGCTCGCTGCGGACGTTGGTGATGGCATCCGGCCGCGGTCCCTGGTCGATCACCAGACGGTCCCCGGGCACGATCCGGTACTCGGGCACGCGGCTCCAGTCCATGCCCAGGCTGTCGGTGACGATCTCGAATGCGCCGGCGGGCGGGGCGAGGCCGAGGGCGGCCAGGGCCACGAAACAGGCGGTCAGGACGGAGAGACGGATCAATGGAACTCCCGGTCGGATGGGTTGAGCACGGGAGAACGAGCACAGGCCGTCAGGCCCGCCATCGGGGGGATGGCGCGCAGGCTTCCGGACGCGCTCGGGCTCCTGTCGATCGAACCCGGCTAGGACTGCGGCAGGGCCAAATGCCTCATGACCCTTCCCGAAGCAGTAGCAAGACGCGTCTCGGTCGTTCCTCCACCTGCGACTGGCTCGTCGCCGTAAGTGACGGCGACATCAAGGCCTGAAGTATAGGTGTCGGTTTTCGGGACTGTCAACGGCCTGCGCTGCCACGGGCGCTTCGACCCCGAGGAAACGCAATCGCCGTGCCGCGCGATCTCACCCGTCCAGGCCGGCCAGGACGGCGGCGGCGAAGAGCGGGACCAGGATCTCGTGGTGGCCCGTGAGCGCGTAGCCCCGGCCTCCCGCCGCACCCCGCGTCGGCCGCTCCACCACGTTCAGGCGCGGGCGGTAGTGCTGGATCTGGTCGAAGTTCGCGGTGGTCAGGCCCGACAGGTCGGCGCCGAGGTTCCGGGCCACCGACAGGGCCTTGAGGAAGACCTCCGGCATGAGCACGGCCGAGCCGAAGTTGAGCACGACCGCCCCGCGCGCCTCGGCGAGCGTGGCGGCGAAGATCCGGAAGTCCCGCAGGGTGGTTTCGCCCAGGGCCGCGCCATCGCACCGAGGGTGGTGGTGGACGGTGTCCGTGCCGATCGCCACGTGCACCGTCGCGGGGACGCCACGGCGCCAGGCCGCGGCGAGCAGGCAGGCGTCGCGGTGCGGCGCGCCCTCCTCCTCGACCGCGCGGCCCCAGCACTCGCCGAGCCCCTCCCCGCGGGCGGCGCCCGCGCGCATCGCCCCGTTCATGAAGTCGCCGGTCTCGTCCACCATGCCGAAGCGGCCCTCGTGCAGGTTCGCCTCGACGTCCTCGGACGTCCGCCCGACGCGGGCGATCTCGACGTCGTGGATCGCGGCCGCGCCGTTCACGGCGAGGTGCGTGACGACGCCGCGGTCGAGCAGCGCGATCAGGCACGGCGAGACGCCGACCTTGATCACGTGCCCCCCGCACATGACGACGACGGGCCGGCCCGCGCGGTGCGCCTCGACGGTGCGCGCGACCAGTTCGCGCAGCGCCCGCGCGGCGAGCTGGTCGGGCAGGGCGTCGAGGACCGCCCGGGCGGCCCGCGGGTCGAGCGGCTTGGCGAAGTCGGCGACGGTCACCTTCGTCGGGCGGTCGGCCACCGGGGAGATGGCGAGCCTCGACAGGTCGGCTTCGCGGTACCGGGACATCAGGCCCCCGTCTTCGCTTCCTGCAGCACCACGCTGATCGATCCGATCATCACCTTGCTGCGCATCAGGACCGGCATCCGCCGCTCGTCGTCGGTGAGCCAGATGACCAGCCGGCCCTTGTTCTTGAAGATGCCGCCCGCCTTGAGCACCGGCTCGATGACGATGCAGTCGAAGCGGCCCGCCGGCGTCTTGATCTTCTGCCGCCCGAGCACCTTCACCTCGAGCGGGAGGCTCCTGCGGCTCGCATGGTAGTCGAAGGTGATGCTGCCGCCGAGCGGCAGCGCCTGGAAGCGCGTGTAGTAGAAGGCCGACAGCGCGTCCTGCACCGGGAACGGCACCGGGTAGGTCCGGCCGTCCTTGTAGCGCACCTCCCCGAAGGGGGCGTCGAAGCTCAGCGTGTCGTTCGCGTGGTAGCGGCCTTCGCGGCGGTCCTCGAAGTAGCGCCAGGAGAACCGCTCGCCCTGATCCCACACCGACTCGATCCGGTTGCGGACCTTGTAGACCTTGTCGAAGAAGCCGTTCGACTCGGCGCGCGCCACGAGCCGCCAGCTCGGGCGGCCGTTCCAGTCCACGATCTCGGGCACCTCGAGCCACGCCGAGCCGGCCTTGATGAAGCCGTACTGCACCGAGAAGCGCAGCGACTCGCCGGGGCGGAACGGCTCCGCGATCGCCGGGATCACCTCGCGGCCCGAGTTCGCGAACTGCGTCGAGTCGGGAAGCGAGTCGTCCTGCGCGAACGCCGCGGGCCCGACGCACTGAACGAGCATGGCGAGCAGGCAGGCGAACGCCCGCGCCCGCCTGGGGCGCGGCCGGTTCGGA
>CAZUEM010000320.1:0-2377 GCA_964619155.1 uncultured bacterium
GGGCTCCCCGGCCCGTCGCTCACCCGCGCGCTCGTGGCGGCCTGCGCCGTCGCCGCGCTGGCCCATGCGGCTCCCGCCGCGGCCCAGTGGCGCTCGCAGGGCGCCGCGTTCGATTCGATCGCCACGGGACAGACCAGCCTGCGCGCCGTTTCCGACGGCCGCGCCGGGTTCATCGCCGCGTGGATCGACACGCTGACGGGCACGCCGGCGATCCGCTGCCAGCGCGTGGATTCGACGGGCGCCGTGCGCTGGACCGCGGGAGGGGTGCTGGTGCGCGCGAACGCGCGCGGGTTCTCCGGCCTGACGATGGCGGCGGACGGCCGCAACGGCGCGCTGCTCGCGTGGGTGGACAGCGCCGCGGCGGGCCAGGCGAAGATCCGCGTCCAGCGCGTGAGGGCCGACAGCGTCGTGCAGTGGGGGGCGGGCGGGCTCGTCGCCGACACGACGATCGCCGACACGCTGCAGGGCGCGCCCGCGATCGACAGCGACGGCCTCGGCGGCGTGATCGTGGCCTGGGTGGACCGCCGGGCCGTGGTCGGCGACGCCGTGGACAACGACGAGATCTACGTGCAGCGAGTCGACTCCACGGGCGTCCGGCTGTGGACCGACGGCGGCGTCCGGACCCGCGACGACGGCGGGGACGACCACAACTCGCTGCCCCGCGTGCTCGGCGACGGCAACGGCGGCGCCTGGGTGTCCTGGCAGGATCCCGCCCCGAACGCCCGCGTCTTCGTCCAGCTCTTCAACGGCAGCGGCGCCCCGCAGTGGCTGATCGGCGGCGATCCGCTCGATCCGTCGGTGAGCACGCCGAACGGCACGACCGACCTTCTCATGGTCCGCGTGCCGTCCGCTTCCTCGCTCATGCTCGCGTGGCGCGTCACCGGCGGCGGCGGTTCGATCCGCGGCGCGACCCTCAGCTCGAGCGGCACGCTCGGCGCCGACGCTCAACTGCTCGGCACCTGGAACTTCCCGCCGCTGGCGCTGCTCGTTCGCGGCACGAACGCCTTCTACCTCGTCTCCGCGAGCGACACCGAGGTGCGCGGCATGACGATCACCTCGGGCGGCACGGTGACGGGTGTGCCGTTCACGATCGCCACCGAGCCCGCGCTCGACGCCTCGTCGAACGTCTCGGCGGTGTCCGACGGCTCCGGCGGAGTGCACGTGACGTGGGCGTCCGCGGGCGTCGCACGCGCCCGGCACATCGTCTCCGCCGGTACGAGCGACTGGGGGCCGACGGCGCTCACCTCGGGCGTCACGCCCTCGCAGTCCTTCCCCGTCCCGGTGCCCGGCGCCGACCTGCTCGTCGCCTGGATCGACGGGCGTAACCCGGCGACCGGCCCCGACCTGTACGCGCAGCGGGTCTCGCCGAGCGGCGTGATCGGCCCCTACTTCCGCATCCTCGCGACCGTCGCGGGCGGCAACGGCGCGTTCTCGGCGGGCGGCGGCCGTACGTGGGTCCCCCTCGATGGGACGCTCGCCGTGCGCTACGCCGGCACGGGTGGGCACCACGTGGACAGCGTCCTCGTGGGCGCCACGATCCTGCGCGCGGTGCCGAACTACACGTTCCGCAACGTCCGGGGCGACAGCACGCTGCAGGCATTCTTCTCGAACGCGCCGATCGTCACGCAGGCCGCCATGGTCGCGAACGCCTACCGGGCCTTCTCCGTGCCCGCGACGCTCTCGCCGGCGACGGTCTCGAGCCTGTTCGCGAACCTCCTGCCCTACGACCCCGTGCGCTGGCGGCTCGGACACTGGGAGGCCGACGACAGCATGTACGTCGATCCCTCGTCGACCCCGGCGCTCGCGTCCGTCGTGCCCGGCGCCGGCTACTGGTTCATCGGCCTCAAGGACACGACGCTCGCGTTCAGCGGCACCGCGGTCGCCGAGACCCAGTTCAACCTGCCCATGCTGGGCGGGCCGGTCTCGGGACGCGGCTGGACGCAGTTCGGCTCGCCGTTCCGCTTCCCGTACGCGGTCTCGCAGTTGCGCACGTCGCTGCTGCCGAACGCGCCGATCACCGATCCCGCGAACACGTTCACCGACCCGCAGGTGCTCGAGTGGAATCCGGCCACGAACTCGTACGGCGCCGTCAGCGTGCTGCACCCCGGCCGCGTCTACTGGCTGTGGCGCCAGAGCGCCGCCGCGGTCACGCTCCGTTTCCCGTTCGAGTGGGACCCGGTCGCGACCGCGGGACTCGAGCCGTCGCTGGCCACGCTCGGCGACTGGGCCGTCGGCGTGACCGCACGCGCGGGTGCGCTCGAGGCGAACCTGGTCCTCGGCGCCGCGCCCGTCGCGGCCGGGCGCTGGAACCGGCTGTCGGCGCACGCGCCGCCCGCGAGCCCGGGCGAGTCGGTCTCGCTCGTCGCCCGCGTCTCGG
>CAZUEM010000321.1:0-2375 GCA_964619155.1 uncultured bacterium
CAGGGGCCCGGGCGCCACCCCCTGCCGCGACCCGAGGCGTTCGCCGCCAGCATGTCGCGCTCGGGCATCGGGCCCGGCACGCACGTCGTCGCGCACGACTTCGGCGACGGCTCGACCGCGGCGCGCCTCTGGTGGCTGCTGCGCTGGCTCGGGCACGACCGGGTCTCGCTGCTCGACGGCGGCTTCTCGCGCTGGACCGCCGAGGGCCGCCCGCTCGAGACGCGCGAGCCCGCGCACGCCCCGGCCGTCTTCGTTGCCGCGCCGCGACCCGGCCGCTTCGTGGACGCGGACGACGTCGAGCGGCTGCGCGCCGACCCGGGCGTGCTGCTCGTGGACTCGCGCCTGCCCGAGCGCTACGAAGGAAGGACCGAGCCCGTGGACCCGGTGGCCGGCCACATCCCGGGCGCGAGGAACCGGCCGTTCGCCGCCAACGTGCGGTCTGCGGAAGACCCGCGGTTCCTCGAGCCCGGGCAACTGCGCGAGCAGTTCGCGCGACTCGGGGCCGGCGAGGCCGCGCGCGTCGTCTTCTACTGCGGCAGCGGGGTCAACGCCTGCCAGAACCTGTTCGCGCTGCGCCTCGCGGGGCTCGGCGAAGGGCTGCTCTACCAGGGCTCGTGGAGCGACTGGTGCAGCGACCCGTCGCGGCCGGTGGGCACGGGGCCGAATCCTTAGCGGTCCGCCGCGCCCGCCTCACTCGCCCGCCAGCTTCGACCACATCTCGGTGTCCACCCGGATGTCCTGCTTCAGGTGCAGCGAGCGCAGCAC
Organism: uncultured bacterium; assembly: GCA_964619155.1. Lineage (GTDB taxonomy): Bacteria > Eisenbacteria > RBG-16-71-46 > RBG-16-71-46 > RBG-16-71-46 > CAIXRL01. Next base: position 766 of record CAZUEM010000321.1, read on the forward strand.
GCCCTCGAACGTGTAGCCGCACCGGCGCGCCACGGTTCGCGAGGCCTCGTTGCCGACGCTGATGAGCAGCTCCAGCCGGATCATGCCGAGGTCCTCGAGCGCCCAGTGCGTCAGCCAGCGCAGCGTCGCGGTCGCGACGCCGCGCCCGCGCGCCTCGGGCGCGACGAGGTAGCCCAGCTCGGCCGTCCGCGTCTCGCGGTCGAGCTTCGGCGCGGCCGCCAGGCCGAGGAACGCGCCGGTCGCCGCGTCCACGACGGCGAAGCCCTCGCGGTTCCCCTCCCGCCGCCCGGCGTCGTATCGCGCCAGCCAGATGCGCGCGAAGTCCGGCGGCGGAGGCTCGGGCACGCGCGTGAAGCGCTGGACGTCGGGGTCGAGCGCCATGCGCGCCATTCCGTCGAGGTGCGCCTCGCCGAGCGGCTCGAAGCGGAGGGAATCGGCGGAGACGGGTTCGGTCATGCGGGCACCCCCTGAGGTCGCGGCCGTGCGTCGTGGTCAGCGGTAGCCGATGGCGACGGCCACCGCCAGGAAGACGGCCCCCACCCCCGACAGCAGCAGGAACAGCGGCAGGGCGAAGCGGAGCCAGGTCGCGTAGGGGATCCTCGCCATCGCCAGCATGGCCATGAGCGTGCCCGAGGTCGGGATCACCATGTTCGAGAGCCCGTCGCCGAACTGGAACGCGAGCACCGCCGCCTGGCGCGTCAGCCCCAGCACGTCGGCGAGCGGGGCCATGAGCGGCATGGTCACCGCCGCCTGGCCCGAGCCGGAGGGGATCAGCACGTTGAGGGTGCTCTGGAAGACGAACATCCCCTCGATCGCCACGTACAGCGAGGCGCCCGACAGCACCGTCGCGGCGCTGTGGATCAGGGTGTCCATGATCCGGCCGTCGGTCAGCACCACCGTGATCGCGCGCGCGAAGCCGACCACCAGCGCCGGCACCACCATGTCCTCGAGGCCCTTCACGAACGCCTGCACCGTCCCGGCCGGCGACAGGCGGCAGGCGGCCGCGGCCACGATGCCCATCAGGAAGAAGCCTCCCGCCATGTCGTTCAGCCACCAGCCCATAGCCTGCACGCCCCACAGGATCGCGGCGAAGATCGCGCCGCACAGGACCAGTGTCAGCCGGTGCCGCCCCGTGAACGCGTGCGCGTCCAGCGTGTCGTCGGGCATCGGCTCGGCGTCGCCGTGCAGCAGGGACGCGGCCGCACTCGCGCGGATGCGCGCGCCGTAGCGCAGCAGGTAGAGAACCGTCACCGACATCGCCACGACGAAGAACGCGATCCGCAGGCCGATGCCGCTGTTGAGCGGCAGTTCGGCGATGCCCTGGGCGATGTTCACGGTGAACGGGTTGGTGGTCGCGGCCGCGAACCCGACGAAGGCCGCGAGCAGGACGAGCGCGAGCCCGTACAGCCGGTCGTAGCCCAGGCGGTTCGCGATCACCAGGAACACGGGCACGAGCGGGATGAACTCCTCCCCCATGCCGAGCGTCGAGCCGCCCGCCGCGATCACGAGCATCAGGAGGACGGTCAGCAGCGGGGCCGAGTGCCCGAAGCGCTCGAGCAGCGCGCGGATCGCGGCCGGGATCGTGCCGGTGCGCTGCAGGATCCCGAACG
>CAZUEM010000322.1:0-2344 GCA_964619155.1 uncultured bacterium
CCGAGACGCGGGCGACGAGCGAGACCGACTCGCCCGGGCTCGCGGGCGGCGCGTGACCGGAGAGCGGGTTCCAGCGCCCGGCCGCGACCGGCGCGGCGCCGAAGACGAGCCGCGCGGTGCGCTCGCCGGCGCGCGCGGTCAGGCCCACCGACCAGTCGCCCGCCGCGAGCGGCTCGACCGTGAGCCCGCCGGCCACCGCCACGGGGTTCCACTCGTACGGGAACTGCAGCGACACCGCCGAGGCGCTCTGCCGCCACAGCCAGTAGGCGCGCCCGGGCAGCAGCACGCCGACCGTGTCGTAGCTGCCCGTCGAGGGGTCCCACTCGAGGATCTGGCGGTCGGTGAGCGTGTTGCCCGCGTCGGTGATCGGGACGCTCGGGCCGGCCGAGAGCCGCAGCTGCGAGACGGCGACCGGGAACATGAACGGCGAGCCGAACTGGTTCCAGCCCTGGCCCCCCGACGAGCGACGGAGCACGTACGAGTACTGCGCCTCGGGCAGGAACGTGCCCGAAAAGGTCAGCGTCGTGTCCTTCGCGCCGATGAACCAGTAGCCGGTCGCGGGCTGGATCGTCGCCAGGCCGCTCGAGGGCTCGAGGTAGCGGTTGCTGTCGGGCTCCCAGTGGCCGAGCCGCCAGCGCACGGGGTCGTACGGCATCCAGGCTCCGAACAGGCTCGAGACGGTCGCGGGCGAGAGCGTCGCGGGGACCGAGAACGCGCGGTGCGCGTTGGCCGGCACGGCGATCTGCGTACCCACCGGCGTGTTCGCGACCGTGACCTGCAGCGTGCTGTCGCCGGCCACGTTGTGGAACGTGTAGTTGGGAACGGGCCCGAGGTTCGTGCCGCCGACGACGGCCTGCGTGACGTGGTTGACGCCCGTGCCGGTGTAGCGCACGCGCAGGGAGTCGCCGAAGCGCACCCACGTGCGTCCGCCACCCGAGTCGAACGAGCCGGTGCCCGTCATGGTGGCGTAGATGCGGTGGTAGCGGCCCGTCACGCCGGTCGGCGAGACGCGCTGCGCGAACAGGTCGGGCCCGGACGTCGCGCTGTTGCGGTCGTCCACCCACGCGGCGAGCAGGTCGAAGCCCCCGACCGTGACCGGCCGGGTCTGCGTCGCGGTCACGCCGGTGGTGAGCGGCACCGCGGCCCAGTCGGGGGTCGCGTCGCCGCGCACGCGCCGCGCGTAAGCCGTGCCGCCCGAGGCCCACACGACGAAGTAGCCGCCCGTGCCGTCGGCCACCGTGGTGACGTTCGACGCGGCGTTCAGCGTCTGGCCCGTCGCGATCGCGTTCGGCGAGCCCGAACTCGTACCGTCGGAGCTCATCGCCTGCGTCCGGATGTCGGTGGCGTCGGCCATCACGAGCAGGAAGCCGGCGCCGCGGGTGAGCAGGCTCACGGGCAGCTGGGACGTGCTGACGAGGTTGGTCCCGTCGGGGGTCACGAAGGCGCCATCGCGGCGCACGAGCGTGGTGTAGATCCGGGCGGGCCCGGTCTGCGCCCAGACGACCATCAGCGAGTCGCCGCCCTGGACGCGCTCCATGAGCGTCCGGTTCATGTCGGTCGAGGCGCCGACGGGCGTGTCGCCGCCGTCGCCCCACTGGCGCGTGCCGCTGCTGTCGTAGCGCTGGAAGAACGTGCGGGTCGCCGCGCCCGAGTCGTCCCACGCGACCCAGGCGCCGCCCACGCCATCGCCGAGCAGGCGGATGTTGCCCTGGCCGTCGCCGTCGGTGCTGTCCACGCCCACGCCGCCCGCGAGCCAGGCGGTCGCGCCGCTCACGCGCACGCGCTGCACGAAGACGTCCCAGTCGGTGTTCCCGCGGTTCTCCTTCCAGGCCACGATCGCGCCGCCGGAGCCGTCCGAGTCGATCGCGGGCGCGCCCTGCAGCGTGTCCACGGAAGTCGGGTCCACGAGCAGGCCGTTCGCCGTCCACTGCGCCGCGCCGCTCGCGTTCAGGCGCTGGACGAATACGTTCTTCTTGCCGGCCGCGCGGTCGCCGATCCACGCGAGCAGCACGCCGTTCTGGCCGTCGGAAGCCGCCGTGAGGTCGGAGATCCCGGAGAACGTGGAACTCACGGTGACGCCGCTCGCCCCCCATTGCGTCGCGCCGGTCGAGTCCACGCGCTGGCCGAAGATGCGGGGCGTGCCGCCGTTGGTGTCCACCCACGCGGCGATGAACCCGCCGCGGCCGTCGGTCACGGCGCGCAGGCCGGACTGCTCGCCGTTGGCGGTGCTGAACGGAAAGCCCGAGGGCGACCAGGCGGCGGTCGCGACGGAGCTCGCCAGCGCGAGCACGGCGACGGCGCAGGCCGCCACGAGCGCGCGGGTGAGCGACGGGCCGGGGAGCCC
>CAZUEM010000323.1:0-2341 GCA_964619155.1 uncultured bacterium
GACGAGGACGCGGGCACGGTGGACCTGCTGTCGCCCGCGGGCGGGCCGCTCGCGCGCCTCGAGGGCCTCGCGCGCCCCGCGGCCGTGGCGTTCGCGCCCGACGGCTCGCTGCTCGTCGCCGAGCGCGGCGCTTCGCCCCGCGGCGAACCGCGCCGGGCGAGTAGCGTGCGCCGGGCCGCGCTGGCGCTCGCGCTGCTCGCCGGCCTCGCGGCCGCGGCGGGCGCGGCCGAGTGGAGCGATCCCTCGTGTGGCGTGCTGTCGGTGGTCGGCAGCCCGACCCAGAACCGCTTCCGGCTGCCGCGCACGTTCCTGCGCGCGGGCAGCGACTCGGCCTGGACGCGCTCGCGCGCCTGGGAGCGCGGGCGCGACTACTCGCTCGACGCGCTGCGCGGCGACCTGCGCCTGCTCGCGCCGCTCGCGCCCGGCGAGACGCTGTGGGTCGCGGCCTGCTGGCTGGTCGCCCCGCCGCCGCTCGAGCACGCGAAGCAGGTCTACCGGCCCGTGCCGGTGACGGACACGCCCGGGGCCGCGGCGCCCGACAGCGCGGCCGCGCCCGCGCCGCGGCCGTCCACGGCGCGCGACGTCGCCGGCGCGCCGCCCGGCGCGACGCTGGCGGTGACGGGCAACAAGACGGTGGCGGTGGACTTCGGCTCGTCGCAGGACGCGGCGCTGCGGCAGTCGCTCGACCTCGCGGTGAGCGGGCAGGTGGCGCCGGGCGTGGAGCTGACCGGCGTGCTCTCGGACCGCAACACGCCGCTCACCGCGGGCGGCGCGACCCAGGACCTGCAGGCGCTCGACCGCGTGCTCGTCGAGCTCAAGTCGCGCCGGGCGCGCGCGGCGCTCGGCGACATCCCGCTCGCGCTCGAGCGCGGCGCGTTCGCGCGCCTCGACCGCCGCGTGCAGGGCGTGCGCGGGGACTGGACGGGCGAGAACCTCGAGGCCTCGCTCGCGGCCGCGAGCGCGCAGGGCGAGTACCGGCGCCTGCAGTTCTCCGGCTCGGACGGCCTGCAGGGACCGTACGCGCTGACGGGCGGCGGTGAGGTGACGGCGGGCGTCGTGGCGGGCAGCGAGGTGGTGACCGTGGACGGCCAGCGCATGTCGCGCGGCGAGAGCGCCGACTACGCCATGGACTACGAGCGGGGGCGGATCACGTTCACGAACCGCCGGCCGATCTCGTCGGCGTCGCGGATCACGGTCGAGTACCAGGCCGCGGTGACGCGCTTCCGCCGCAACGTCGCCGCGGCCTCCACCGCGTGGGGCCGCGGGCCCGTGAAACTCTTCGCGACGGCGATGAGCGAGGGGGACGACGGCGGCCGCCCGCTCGACCTCGCGTTCGACGCCGCCGACCGCGTCGCGCTCGCGGCGGCCGGCGACTCGGCCGCGCTCGCGGTCGGCGTCGCCGTGACCGAGGGCGCCGGCGATTACGACAGCGTGCGGGTCGCGGGCGGCGCGCTCGCCTACGCGTGGGCCGGGCCCGACGCGGGCCGCTTCGCCGTGCGCTTCACGCGCACCGCCGAAGGCCAGGGCGATTACGCCGACTCGGCGATCGTGGCGGGCCGCACCGCGTACCGCTGGGTGGGCCCCGGGCTCGGCCGTTTCCGCGTCGGCCGTTCGCTGCCGCTGCCCGAGTCGCACCAGCTCGCCACCGTCGGCGGATCGGCGAAGTTCGGCGCGCTCACGATCGAGGCCGAGGGCGCCGCCTCGCGCCTCGACCGCAACACGTTCTCGGCGCTCGACGACGGCGACAACGGCGGCGGGGCGGGCCGCGTCGCGCTCGCGCTCGAGGGGCGCGCGGGGGGGCTGCCGGGCGCCGCGGGGCTCTCGCTGGGCGCACGCGCGGTGGACCGCCGGTTCGCGCCGTTCTCGCGCCTCGAGCGCGCGTACGCCGAGGAGGACTGGGGGCTGCCGACGGGCACCGATCTCGACCACCAGCGGCGCGCGGACGCGGCCGCCTGGTGGCAGCCGCGCGCGGGCGACCGGCTGCGCCTGGAGTGGAGCCGGCTGACGACGCCGGACGGCTACGCGGGCGCGCGCCGCGCCGCCGAGTGGACGGGCGGCGGCGCGGTGAACACGCGCGCGCTGTTCGTGGACGCCGGCGGCTCGCTCGCCGGGCGGCGCTTCGGCGACGGCGGGCGGCGGCGCTGGCTCGCCGAGGCGCGGCGCACGGGCGCGCGGCTCTCGCCCGCGCTGCGGCTGGAGCGCGATGACCGGCGCACCGGCGGCGACAGCGCCGCGACGCGCCTCCGCACCGACGAGGCGGCCGCCGAGCTGGCGAGCGGCACGCGGCTCCGCTGGCGGCTCTCGGGCGCGCTGGCGGTGCGCCGCGACCGCGGCGAGGCGG
>CAZUEM010000324.1:0-2321 GCA_964619155.1 uncultured bacterium
CCGGGCCGCGTCGCCGCTCTGGGGCGCCGCGCGTCGCGCGCGGCCCAGCGCCTCGGCGAGCCGCCCGGGCGGCTCCGCGGCCAGCGCGTGGAGCCGGCCCTCGAGCACGGCGCGGGCGGGGTTCCAGCGCACGAGCCAGGCCGCCCGCGCCGCGGCGCCGTCCGGGTGGACGGCGAGCGCGAGCAGGACGCGCTCGAGCGCGTCGAGATCGGCCTCGCATTCGAACAGCGCGGCGAGCGCCGGCTCGGGCGTGGGCCCTCCGGCGCCCGTCCGCTCGGACGGCGTGACGTCCCTGCGTTCCATGGTCACCCAGGGGGAACGGGCGAACGGCGCTCTTCTATAAGGAGTGCGGGCGGCGCCGCGGGGACGCCGCCCGTGGCGTTATCGGCCGCCCGGCCGCGGCGCTTGACCCCGCCGGGCCCCCTTCCTACCGTGCCGGCGTTCCCGCAAGCGCCCGAAACGACGGAGGTTCCCGTGGACGCACCGCAGCCCCAGCCCATCGAGATCGGCCTCGGCGAACGCGAGGCCGAAGGCATCTACGCGAACCTCGTGTTCATCACGCACTCGCAGGCCGAGGTGATCCTCGACTTCGCCCGCGCGCTGCCCGGCCTGCCGAAGGCCCGCGTCTTCTCGCGCATCATCATGACCCCGCAGCACGCCAAGGGGCTGCTCGGGGCGCTCGAGCAGAACTTGAAGAACTACGAGAACAGCTTCGGCGCGATCAAGCTTCCCGGCGAGCCCAACAAGGGCAAGGAACTCGGCTTCACGTCCTAGGCTCCGCTCGCGAACGCCGCGCGGCCCCATGGCGGGTGCCGGCCGCGATTCAGCCGCCGAGTTGCGCGCGCAGGTCGTCGTCCACCGCGGGCGCGACGCCGAGCAGTTCGCGCAGCATCGCGGGCGGGCGGACGAGCTTCGCGTCGCGCGTCGTGAAGCAGTGCCCGGTGAGCCCGACCGCGCACACCTCGCCGTCCTCGCCCCGCACGCGGTAGCCGAAGCGCATCGTCGCCCGGCCGTGGTCGAGCAGGCCCGTCTCGATCGTGACGCGCTCGTCGTAGCGCGCGCCGTGGAAGTACCGGCAGCGCGCCTCGAGCACCGGCATCAGCACGCCGAGGTCGTCCTCCACCTCGCGGTAGCTGCGGCCCAGTGCGCGCAGCATCTCGGCGCGACCGATCTCGAACCAGCGCAGGTAGTTCCCGTAGTACACCCAGCCCATCTGGTCGGTGTCGCCGTAGCGCACGCGGATCTCGAAACGATGCATGTCAGCTCCCCGGGTTCTCGGGTGGCGCCGTCTTCCAGCGGCGGTGCAGCCAGAACCAGTGCTCCGGCGTCTCGCGCACCGCGCGTTCGAGCCGCGCGGCGTGCCAGGCGGTGAGCGCGATCACGTTCGCCTCGCTCGCGTCGCCCGGCGGCAGGTGCGGCGGCTCGAAGTCCACGCGGTGCCGCCCGTCGGCGCGGCGCCGGATGAACCCCATCATGATCGGCACGCCCATCTGCAGGGCGATGCGCGCCGGGCCCTCGGGCGTGCTCGCGAGCCTGCCGAGGAACGGCACGAACACGCCGTGCCGGCGCGCGTCCTGGTCGGCGAGCATCGCCACCCAGCGCCCGGCCCGGAGGGCGCGGAAGACGTGCTTGAGCCCGCCGCCGAGGGGGATCAGGCCCACGCCGGCACGCGTGCGCAGGTCGGCGACCATCGCCTCGACGCGCGGGTTCGAGAGCGGCTTGACCACGAAGTCGATCGGGTTGAGCCGCGTGAAGTAGGAGCCGAACAGCTCGAAGTTGCCGAAGTGCCCGGTCATCACGATCGCTCCCTTGCCGCGCATGCGCTCGAAGTGCTCGAGCCCGTGCACCTCGGCGACCACGCGGCCGTCGGGCGCCTTCGCCAGCTCGGGCAAGCGCGCGTATTCGGCGGCGATGCGCCCGACCTCGCGGTAGTGCGCGGCGAGGATCGCGGCGCGCTCGGCGGCGGAGCGCCCGGGGAACGCGAGCGCGAGGTTCTCCTCGGCCACCCGCCGGCGCAGGCCGAGCGCGCGTGCGAGGTCCCCGAGCGCCGCACCGGCGCCCGTGCCGCCCGGCCAGGGCAGCGCGCGCGAGGCGGCGAACAGGCCGCGCGCGAGCAGCGCCTCGAGCGCGTGCGCCTTCACGGGCGGGCCGTCCAGCGCTGGCCCGGGCGCGGCCTCGCGACGCCCGACCACTCGAGCCGCAGCAGTTCGGCGAACGCCGCCGCCGGCTCGAGCGCGGCCCGGGCGGCGAGGTCCTCGAGGGTGCGCGGCGTCGCGTCGAGCGCCGCCGCCATGCGGGCCGCCGGCTCCGCGGGCGCGGCG
>CAZUEM010000325.1:0-2320 GCA_964619155.1 uncultured bacterium
GGCGAGTGCGTCGCGTTCGACCGCGCCCGCCAGCGAGCCGCCGCCGTGCGCCCCGAGAGCGCCCGCGAGCGCCTCGCGCAGTTCCGCGACGCCCTCGCCCGTCCGCGCCGAGAGCGGCACGGCGACCGGCTCGGCGCCGAGCGGGCCCGCGAGCGCTGCGACCGCCGCTTCGGGCGCCGCGGCCCCGGCCAGGTCGCGCTTGTTGAGCGCGAGCAGCACGCGGCGGCCGCGCAGGGATTCCGCGATGGCCGCGTCCTCGGCGTCGGGCGCACGGCTCGCGTCGTGCACCCACACGACCAGCGCGCCCGTCTCCATCACGCTCCGCGAGCGCGCGACGCCCTCGGCCTCGATCGGGTCGGCGGCGCCGCGCAGGCCGGCCGTGTCGGAGAGCGTCACGCGCACGCCGCCCAGCTCGAGCGCCTCGCTCACGCGGTCGCGCGTCGTGCCCGGGGTCTCGGCGACGATCGCGCGCTCCTCGCCGAGCAGGCGGTTGAACAGCGTGCTCTTGCCCGCGTTCGGCCGCCCGACGATGGGCACGTGCACGCCTTCGCGCACCGCGCGCGCCCAGGCGCCCTCGCCGACGAACGCGGCCAGCTCGGCGGCGAGGCCGCGGGCCGCCGCCACCACGTGCGGCGGCACCTCGACGCCGCCCACGTCCTCGGCGAAGTCCACCCGCGCCTCGACCTCGGCGGCGCAGTCGGCCGCCCGCCCGGCGAACGCGCGCAGCCGCTCCGAGAGGGCGCCGCGCAGCTGCGCCACCGCCAGGTCCGAGGCCGCGCGCGTCTCGGCGTGGATGAGGTCGGCGACCGCCTCGGCCTGCGCGAGGTCGAGCCGCCCGCGCAGGAACGCGCGCAGCGTGAACTCGCCCGGCCGCGCGAGACGCGCGCCCGAGGCGAGCAGCGCCTCGAGCACGAGCCGCGCGGGCAGCGCGCCGCCGTGGCACGACAGCTCGACCACGTCCTCGCGCGTGTACGAACGCGGCGCGCGGAAGACCGCCGCGACCACCTCGTCCACCGGCGTCCCGCCGCCTCCCGGGGCCGAGGCCCAGCCGTGGTGAAGCGTGTGGCTCGCCGCGGCGGCGAGCGGCGCCGCGCCGCGGAAGACGCGGTCCGCGACCGCGAGCGCGCCCGGGCCCGAGACGCGCACCACCGCCAGCCCCGCTTCACCGGGGGCGGTCGCGATGGCGGCGATGTCGTCGTCGAACGGCAGGCTCATGGGGTGTCCGGGCGGCGGGAAAACGGAAGCGCCGGGTCCGCCCGCAGGCGAACCCGGCGCCGGATGGGCGTGCGAACCGGGCTCAGCCCGCGTCCTCTTCGCCGGTTCTGTCGGGGAAGGCCGCGGGAGCGATCGCGATGCGTTTGATCATGCCGGTGCCCAGCGAGTAGGTCCGGACGCGCCCGTCCTCCTTCAGCGTCACGTGGACGATGCGGCGCTCCTGGGAGTTGAGGTAGTCGGTCACCACCTCGGCGTTCTCGGAGACGGCGCGCTCGGCGAGCGAACGCGCGAGGTCCTCCAGCTCCCGCTCGCGGCGGCGCCAGAAGTCGTTGATCTCGAGCTGCAGGTGGTAGCGCGAACCCTCGCCGCGGTTGAGGAAGCGGTTGAGCAGGTGCTGCAGCGCCTGCCGGACCTCGCCCTTCTGGCCGGTCAGCAACTCCTCGTCCTTCGCGATCTCGGCGGTCACGTCGGCGCGATTCCCGTCGGCCACGACCGTGACGGTCGCCTCGAAGCCCATCGCGCGCAGGAGCTCCTCGGTCAGGCGGCGGCTCGTCTCGGCCAGCTCGCCCGAGGCCATCGCCGGCTCCTCGGCCGTCTCGACCGCGGCCGCGGCCTGCGGACGCGGGGCGGCCTCGGCGCGCGTCACCGCCGGCGCGGTCGCGCCTTCGACCGGCGCCTCGCCGGTCTCGAACTCCCGCCGCTCCTCGAACGCCTCGTGCGGCTCGAAAGCCTCGTCGCGCTCGAAATCCCCGGCTCCCGCGTCGGCGCCGTTCACCGATCCGGTGAGCGCCTCGGCCGGCGCTCCCGCCACGCCCTCGCGTCGCCGGCCGCGCCCGCCGCGGCGGCCGCGACGGCGGCGGCGACGGTCGGACGCATCGCCTCCGGCCTCATCGCCCGCGGCCTCCGGCGCCCCGATCACCCCCGCCGGCGGCTCGACGGCGGCCGGGCGGCGCTCCTCGCGACGCGGCTCCTCGCGGCGCTCGTCACGGCGCCCCTCGCGGCGCCCCTCGCGGCGGCCTTCGCGGCGCGACTCGTCGCGGCCCTCGGCCCGCCCCTCGCGCGGCTCGCGGCCCTCGCGGCCCTCGGCGCGCACCTCGCGCGGCTC
>CAZUEM010000326.1:0-2318 GCA_964619155.1 uncultured bacterium
CTCGCCGACGGGCGGTTCGAGCCGGGCACGCACGCGCTCCGCTGGGACGGCACCGCCGCCGGCGGCGCGCGGGCGCTGCCGGGCGTCTACCTGTACCGCATGACCGCGGACGGCTTCCGAGCGCAGCAGCGCATGGTGCTGCTCGGGAGGTAGCCCGGCGCGCGCGTAGATCGAGACGGGGCCGGCCCGGTGGGCCGGCCCCCTCGACATCCGCAGGCCGCGTACGCCATAGCATCGGAACGCGCTGTGTCGTCACGGGTGACAGGTTGTGTCCAGTCCCGTGACAGGTACGCCAGAATCCAGACAGCCACCGGCGAACGCTCTCGCGGTCGCTCCGGCGCCCGCCGGGAGCCAGATGCCAATTCGACAACGACCTCCGGTCGCGGCGGGCGGCGCGCGAAACAAGCTCGCCAACGGGCACATGCCTTGCTGTGTCATTGGGGCAGGCGCGCGCCGCGTCGCATGGGCGCGGAGGTCACTCGCGCGCCAGGGGCTCGTACCCGCCTTCGCCAGCCGCCGATCGGATGGCAGTCCGCCGGCGGCCAGGCGGAGGTTTCTTCAGGAACGACACACGAAGCCGCGAGCGGAAGCCCCCCTTCCCTCGCGGCTCTCGTGTCTCCGGCCGCGGCGCGGCCCCGTCGCCCCAGGGCACGTCGGCGTGGCGCGCGGGCCTCGCGGCGCCGGCTCGCCGCCACGCACGCGAGGTCCGCGCTTCGTGCCGCGCTACGGCTTCGTCGTGTCGGCCGGGGCCGGCGCGGGCGCGGGCGGCGCTTCCTTCTGCTTGCCGAAGCCGCCGAAGAACTTCTCGACCGCCGAGCCCGCCGCCTTCTTGAGGCTGTCGCGCGTCGCGCCCAGCTGCAGCGCCGGCGCCGCCTTCGCGCTGTCGGGCGCGAGGCCCAACTTCTGGCGCAGCGCCTCGGCCGCGGCCGCCTTCGCCTCGGACTCGAGCTTCGCCTTCTGCTCGGTGATCGCCGCCGAGGCCTTGCCCGCGAGGCGGTCGCGCATCGCCTGCGTGTTCCACGCCACCCGCGGCGCCTTCGCGGTGCCGCCCACGTGCAGGTCGAGCAGCATCCGGCCCTGCGGGTCGGCGAGCGCGCCCGCGGCCAGCGCCGACTTCGCGTTCATCGCGGCGGCCACGTCGGGCGGCAGCGTCACGCTCACCGCGTAGTCGAGCGCGCCGTCGAAGCCCACGGCGCCCGACATCGTCCAGTCGCCGCTCGGGCCGGAGAGCGTCACCGCGTCGGTGATGAGCCGGCCGTTCTGGACGCGCAGCGGGAGCTTGAGGTCCTTGAACTTCAGCTCCTTCACCTGCGGCAGCTTCACGAGGTCGGCGACCGCCTGCAGCGCCGGGCCGGGCCCGAGCTGGCCCTGGCTGAGCGCGGCCAGGCCCACCAGCGTCAGCGTCTTCTTCACGTCGTCGGGCTCGGCGCCCGCGCCCGCGAACGTCAGGTCCGTGCTGAGCGTGCCGCGCAGCAGGTTGCGCACGGGCGTCCACGCCGAGAGCAGCGAGTCGGCCTGTACGTTCACCACCTTGCTCTTCACCTCGTAGACGGGCTTGCGCGTGTCGCGCAGGTCGAACTTCGCGCTGCCCGTGACGTCGCCGCCGTAGCCGCGCAGCGCGAACGACGGCGCCTCGAGCGCGGCGGGCGCGAGCGCCACGGTCGCCTTCACGTCGCGCACGTCGAGCTTGCCCTGCTTGAGCCGCGCGATCGCCACCGTGCCGCCGCCCGAGGCGTTGGGCAGGAACGGCGCGCCCGGCGTGGTGGGCAGCAGCTCGGCGAGGTCGAGGTGCGGCGAGCGGAAGTCGAAGTTCACGCCCGCGGGCGGCACCGAGTCGGGCTTCGCCATGAGCGCGAGCGGGCGCGTGATGGTCGCGTCGAGCGCGAACGACGAGGCGCCGGCCTTCGCGGTCAGGTTCTTCACCGCCGCGCGCTGCGGCGAGAGCAGCACGGTGCCGTTCACGGCCTCGACCTTCTTCGGCAGGTCCTTCGCCTCGACGCTCACGCCCTTCAGGTCCGCGCGGCCGTCGAGCACGATCGCGCCCGGGTCCTTCGCGCGGCCCGCGCCCCGCACGTCGAGCGCGGCGTGCCCGGTGAGCTTCGTGCCCTGCGCCGCGACGAGCGGCGCGACCGCGGCGAGGTCCACGTCGCCGCGCACCGCGAAGTCCACGATCGGGTCGGCGAGCCGCACCGCGCGGAAGCGCGCCGTGACCGGCTGGCCCGAGATGCGCGCGGCGAGGTCCGGAATGCTCACCGTGTCGGGCGAGAAGCGGGTCGAGAACGCGAGGCCCTCGACGCCGACCGGCGCGCCCGCGTACT
>CAZUEM010000327.1:0-2294 GCA_964619155.1 uncultured bacterium
CGCGCTCCTCGCCGCGGCGCGCGGGCGGTCCGCCCGCGCCGCGCGGCGACGGCCGCGAGTCCCACTTGCCCGTGCGGCGCGGGCCCTCGCCCCGCCGCGATCCCGAATCCGATGAGCGCGCCATGAGGCGCGCACTGTAGTGAAGTTCGCCGCGCGGCGAAAGCGGGCGCGACTCCGCGCGGCTTCCGCGCTCAGCGTGCGGCGTGGCGCTTCGCGTGCACGAGCAGCACCGCGACGTCCGACGGCGAGACGCCGGCGATGCGCGAGGCCTGCGCCACGGTCGCGGGCCGCCAGCGGCGCAGCTTCTCGAGCGCCTCGCGCGAAAGCCCGCCGAGCGGCTGCTCCCAGAGCGCGTCCGCCAGCGCCAGCGATTCGAGCGAGCGCGCCGACTCGGCCGCGCGCTGCTGGCGTTCGATGTAGCCGCGGTACTTGACCCGCACCTCGAGCGCCTCCCGCCATTCCGCGCGCAGCCCGTCGCCGGCGCCGAGCGCGTCGAGCTGCGCCCAGCTGCCCTCGGGACGCGCGAGCAACTCGAGCGCGCGCAGCGTGGTCGCGCCGCCCGCGTCGCGGCCTTCGCGGCCCGCGGCGGCCGGGATCGTCACGCTGACGCGCTCGAGCCGCCGCCGCTCGGCCTCGATGGCGCGGTACTTCTCGCGCACGCGTTCGAGCTGCGCCTCGCCCAGCAGCCCGAGCGCGTGTCCGGTCCCGGCGAGCCGCTCGTCGGCGTTGTCCGCGCGCAGCAGCAGCCGGTGCTCGGCGGCCGAGGTGAACATGCGGTAGGGCTCGCGGTGCTCGCGCGTCACCAGGTCGTCCACCAGCACGCCCACGTAGGCCTGGTCGCGCCGCAGCACGAACGACGGCTCGCCCCGCAGCGCGCGCGCGGCGTTGACGCCCGCGACGAAGCCCTGCGCGGCGGCCTCCTCGTATCCCGACGTGCCGCAGATCTGGCCCGCGAGCCACAGCCCGGGCACGGACCGGACCTCGAGCGTCTCGCGCAGCTGGTGCGGCAGCACGAAGTCGTACTCGACCGCGTAGCCGGGCCGGATCATGCGCGCCGACTCGAGGCCGGGGATGGTGTGCAGGAACTCGAGCTGCACGTCCTCGGGCATGCTGGTCGAAACGCCGTTCACGTAGATCTCGTCCACGTCGCGGCCCTCGGGCTCGAGAAACAGGTGGTGCGACTCGCGCTCGGGGAACTTGACCACCTTGTCCTCGAGCGACGGGCAGTAGCGCGGGCCCGCGCCGCGGATCTGGCCCGAATAGAGCGGCGAGCGCGCGAGGTTCCGGCGGATCACCTCGTGCGTGCGCGCGGTCGTGTGCGTCGTCCAGCACGGCACCTGCTCGAGCTCGAGCCGTTCCGTCCAGTGCGAGAACGGCCGCGGCGGGTCGTCGCCGGGCGCCAGCTCGAGCGCGTCCCAGCGGATCGAGTCCCGGTGCAGGCGCGGCGGCGTGCCCGTCTTGAGCCGGCCGCGCTCGAGCCCCAGCTCGCCGAGGCACTCGCTGAGCGCGCGCGCGGCGTGCTCGCCGATGCGGCCACCCTCGAGCTTCCGCTCGCCGACGTGGATGAGGCCGTTGAGGAACGTGCCCGGCGTGACGACGAGCGCGCGGCAGCCGAGCACGCGGCCGTCGGCCAGCTCGATGCCGGCGACGCGCCCGCCCGCGAGCCGGACGTGGTTCGCGACCCCCTCGACCAGCTCGAGCCCCGGCACGGCCTCGAGCAGCCGCAGCATCGCGGCCGAGTAGAGCTTCTTGTCGCACTGCGCGCGCGGCGACCAGACCGCGGGCCCGCGCCCGCGGTTCAGGGTCTTGAACTGGATGCCGGCGCGGTCGGTGACGAGACCCATGATGCCGCCGAGCGCGTCCAGCTCGCGCACCATGTGGCCCTTGGCGATGCCGCCGATGGCCGGGTTGCACGACATCTTGGCGACGTCGCCGCGCACCACCGTGAGCAGCGCGGTCGAGAGCCCCATGCGGGCCGTGGCGTGCGCGGCCTCGCAGCCGGCGTGCCCCCCACCCACGACCACGACGTCCCAGCGGCCGTCGAAGCGCTCCGGGTTCACCGCCGCCTCACTTGCCGATACAGAAGCGGCCGAAGATGCGGTCGAGCAGTTCCCCGCTCACCCGCTGCCCGGTCACTTCCTCGATGGCCGCGAGCCCCTCGCGCAGTTCGAGCGCGACGCACTCGCCGGGCTCGCCCCGCCCGCCGGCGGCGGCCGCGCGTTCGAACGCCGCCACCGCGCGCGCCAGCGCCTCGGCGTGGCGCGCGTTCGCGACCGCGCCCGCCAGCGAGCCGC
>CAZUEM010000328.1:0-2288 GCA_964619155.1 uncultured bacterium
GGCGGCGGCGCGGCGGTCGCGGCCGGCGCTCCGCCCCCCTCGGCGGCCGCGGCGGCGCCGAACGCGGTCGCCTCGGCGTGCTGCGCCACCATGTGGCGCGGCGGCGGCGGGGCCTCGGCGAGCACCTCCTGAGCGGCCGACGGCTGGAGCTGCACGCGGAAGAACCGCGACACGAACTCCTCGCGCGTCTCCCCCATCATGGTCTCGAAGGCGGTGAACGCCTCCTTCTTGTACTCGATGAGCGGGTCGCGCTGGCCGTACGCGCGCAGGCCGATCCCGCCCTTGAGGTTGTCGAGCTCGTGCAGGTGCTCGCGCCAGTGCTCGTCGACCGTGTAGAGGAACAGGTGCCGCTCGAGCTCGCGGGTGACCGGAGGCGTGAACTCGGCCTCGCGCGCGCGGTAGGCCCGCTCCGCCACCTTCAGCGCCGCGTCCATCACGTCCTCCGCCCTCGCGCCCTCGAGGTCGGCCGGCGGGACGGGGGTCATGAGCAGGTACGAGAGCTCGTCCGCGAGCCCGCGCAGGTTCCACTCGTCGCGGTGCACCTTGCCGCCGCCGGTGTAGCGCTCCACCCGGCCCGCGACCGCGTCCTGGACGTCCTCGAGCACGCGCGCCGAGATGTCCTCGCTCATCAGCGCCTCGTTGCGCTGGCGGTAGATCTCCTCGCGCTGCTTGTTCATCACGTTGTCGTACTCGAGCAGGTGCTTGCGGATGTCGAAGTTGTGCGCCTCGACGCGCTTCTGCGCGCGGCCGATGGACGCGGTCACGAGCCCGTGCTCGATGACCTCGCCCTCCTCGACGCCCATCTTCTCCATGAGCCCGCTGATCCGCTCCGCGCCGAAGAGGCGCATGAGGTCGTCCTCGAGCGACAGGAAGAAGCGCGAGGAGCCCGGGTCGCCCTGGCGGCCGGCGCGGCCGCGCAGCTGCCGGTCGATGCGCCGCGACTCGTGCCGTTCGGTGCCGACGATGTGCAGGCCGCCGGCCTCGGCCACGCCCGGGCCGAGCTTGATGTCGGTGCCGCGGCCGGCCATGTTGGTCGCGATCGTGACCGCGCCCTGCTGGCCCGCGCCGGCGACGATCTCGGCCTCCTGCTGGTGGAACTTGGCGTTCAGCACGTTGTGCTTGATGCCGCGGATCTTGAGCATGCGCGACAGCAGCTCGCTGACCTCGACGGTGATCGTGCCGACCAGCACCGGCTGGCCGCGCTCGTGGCTGGCCGCGATCTCGTCCACGACCGCCTTGAATTTCTCGCGCTTGGTCCGGTAGACGACGTCGTTCTCGTCCGCGCGGCGCACGGGCTTGTTCGTCGGAATCACCGCGACGTCGAGCTTGTAGATCTGCCAGAACTCCGCGGCCTCGGTCTCGGCCGTGCCGGTCATGCCGGCGAGCTTCTCGTACATGCGGAAGAAGTTCTGGAGCGTGATCGTGGCGAGCGTCTGCGTCTCGCCCTCGACGCGCACGTTCTCCTTGGCCTCGACGGCCTGGTGGATGCCGTCCGACCAGCGGCGCCCGGGCATCAGGCGGCCGGTGAACTCGTCCACGATCATCACCTTGCCGTCCTGGACGACGTAGTCCACGTCCTTCTCGTACAGCGAGTAGGCCTTGAGCAGGGCGTGGATGCTGTGAATCTTCTCGTTCTTCTCGCCGTAGGCGCGGTAGAGCGCGTCGCGCTGCGCCACGCGCTCCTCGGGCGGGAGCTCCTCGCGGCCCTCCAGCTCCGAGAGCTGCGCGGTCAGGTCCGGGACCACGAACTTCTCGGGGTCGGACGGGGTCATCACCGTGCGGCCCTTCTCGAGCAGGTCCACGTTCCGCGACTTCTCGTCGATCGTGTAGAAGAGGTCCTCGTCCAGCTCGTGCAGGCGCTTGTCGCGCAGGTACTCGAGCTCGGCCCTGACGATCAGCTTCTTGAGGCCGGGCTGGTCGGCGAGCAGCTTCATGAAGCGCTTGTGCTTCGGGGCGGCGCGCTGGACCTGCAGGAGCTTGACGCCGGCGTCCCACTCGGTCTTGGGGTCCTTGAGCAGGGCCTCGGCCTCGGTCATCGCCGCGTTCACCCACTGCTGCTGGGCGCGCACGACACGCTCGACCAGCGGCTTGAGCTCGTCGTAGCCCTGGTCCCCCGCCTCGACGGGCCCGGAGATGATGAGCGGCGTGCGGGCCTCGTCGATGAGCACCGAGTCCACCTCGTCCACGATCGCGTAGGCGAAGCCGCGCTGCACCTTGTGCTCCGGGCGCACGGCCATGTTGTCGCGCAGGTAGTCGAAGCCGAACTCGTTGTTCGTGCCGTAGGTGAT
>CAZUEM010000329.1:0-2245 GCA_964619155.1 uncultured bacterium
TGATCGCCGTGGCGACGGCGGGACTCGGGCTCGCGCTGGCCTTCGGGCTCGGCTGCCGCGACCTCGCCCGGGACTTCCTCGTCGAATACCTGCGCTCGCTCGACGACGACGGGCCCAAGCGTCCGCTGTGAGGCGGGTGCCGGCCATGTCGCGCGCCTTCGAGCTGCGTCACGTCGTCCACCTCGTGCGGCCGCTGGGGCGTCCGGCCGGCGACCTCGAGTCGCTGCGCGCCGGGCTGGCGGAGGCGCCGCCGGAATCGCTCTTCCACCACGCGGTGCAGTACGCGTTGCGGGATCCCGCGGCGGGCGAGTTGCCGCCGGACGACTTCAGCGCGTGGATCGGCGGCGTCGTGCAGGACGCCGAGACGGCCGAGCGCTTCACGTTCGCGGTGCAGGGCGCGGCGGCCGCGCCGGAGCCGCTGCGCCGCGCCGCGCTCGAGGTGCTCGACGCGCTTCCCGCGAAGCGTCGGGCCGAGCGGGCCGCGCCGCCGGGGAGCGAGTTTCGATTCCGCACCGCCGCCTCGCTGGTCGTTCCCACCGGCGTCGCCGTGCGGGACGGGCGCGAGCTGCTCGAGTCGCTGATCGAGGCCGACGCGGGCGTCTGGTTCCTCCACCTCGTCGAGGAGCCGTGGTCGGGCGGAGGTCCCGCCCCGCTGCTGGCTTGGCTCGAAGCGCGCGGCGATGCCCGGCTCGCGCGCTGGCTCGCCGAGGCGTCGTCGTCGGGGCTGCCCATCGACAAGGCGCGCGCCCGCGTGCTCGGCCGCTGGCGGCGCAGCCACCTCGGCCGCCGGGTGGCCGAGGCCGCCGCCAGCGCGAGCGACGAACGGATCGCGGCCGGGCGCGAGGCGATCGCGAGCCTGGCGCGCCGGGCGGCGCATCCGGAGGACCAGCCATGACGCTGGTCCGCACGCCCGCCGACGGCGCGGCCCTGCTGGAGGGCTACCGCGCGGTCGCCGGCGACGCGCCGATGCGCGCGCTCGAGGCGCTCGCCCGCTCGCTGCGCGGCCACCGCATCGCGATGGTCAACTCGACCGCGACGGGCGGCGGGGTCGCCGAGATCCTGCACCGGCTGGTGCCGATGCTGAACGCGCTCGGGGTGCCGACCACGTGGGAAGTCATGCCCGGCGACGCGCGCTTCCACGGCATCACCAAGACGATCCACAACGCGCTGCACGGCGGGCCCGGGTCGCTCACCGCGGACGACCACGCGCACTTCCTGGACGTCAATCGGCGCGCGGCCGCCGAACTGGCGCTCGACGGCGACCTCGTGCTGATCCACGACCCGCAGCCGGCCGCGCTCGCCGAGTTGCGGCGCGCGCGCGGCCAGCGCTGGGTGTGGCGCTGCCACATCGACCTCTCGCGCGCCGTGCCGGACGTGCTCGACTTCGTCGTCGCGCGCGTCAACCACTACGACGCGGCGGTGTTCTCGCACGAAACCTTCGTGCCCCCGCTCGCGACGCCGGGCTTCCTCGCGCCGCCCTCGATCGATCCGCTGTCCGACAAGAACCGCGAACTCGCCGACGACGAGGTGGACGCGCTGCTCGAGCCGTTCGGGCTGCCCGGGGACGTCCCGCTCGTCACCCAGGTCTCGCGCTTCGACCGGCTGAAGGACCCGGTCGGCGTGATCGAGGCGTTCTCGCTGGCCCGCCGCCGCGAGGAGGCGCACCTCGTGCTCGCGGGCGGCGGCGCCGACGACGATCCCGAGGGCGCCGCGGTGCTCGCCGAGACGCGCGCGCGGGCGGCCGGCCGCGACGACGTCACGCTGCTCGATCTGCCGCCCGACGCCCACCTCGTCATCAACGCCCTGCAGCGCCGCTCGGCGGTCGTGCTGCAGAAATCGCTGCGCGAGGGATTCGCGCTGACCGTCTCGGAGGCGCTCTGGAAGCGGCGCGCCGTGGTCGCGAGCGCGGTCGGAGGCATCCCGCTGCAGGTCGTGCACGAGCGCACCGGGCTGCTCGTGCGCTCGATCGAGGGCTGCGCGCTGCAGATCGTGCGGCTGCTGCGCGACCCGGCGCTCCGCCGCCGGCTCGGGCGCGAGGGGCGCGAGCACGTGCGGGACAACTTCCTGCATCCCCGCGAGGCGCGCGACTACCTCGCGATCTTCGCGCACCTGCTCGAGCGCGCGAACGGGGCCGCGGCCGCCTCCTGACCCCGGACCGCCGCGGCGCGCGGACCGGCGGCGAGGACCCGCGGGACCGGCCGTTAGGTCCGGCCCCGGCCGCCGAAATACCCGTGGTGACCGGGTG
>CAZUEM010000330.1:0-2236 GCA_964619155.1 uncultured bacterium
TCATGCCCGCTCAGATACGCAAGAGCACCGCCAGACGCAATCTTCGGCGCACAACCGAAAGCGCGGCGCCCGCGCGGCCGGACTGCCGCGCGGGCGCCGTGGGGGCCGGGCGCCCCGCTACCAGCTGTAGGACAGGCTCACGAGGTGCGTGGCGTCGAGGCTGGTGTCGTCGGGGAAGTCGGGATCGTCGGAGGCGAAGAAGCGGTTGAGCGCGGCGGCGTAGTCGGCGCCGAAGTGCTTGTAGCGCACGCCGAGGCCGAAATCGAGGTCCTTCCCGCCGAGCCCCGAGCGCAGCGCCACCGTGTTGCGGTACCAGTACTCGAGCCCGGTGCGCAGCTCCGCGGTCATGCCGCCGCCCAGCTTGAGCTGCGCGTCGTACTTGCGGCCCTCGAAGTTCCAGCCGAGGTCCACCGCCCAGGTCAGGGCGTGGCGCTCGGCCGGGTAGAAGTTGAACGCGGCCGCGGTCGTGAGCGTCGGCGAGACCGACTCGCGCACGCCGTTGTTCCACGAGATGAACGTCGTCGTCAGGTCGTGCGCCACCGCCGCGAGCGTGACCGCGTCGCCCGGCATGTACGTCAGCCCCGCGTCGAGGCCGGCGCCGAACGAGGTGGCGTGTTCGCCGGGAATCGTGTCGGGGATGCTCTGGCGCAGGAACTTCACCGTGCCGCCGAAGCACCAGCGCTGCCCGTGCTGGCGCGCGTACGAGAGCCCGACCGCGATGTCGCTGCTGCTCGCCATGAACAGGTCCTCGGAGCGCAGCAGCAGCCGCTCGCCGGGGTCCCACTGGCCGTTGCCCTGGCCGTTGCCCGGCGTGAGCGGGTCGTTGTCGGTGCCGTAGTCGAGCCACTGGCCCGGCTGCAGGCCGCCCGGACGCGGGGTGATCGGGATGTCGTTCACGCCCACCCACGTCATGGTCACGCCGAGCGCCGCGCGCCGGTCGGCGCCGGACTTGAGCGGGAACGCGACGGCGCCGAAGTTGTGGTTCACGAGGCTCCCGAACTGCTCCGCGTGCTGCAGGAACGCCTCGCGGTACGGCAGGTAGACCAGGCCGGCGGGGTTCCAGTAGGGCGCCGTGGCGTCGTCGGCGACCGCCGCGAAGGCGCCGCCCATGCCGACCGCGCGCGCGCCGACCGGGATCTTGAGGAACTCGGCCGCGTACTTCGTGGCGGCCGCGGGCGCGGCGGTGAACGCGGCGAGTGCGGTGACGAGGGCCAGGCGGGCGATCGCGCGGGTCATGCGGTTCCTCGGGTGAAGCGGGCCTCGCGGCCCGGTCCGCGCGGCCTTCGCGGGCGCGCGCACGGCGACGGCGCAGCCTAGGAGGCCGCGAGATTAAGTGTCAACCGGTCCCGGGACGGGCTTCCACTCCGGCATGCTCGCTTCGCCGATCGGCCGCGCGATGCGCCACTCGCCGCGCTCGCGGACGAGTTCGCTGCCGGTCTGGAACATCCGCTCCTCGCCCGTGCCCGACGGCCGGTAGTGCACCTCGTAGGTCACCAGCACCCGGCCGCCGGTGACGGGCAGGGAGCGGAAACCGTCCAGCCACAACTCGTCGGTCGGCGGCAGGAACCACAGCGCACCCGGCAACGGCTGGTCGTCGCGCACTTCCGAGAGACACTCGAAGACACCCTCGGTGTCCCCCTCGCCGAGCGCGCCCCAGTACGTGAGCAGCGTGCTGCTCGGCGAACGGAAGCGTGTGTCGAGGGAGTAGCGCTCGCCCTGCCCGAGCAGGCCGAAGGCGAGCGCCAGCACCAGCACCAGCGTGACCGGCCGCACGGCGGCGCCGGCCGCCGGACCGACGGGCGGTACTACCCCGCCGGGGGGCTCGGTCGTTCCGGGATTCTCGGCTGCCCGGGGGTGAAGCAGGTCGAGTCGCACGCTGGTCACGCTGGGCCGGCGTTGCGTCCGTGCGTGGCGGGCTTCGGTCGGAGGCTTCGAGGGGGCGCGTTCCGGCGCGTCCCGGGAAAGCGACCCTCCCGGTCAGCGCAGGATTCGTTCCGGCGCCGGGGAAGGTCACCTCTAATGATGTACGAGCTTCGCGTGCCGCTGGAAGGAAATCCTGCTGTTGTTGCGGCGTCAGCGGTTACGCGGGCGGCGCGATGGCCCGCCCGGGCCGCCCCGGCGGCCGGCGGAAGGGCCGCCCGGGCGCCCGCCTGAGCGTCCCGGCCCACCTTCGCGGCCGGGCCGGGGCGAAAACGCCCGCGGCGAGCCGCCGCGAGCGGGCCTGGTGCGCGGCTCG
>CAZUEM010000331.1:0-2228 GCA_964619155.1 uncultured bacterium
GGGGAGTCGTGGGATGACCGCGCCCGATGGCGGGGCGCGGCGGCGGCCGCGGGCCCGAGCGGACCCGCTGGTGAATCGCGCGGCAACTTATCGAGAGCCGCCGCGCAACTCAACGGAAAAGCCGCGCGCCGGTCCGCCCGCCCGCGGGGCGCCTACGGCAGCCGCACGACGCGCCGCATGCGGCGCTCGCCGCCCGCTTCGAGCAGCACGAGGTACGCGCCCGGCGCGACGCTCGCGCCGCGCCCGTCGCGGCCGTCCCACGCGACGCGGTGCGCGCCCGCCGCGTGCGGGCCGCTGGCGAGCACGCGCACGCGGCGCCCGCCCACGTCGAACACCGTGAGCCTCGCCTCGCCCGCGCGCTGCAGCGTGAACGCGAACTCGGCGCGGCCGCGGAACGGCGACGGCCGCGGCGCGGCCAGCGCGAGCCCGCCGTCCGCCGCCGGCCCCGCCGCGAGCGCGCCGCCCTTGAGGATCGTGAAGCTGTCGCGCACGACGCCCTGGTGGTCGAGGAACCGGGCGTCGAGCCGCCCTCCCGCGACGTCCACCACCAGCGAACCGAGCACGTCGAGCGAGCGGACCATCGCCGGATGGTCGAGCGTGCCGCCGCCGGTCTGCACCGCCGAGCCGTTCACGGCGTAGACGGCGCCCTCGTTCGCGCCCGGCGAGCCCGCCGCCTTCACGTACGCGCCGTCGCCGTCCGCGCGGCCGTCGCCGCTGTCGGCGAGCATCGGCGCCGCCAGCGTGCCCGACAGGCCGTAGTGGCCGCGCAGCAGCATCGAGCGCTCGTACGAGTGGCTGTGACCGGTGAGCACGAGGTCCACGCCCAGCGAGTCGAGGATCGGCAGCACGCGCTCGCGCATGTCGCGCATGCGGCCGCCGCTGTCCGCCGGGTCGTCGGAGTCGTGCGAGCCCTTCGTGTAGGGCGGGTGGTGCCAGAAGCCGATCACCCACGGCCGGGTCGTCGCCGCGAGGTCGGCGCGCAGCCACTCCAGCATCGGCGAGTCGAGCGCGCGGCTGCTGCCCTCGGAGTCGAGGCAGACGAAGTGCACCGGGCCCCAGTCGAAGGCGTACCAGGCCTCGGTGCCCGAGGGCAGGCCGCCGCCCTCGCCCGCGGCGGGCAGCGAGAAGAGGTCGTAGTAGTCGTTCGCGAGCCCGGCGTACACGTAGTCGTGGTTGCCGCGGGTGCTCCAGAGCGGGCTGCGCGCGAGCAGCGGCGCGTACGGGTCGAACAGCCCGGCCTGGTACTGGGCGTCGGTGCCGGTGTCGTAGGCGTTGTCGCCGAGCAGCAGCCACAGGTCCTCGCGGCGCGAGCCCGCCCAGGCGAGATAGGCATCGCGCACGGCCCGGCCGCCCGGCGTGTCGCGGCCCGAGTCGCCGATCGCCCAGATCCGCACGGGCCGATCGGCGCCGGGAGCGGGCGGCGTGCGGAACGTGCGCGCGTCTCCCGGCGGCTCGGCCGGCTCGTCCGTGCCGTGCACGGCGTAGGCGTACGCGGTCTCGGGCGAGAGCCCGCTCACGCGCACCTCGTGCTCGACGCCCGCGGCCGGCTCGTCGAAGGTCCACGTGTAGGGCCCGCCCGCGGGACCGATCGAGACCCGCCCCGTGACCGGCGCGGCGGTGCGCCAGCGCACGCTGATCGCGGTCGGCGTCGCGTTCTGCAGGTAGGGCCCGCGCGTCCGCGTGACGGCCGTGGTGTCGGCGAGCAGCGCCGCGTCCCAGAGCAGGTCGGAGCTGCCGGCCGACTGCTGGTGCAACTCGACGGCGAGCACGTTCGGGCCTTCGACGACGAGCCCCGCCGCCCCGAACGCGACGTCCTCGAAGACGCCCGACTCGTGGTTCGCGGCGAAGGTGCCCCACGTGACGGCGCCCGCGGGCAGGCCCCGGCGCGCGACCTCGACGCCGTTCACGTACGCGACGAAGCCGTCGTCGTAGTCCGTACGCAGGATGGCCGAGAGGACCTCGCCCGCCCCGCCCGGGCGGGTGAAGCTCGCGCGCAGGTAGGTGGTGACCCACTTGAGGCTGGCGTTGCCGCCGTAGGGCACGGCGGTGGCGATGCGCGCCTCGCCGTAGCCGAGCGGCGCGGGCCCCGAGCCCCAGGCCGAGTCGTCGTAGCCGGCGGCGGTCCATGCCCCCGCGGGCGCCGCGGGGCCCGCGAACCACCGCCAGGCGGCGCCGGCGCGCAGCAGCGTGTCGTCGGCCGCCGCGACGGCCGCCGGCGCGGCGGGCCC
>CAZUEM010000332.1:0-2182 GCA_964619155.1 uncultured bacterium
GTCGACGATGAGCAGCGGCACGCGGGCGAGCGCGGCGAGCTTCCTGTCGTAGGCGCCGATCGCGCGCGCAGCGTTGAGGCTTGCGGTGAGGCTCGCGCAGGTGGTGAAGACGACGTCCACGCCCTGTCGGACGGCGCAGTGGCCGAGCGCCTGGGCGAGGTGGCTCTTGCCGGTGCCGCAGGGCCCGACGATGAGCACCGGGATTCGATCGGCGAGGTAGCGCCCGGTGGCGAGCTCGTGGACGAGGGTGCGGTTCAGTTGCGGCAGGCGCTCGAAGTCGAACTGCTCGAGGGTCTTGGAGGCGCGAAATGCGGCGCGTCGCAGTCGGAGGGCGAACTTCTTCTGCTCGCGACGGGCGACCTCGTCCTGGATGAGCAGTGCCAGGAACTCGGTGTAGGCGAGCTTGGCGTCGAGGGCTTGGCGGTTACGGGCTTCCAGCGAATCGAGGATGCCCGACAGACGCAGCTGCTTGAGGTAGGGGGCGAGTTCGGGAACGGGATTCATCATGGTCTCCTTCAGTGGTGCGACTCGGAGTTGAACAACTGATCGGCATCGCGCACGAAGCGCGCGCCGGTGGCGTAGGCGGAGCCGAGTTGACCGCTTGGCAGCGGCTCGGCGTCGTAGCCGCCCTTGAGGATCGTCTTGACGGTGCGGAAGAAGGGGCTGGCGTGATACAGGGCGCGCACGCACGCGGCCTCGAGTCGTGCCGGGGAGTAGGTCTCGGCAAGGCGCAGGACGCCCTGCGCGGCGCGCAGGCGCTCGACGATGCGATCGGCGAGCAACCGCTCGACGAGCTCGGCGGTGGCAGGACCGATCTCGGCGGCCCGCGCGACACACCAGCGCCGATCGCGGGCGAAGAAGGCCTGCGCCTCGGGTGGCAGATGCGCGGTCACGGTGAGCCGCTCGCCCAGACGGCGAGCGCGCATGTGGCTGGCGACGAGGCGATAGTCCTCGTAGATCGCGACGAACGAATCGGTCGCGCGCAGCCACAGGCGTTTGCCGACGAGCGCAAAGGGCACCGAGTAGAGCCGCCGGTCGAACTGGACGTGACAGTCGCGGTGCACGACGACGCGATGCCAGGTCCCGAGATCGGGGGCGATCGCCGGCAACGGCCGCAGTAGCGGGCGCTCGACGGCGAAGCGCTCCAGTGGCTGCTCGCGCGTCGTCCCGTGAACACGAACGCCGGCCTGCTCCATCACCCAGGCGCGCCCCTGGACGTTCAGGTCGGCGAGGCCGTGAAACGAGCGTATCGGCAGGAAGTTCGTCTTCACGTACTTCACGCCCGCCTCCACGATCCCCTTCTTCGCAGGATCAGCGGGCGGACACGGGTCGATCCGAAAGCCGTAGCCCTCGGCGCACTCGGCGTAGGCGCGCTGCACGAGCGGGTCGTGCACGCAGGCGCGGGTGATCGCGCACTTGGGGTTGTCGATGATGAGCCGCGCGGGCACCGCGCCGAACCACTCGAAGGCGCGCCGATGGCAGCCGAGCCAGGTCGCCACCGTCTGGTCCCAGACGAACTCCACGTACTGGTGACGCGACCAGGCGAGCGTCATCACGAAGCACCAGGTGCGTCGGGGCTCGCCCACCGCGGGGTCGAGCAGGACCGGTCCGGCGCCGAAGTCGACTTGGGCGGCCTCCCCGGGGGCGAAGTTCAGCGGGACGGTCGCCTCCGGCGGGCGGCTCGCCCCGATGCGCATGAGCATCCGGTAGACCGAGGAAGCGCTGCCGCGGTAGCCGTGCTCGCGAACGAGCGCAGCGTGGATCACCACCCCCGAGACCTCGCTCGCGGCCCAGCGCTCGACGAGCGCCCGGTACGGCTCGACGGTGGAAATGGTCGACCGGGCGCGTCGCGCGGCGCCGACGACTGCGGCGATCGCCGCGTCCTCGGGCAGCGGGGCTTCGGGATCGAGCCAGCCCTGGTCGGCGGCGATCGCCCGCAGGCGGGCGGCCTTGGGCCGGCCCATCAGCCCAGCGCGGGCGATCTCCCGGTCGGTATCGCCCTGGCGCATGCGCACCAGGACCTGGCGGTACTGGAACATCTCGAATCTCCTGCGGCCCACCGCGTCCCCTCCCGAGCAAAAGCCCGGGAGGCTAGCGGCGCCGCGTCAATCCGAGATGCCTGTCTCCCTCGTCCGGCCACTGGCTCCTATATGCCGGAAATCCAGTGGCTCCATTACGCCGA
>CAZUEM010000333.1:0-2164 GCA_964619155.1 uncultured bacterium
TCGCCGGCGCGCAGCAGCGCCGCCGGCGCGGCGGGGGAGGCCGAGCGGCGCACGCCGCGCGGCTCGAGCAGCGCGACCGCGAGCCCGGCGCGCCGCAGGTGGGCGACGAGGCTGTCGCACGCCGCCGCGGCGGCCCCGTCGGCGGGCGACGTCACGACCGCGATCGCCGCGCCGGAGGGGCCCGGCACGTACCAGGCGTGCAGCTTCGCGCCGTCCTCGGCGGTGACGGCGAGCGGCCGCGCGCCGAGCCCGAGGAGCGCGGGCAGTTCGGTCGTGTCGGCCCGCACGCACGCGGTGCGGATCCAGCCGTCCCAGTCGGTGCCGATCGAGCGCCCGATCGAGGCGTCGCGCGCGATCCGCACGATGCCGGGGTCGAGGCCGCGAGTCGCCACGGCGAGCGGCGAGGCGAGGCGCCAGGCGGCCTCGCGGTCGCCGGCCGCGAGCGCCAGCGGCGCGAACCGGCCGGCCCAGAGCGGGCGGTTCGCGACCGCGGCGTGCGCGCGGAAGAGCGGCGAGTTCGCGAGGTCGAGCAGCGGCGCGAGGCCGTTCGTGTCGCCGAGCCGGGCGCGGACCCACGCGTCTCGCAGCGCCACCTCGTCGGTCAGGCCTCCGGCCGGCTGCGCGGCCAGCGGCGCCATGAGCGCGGCGGCGCTGTCGAAGTCGGCGGGTCCCCCGCGCGCGATCAGCACGTCCACCGCCGCGAGCGTCTCCTCGGCGTTGCCGCGCAGCGCCCGGGCGCGCGCGAACGCCGCGAGCGCGCTGTCGGCCCGCCCGGAGCGCGCCCAGCTGGCGCCCGCCCAGTACCACGCCTCTCCGGCCACGAGCGGCCGGTCGCCCGCGGAATCGGCGCGGGCGAGGAGCCGCGCGCGCAGGTGCGCCGGGTGGTCGCCCTCGTAGAGCAGGTCCTTCACCGACGGCGGCGGGGCGGCGGCGGCCGGGGCGGCGAGCAGCGCGGCGGCGAGCAGCGCTGCGGCGGCCGCGCGGCGGCCGAGCGTGCGCGGGAAACGGAGGCGGTTCATGGGTTCTCCCCGGGACGGATCGCGTCGAGGAACGCGCGCTCGAGGAGCGAGTGCTCCTCGGCGGGCGCGCCCCAGTCGTCGCGCGACAGCTCGCGGACCACGCGCCCCTCGCGGAGGAGCACCACGCGGTCGCACAGCCGCTCGACGGTTTCGGTGACGTGGCTGGAGAAAAGCACGGCGGACCCCGCGCGCGCGAGCGCGCGCAGTTCCGCCTTGGCGGCGAGCGCCGAGGGGGCGTCGAAGCCCTCGAGCGCCTCGTCGCAGAGCAGCGCGGCCGGGCGGTGCAGCACCGCGGCCAGGAACGAGGTCTTCTTGCGCATCCCGTGCGAGTAGCCGCGCAGCGGGTCGTCGAGGCGCGCGCGCAGGTCGAGGCGCCCGGCCAGCTCGAGCGCGCGTTCGCGCGCGGCGGCCGGCTCGAGCCCGCGCACGGCGGCCACGAACGCGAGGTGCTCGGCGGCCGACAGCTCCTCGTGGAACGACGGCTCCTCGGCCGCGTAGCCGAGCTTCGCGCGCGCGGCGAGCGGCTCGGCCCACACGTCGTGCCCGCACACGCGCACCGCGCCGGCGTCGGGCGGCTGCAGGCCGGCCGCCGTGCGCAGCAGCGTGCTCTTGCCCGCGCCGTTGGGCCCGAGCAGGCCGACGATCTCGCCGGGACGCACGGCGAGCGACACGCCGGCGAGCGCGGGGCGGCCGCCGTAGGCGCGGGCGACGTCCGCGACCTCGATCACCGCCCGTCCTCCGCGGTCCACCAGCGCCGCAGGCGCAGCGTGGAGTGGACGAGCCCGCCGGCGAGCACGGCCCAGCCGAGCAGCGGGATCATCACGCTGGCCGTGACCGCGACGCCGAGCCACGCCGTGTAGAGCGTCTCGGCCGCGTCGGGGCGCGGGCCGAGCGTCAGCCCGTAGTGGAGCCCGAGCACCGCGATCGCGAACCCGGCCGGCGCCCACGCCAGCGGGAGCGTCGCGCGCGCCGCCACCGGCAGGCCGTGCGCGGCGAGGGCGTGCAGCGCGGCGAGCGCGGCGAGCCCGGCCAGCAACGGCAGCGCCCGGGCGCGCCACGCGTCGGCGAGGCCGATGGGCAGCGGGCGGTGCAGGTCGGGCGGCGCGTCGCACGCGCGGCGCGCCGCCCAGGCGCCGAGCACGGCC
>CAZUEM010000334.1:0-2152 GCA_964619155.1 uncultured bacterium
CGCCGGCGCCGGGGATCGTGCGGGCCGGCGCGCAGGGGGGCGGCCCGGCCGCCCACGGACGCCGCCCGCAGCGCGGCGCGCCGGACCGCAGGCGCCGGAAGATGTAGCGGCACGCGCGCCGCGGGCCCCCGTGGCCCGCGCCGCGCGCCGTCTCGCACAACGCAACGCGCGGGCGATCTCACCCGCGCGCGCCTCCCCGGCGGCCTCGCGCGCCGAAGAACGCTGCACCGCGCGCGCGCGAGTGCCGATGAACGGGTTGACCCGGCGGGCCCTCGCCGGGGTATGGTGCGCTCACGGGCACGCCACCCCACGGGCAGGGCTCGCACTCCGTTCACCGCTCGCTTCGTCGCTTCTCGAGCCCCACATCGAGGTGACGCCGGAGGTTCCATGCGTCGTGTCACCCTGCCCGTGCTCTTGCTCCTGCTGCTGCTCGCGCCGCTTTCCGCGCTCGCCGCGCGCGCGCCCATGGCGTGGACGGCGCGCCCCGCCGGCGCCGCCGCGCTGACGCCCCAGGAACAGCTCTGGCGCGACCGCCTGATCGCCGCGATGGCCGCGAGCAACGTGCTCGTGGACGACATCATGGCCGCCGGCGACGCCTACGAACTGGGCCGCACGGGCGGCGACTACACCGAGGCGCTCGTCATGGCCTTCCGCGCCACCGGCGACGTGGTGTTCCTCGAGCGCGTCTACGACCTCGGTCAGCGCGCGCGCGCGTCGCTCCGCGACGCGTGGCTCGACGGCACGACGGACGGCTACACGAGCTGGCTGTGGCGCGCCGACCCGTCGAACGCCACCTACTACGGCAAGGACACCAACTGGCTCGACGAGTCCATCTGCTCGGGCAACGCGGCGCTGTGGGCGTGGACGCTGCACGCCAACCGCTCGCTCGACCCGCGCTACGCCGAGGCCGCGGACTTCTGGCGCGACTGGCTCGAGAACCACTTCCTCGCCAAGTGGTACGCCCGCGTCGGGGGCAACCCGCTGACCGCGTGGAACACCCCGTACGCGGCGTTCTACAAGCCCGACACCGAGCCGCGCTCGGCGAACTGGCGGCTCGCGCACTACCTCTGGCTCGTCACCGGCAACACGTTCTACCGCGACCGCGAGACGCAGATCGTGAACGAGCTGATCGGCTCCAACCACCTGAACCCGGCGAAGCCGCAGGCCTACCGGTGGACCAAGGAGACCGCGCCGGGCTCGGTGAACTGGCAGGCGGTCAACTACGCCAACTACTACATGCGCGTCGCGCTCGAGATGAACCTCGAGGGCGCGCCGTTCTACTCGTCGGCCGCCGAGATGAAGCGCTTCGCGGCGACGTTCCGCGACGTCGTGTACGCCGGCTCGCTGCCCGCCCGGACCAGCATGGCGAACAACGTGAACGGCGACGGCTCGACCGGCTACGCGCTCTACGCCTTCAACGGCTTCGCGGCGTGGGACTCGACCGGGTTCCTGGCGAACCTCGCCGACCAGTCCATCACCGGCGCCGGCAACTACGCGGGCGGAGGCACGTCCAAGGCCGCGCGCAACGACGTCTACATCTCGGCCTACGCGCTGATGGCGCTGAGCCCGATGGGGCCGACCGCGACGCTCGTCCAGCGTTTTCAGGCGCACCCGCTCGCCGACGGCGGCGTGCGCATCGAGTGGGAGCTGGCGCCATCGGCCGCGGACGCGGCGACGCACGTGGACCGCATCCTGCCGGACGGGGCCGGGCGCGTCCGGCTGACCGGCGCGCCGGTGACCGGCGCGGGGGTGCACGAGGTTCTGGACGCCGAGCCCGGCGACGCGGCGACGCTCACGTACGAGCTGGTCGAAGCCGGCGAGGACGGCGAGCACGCGCTGCAGCGCCTGACGCTCGAGCGCGGCGCGGCCGCGGGGCCGGGGCTCTCGCTCGCGCCCGCGGCGCCGAACCCGTTTCGCGGCACGACGCTCATCCGCTTCGACGTGCCGCGCCCCGAGCGCGTACGGGTCGCGATCCACGACAGCGCCGGCCGGCTCGTGCGCGTGCTCGAGAACGGCGAGCTGCCGGCGGGCCGTTACTCGCGTCTCTGGGACGGCCGCGACGAGATGGGCCGCGAGGTGCCGAGCGGGCTCTACTTCTGTTCCGCCGAGCGCGCCGGCGAGCGCCTCGTCCGCCGCGCGGTGCGCGTGAAGT
>CAZUEM010000335.1:0-2131 GCA_964619155.1 uncultured bacterium
TCGACGACAAGAACGTGGTGCCGCTGAAGCGGTAGTCCCGCGGCACCGATGGCGAGCGGAGCGGCCCGCGCCGGAGCATGGCGCGGGCCGCAGACGTTCAGGATCGGTTCCGCCCCGGAGTTCCCCGCGGGAGACGGCCCGCTCGACGGCGCGGCGCGTCGTCCTAGCATGCGCGCCGGAACCGCGCGCGGAGTGTCCGCGGGAGCTGCGGATCACGGCGCCGTTCGGCCATCGGCCACGGCTCGGCGAGTATCCGGGCCGCACGTTCCCCGCGCGCGGCCGCGGAGGTGGCCATGAAGCCACTCGCGTTCATGCTCGCGCTTCTGGCGACGCTGCTCGTCGCGCCGCCGTCGCTCGGCGCCCCGTCCGCCGCGCATTCGTTCGTGCCCCCGTGGCTGACGGTGGTGACGCCACACCCATGGGGCCTCGAGCCCGAGGACGTCTACACCGTCTCCGTCAGCGACGAGTTCGGCGTGCCGATGCCCGGCGTGCAGGTCGTGCTGGATTTCGGCGGCTGCAACCACATCCGTTTCGCGGCCGAGCAGGTGCAGCCGGCGGACGTGGTCGTGGACTGCGGGGCCGACACGATGCGCGCGATCACCGACGCCTCGGGCGTCGCGACGTTCGTGGTCTACGGCTCGGTCGTGGACCGGCTCCCTCCTGTCTCCGACGTGGGCTGCGTCAGCGTGTACGCCGGTTTCCCGCGCGTCCTGATCGGGCAGTCGTCGGTCCGCGCGTACGATCTCGACGGGGTCAACGGCCTGACCGCCAACGATCTGTATCTGTGGCGCTGCGATCTCGGCGCCGGCCAGTACGTGGCACGTAGCGACTACGACGGGGCCGGGGGCATCACGGCCCTGGACCTCAATCGCTGGCTGGTGAAGTACATCGCCGCCCGCGGCAACGGCCGGACCGCGGAGCGCTGCGACGGCTTCCCGGCGACGACGCCCCGCGTGCGGGCACCCGACGGGCTGCCGCGCCTCGCGTGGGACGCCTGCCGGGGCGACGGCGGCGGCTCGATCCGGACGTTCGCGTGCAACGTCAACACGGGCTACGAGTACCTGGTCGCATCGGTCGTCGCGCCTGGCGGCATCTCGTCGCTCACCGGCTTCGACGCCGAGTTGTGGATCGTCGGCGACGCCGGCGACCCGATTGCCAACTGGTGGAGGCTGGAAGCCGGAGGATGCCATTACACGTCCACGGGCCTCCTGGACGCCGTGTACGAGGCGTGCCCTCCTCCCGGGCCCGAGGGCACGAGTTGGACGGCCCTCTCCGCCTCCGAGTATTCGGGCGCTTCGAGCCCTTTCCGCAACGTGGTCGTCGTGCGCGTCTCCGGGGCGCTCGATCAGCCGGCGCCGCTGCTCGCGGGCGTGGAGTACCGGCTCTTCACGCTCCGGCTCCCGCGCACGAAGAGCACGGGCGCCGGAGCATGCGCGGGCTGCTCGGAGCCCGTCGCGCTGATGCTCGACTGGGTGTACCTGCGCCAGTCGGGCGTCGCGGGCGTCGGCTGCTCGCTGCCCTACCCCGGAAGCCCGCCGTCCGACTACCTGCTGCGCCAGGGGAGCGAGTCCGTCGCCTACTGGCAGGGCGTGCCTTCGGGCAACATCCCCATCGGCGTCGGTGATCCGCCGCCGCCCGGTTCCGGCCTGCGCCTCGCGGCGGACAACCCGGCGCGCGGCGTCGCGAACGTCTCGTTCGAGCTGCCGCGGCCGATGCGCTGCACGCTCGCGCTCTACGACGTCGCGGGGCGCGCGCGCACCACGCTCTTCCGGGGCGAGGCGGCCGCGGGCGTACGGACGCTGCGGTGGAGCGGAGCGGACGACTCGGGCATGACCCTTCCGAGCGGCTACTACGTCCTGCGCCTCTTGACCGAGGACGGCGCGACGAGCCGCCCGCTCGTCTGGCTGCGTTGACGATCGGAGGCGGCGTGAAGGGGGACGCGCCGTCTCTCGCGCGGCGGGCCCCGGCGCGGTGACGCCGGGGCCCGTCGATCTTCCGCTTCGCGACATCAGCGCTCGACGACGGTGACCTCGGCTTCAATGTCCTGTTCTCCGCGCCGGTACGCGAGCTTCACCGCCTGGCCGGGCGAGAGCGTGCGGATGATGTCGGAGTAGCCGCGCAGGTCGGCGAT
>CAZUEM010000336.1:0-2048 GCA_964619155.1 uncultured bacterium
CCCGGATCGTTTTCGACTTCTCGCAGGTCGTCGCGCCCGTCATGCCCGATTCGGGTTCGGCCTCGCAGGTCGTGATCTCCGTGCCGTCGCCCGGCATCGCCGCGGCGGCGGGCGTGCCCGCGGTGCTCGCGGTGCGCGATACGGCCGTGGACTCGGTCGTCACGGTTTTCGACGAGCGGGGGGTCCGCTTCATCGTCATGCTCGCGCCCGGCGCGTCGTTCCGCACGTTCACGCTCGCGGCCGACGAGGAGAAGCCGTTCCGCGTGGTCGTGGACGTCTTCAGCCCCGCCGCGCGCGAGGCCGAGAACAAGCGCCTCGCGGCGCTCGCGGCCGCCAAGAAGCGCGACCGCGTCCGCCTGGTGGTCGTGGACGCCGGCCACGGCGGCGAGGACACCGGCGCGCGCGGACCGGGCGGCGTGCTCGAAAAGACCGTCACGCTGGCCATCGCCCGGAACCTCGTCGAGGAGCTCAACAAGGTGCCGGGCGTCCGCGCCCTGCTCACGCGCGACGCCGACTTCTTCATTCCGCTCCGCCAGCGTTACGAGATCGCCGAGAAGGCGAAGGCGGACGTGTTCATCAGCATCCACTGCAACTCGAGCAAGCGCCGCGGCCGCGGCAGCGGCACCGAGGTCTACTTCCTGTCGCTCAAGGGCGCGAGCGACCAGGCGGACGACGATCTCGCCGACCTCGAGAACGCCGCCGACCTGGTGGGCGGCGTCCCGCCGCAGGCCGAGGACGACGTCGTGAGCGTGCTCTACGACGTCAAGCGCAACGTCGCGCTCGAGCGCAGCCAGCTGCTCGCCGAGACGCTGCTCGACCACATCGCGGCCGACCGGCTGATCGAGTCGCGCGGCATCAAGCAGGCGGGCTTCCGCGTGCTCAAGTCGGTCGAGTTCCCGAGCGTGCTGGTCGAGACCGCCTTCATCAACAACTACCGCGAAGTGAAGCTGCTGAAGGACCCCGGTTTCCAGAAGACCATGGGCCGGCAGCTCGCGAACGGCGTCGTGGCCTACTTCAAGCAGGCCGGCGTCTCGCTGGCCGCGCCCGCGGGCGGCGCGGCCGCAGCCCCCTCGACGGCGGACCGCAGCCAGTAGCTCGGCGGCGGCCCGCGGCGGCCGCCTTGCCATTCCGCGGCGGCTGTCCTCTCATGGCGTCCATGCCCGGCGCCGGTCGCGACACCCCGCACTTCGACCACGAGTCGCTGCGCGCGCTCGCCGGCGCGCTCGCCCGGCTCGACGGGGGCTTCGCGACGCTCCCCACGGCGCCGCCGCCGGCGCTGGACGAGACCGGCGAGCGCGTGCTGCTCGAGGCGGCCGAGCGGCTCCAGGACAACTTCCCCTACTTCCACCCGCTCTACGCGGGCCAGATGCTCAAGCCCCCGCACCCGGTGGCGCGCACGGCGTACGCGCTGGCGATGTGGCTGAACCCGAACAACCACGCGCTCGACGGCGGCCGAGCCAGCTCCGCCATGGAGAAGGAAGCGGTCGCGCATCTCGCCGCGATGTTCGGCTGGGCGCGGCACCTCGGACACCTGACGGGCGGCGGCACCATGGCGAACCTCGAGGCGCTGTGGATCGCCGGACGCGAGCGCGACGGCGTCGTGCTCGCCTCGCAGCAGGCGCACTACACGCACGCGCGGATCAGCGACGTCCTGCGGCTGCCGTTCGAGAGCGTGCCGGTGGACGCGCACGGCCGGATGGACCTGCGGGCGCTCGAGGCGCGCCTCGAGCGCGGCGGCGTCGGCACCGTCGTGGCCACGATGGGCACCACCGCCACGGGCGCGGCGGACCCGCTGCGGGGCATCCTCGAACTGCGCGCGCGTCACGGCTTCCGCCTGCATGCCGACGCCGCGTATGGCGGCTACTTCCTGCTCGCGGCGAACCTCCGGCTCGAGACGAGACAGGCGTTCGAGTCGCTCCCGCACGTGGACTCGCTCGTGGTGGACCCGCACAAGCACGGCCTGCAGCCCTACGGCTGCGGCTGCGTGCTCTTTCGCGACCCCGCGGTGGGACGGCACTACCGGCACGACTCGCCGTACACCTACTTCT
>CAZUEM010000337.1:0-2048 GCA_964619155.1 uncultured bacterium
CCCGGATCGTTTTCGACTTCTCGCAGGTCGTCGCGCCCGTCATGCCCGATTCGGGCTCGGCCTCGCAGGTCGTGATCTCCGTCCCCGCGCCGGGCATCGCCGCCGCCGCGGGCGTTCCCGCGGTGCTCGCGGTGCGCGACACCGCCGTGGACTCGGTCGTCACCGTCTTCGACGAGCGGGGTGTCCGTTTCATCGTCATGCTCGCGCCCGGCGCGTCGTTCCGCACGTTCACGCTCGCGGCGGACGAGGAGAAGCCCTTCCGCGTGGTCGTGGACGTCTTCAGTCCCGCCGCGCGCGAGGCCGAGAACAAGCGCCTCGCGGCGCTCGCGGCGGCCAAGAAGCGCGACCGCGTGCGGCTGGTGGTCGTGGACGCCGGCCACGGCGGCGAGGACACCGGCGCGCGCGGACCCGGCGGCGTGCTCGAGAAGACCGTCACGCTGGCGATTTCGCGGAACCTCGTCGAGGAACTCAACAAGGTGCCGGGCGTCCGCGCCATGCTCACGCGCGACGCCGACTTCTTCATCCCGCTCCGCCAGCGCTACGAGATCGCCGAGAAGGCGAAGGCGGACGTGTTCATCAGCATCCACTGCAACTCGAGCAAGCGCCGCGGCCGCGGCAGCGGCACCGAGGTCTACTTCCTGTCGCTCAAGGGCGCGAGCGACCAGGCGGACGACGATCTCGCCGACCTCGAGAACGCCGCCGACCTGGTGGGCGGCGTCCCGCCGCAGGCCGAGGACGACGTCGTGAGCGTGCTCTACGACGTCAAGCGCAACGTCGCGCTCGAGCGCAGCCAGCTGCTCGCCGAGACGCTGCTCGACCACATCGCGGCCGACCGGCTGATCGAGTCGCGCGGCATCAAGCAGGCGGGCTTCCGCGTGCTCAAGTCGGTCGAGTTCCCGAGCGTGCTGGTCGAGACCGCCTTCATCAACAACTACCGCGAAGTGAAGCTGCTGAAGGACCCCGGTTTCCAGAAGACCATGGGCCGGCAGCTCGCGAACGGCGTCGTGGCCTACTTCAAGCAGGCCGGCGTCTCGCTGGCCGCGCCCGCGGGCGGCGCGGCCGCAGCCCCCTCGACGGCGGACCGCAGCCAGTAGCTCGGCGGCGGCCCGCGGCGGCCGCCTTGCCATTCCGCGGCGGCTGTCCTCTCATGGCGTCCATGCCCGGCGCCGGTCGCGACACCCCGCACTTCGACCACGAGTCGCTGCGCGCGCTCGCCGGCGCGCTCGCCCGGCTCGACGGGGGCTTCGCGACGCTCCCCACGGCGCCGCCGCCGGCGCTGGACGAGACCGGCGAGCGCGTGCTGCTCGAGGCGGCCGAGCGGCTCCAGGACAACTTCCCCTACTTCCACCCGCTCTACGCGGGCCAGATGCTCAAGCCCCCGCACCCGGTGGCGCGCACGGCGTACGCGCTGGCGATGTGGCTGAACCCGAACAACCACGCGCTCGACGGCGGCCGAGCCAGCTCCGCCATGGAGAAGGAAGCGGTCGCGCATCTCGCCGCGATGTTCGGCTGGGCGCGGCACCTCGGACACCTGACGGGCGGCGGCACCATGGCGAACCTCGAGGCGCTGTGGATCGCCGGACGCGAGCGCGAGGGCGTCGTCCTCGCCTCGGCGCAGGCGCACTACACGCACGCGCGGGTCAGCGACGTCCTTCGGCTTCCGTTCGAGAGCGTTCCCGCGGACGCGCACGGCCGCATGGACTTGAAGGCGCTCGAGGCCCGGCTCGCGCGCGGCGGCGTGGGCACCGTCGTGGCCACGATGGGCACCACCGCCACGGGGGCCGTGGATCCGCTGCACGGCATCCTCGAGCTGCGGGCGCGCCACGGTTTCCGCCTGCACGCCGACGCCGCCTACGGCGGCTACTTCCGGCTCGCGTCGAACCTCCGGCCCGAGACGGCACGGGCGTTCGAGGCGCTCGCGCACGCGGACTCGCTGGTCGTGGACCCGCACAAGCACGGCCTGCAGCCCTACGGCTGCGGTTGCGTGCTGTTCCGCGACCCCGCGGTGGGACGGCACTACCGGCACGACTCGCCGTACACCTACTTCT
>CAZUEM010000338.1:0-2016 GCA_964619155.1 uncultured bacterium
AGTCGAGGATGGCCACGCGAACGCTTCGAGCGCCGTCGCCCGAGCGAAGGCACACGAAGTAGAGCCCCGGCGGAACTCGCGCTTCCGGCGCGAGGATCGTCGTGTGGCTCCCCGGGCCGAGCGCGCCCAGTTCGCGCGATACGAGCCTGCGGCCGGCGAGGTCCATCAGCTCGAGGGTCGCATTCGCCTCTTGCACGAGCGAGAAACGCACCGACAGCGTTCCGCCGCGCGAGGGATTCGGGTGGACCGGTTCGAGCGAGAAGTCGAGACCGGCCGCCGCGGGGACATCCACCACGGTGCCGCCGAGCTGGCCACCGGCCTGCACGCGCTGTGCGTAGATGTCGGGGTACGCGGCGCTCCACCGGGAGTCCTGCCAGGCGACGATGGCGCCGCCCGCGCCGTCGGGCAGCGCAACGTGGCCCTGCTGGTCGCCCGAGGCCGTCGAGAGCGCGCTGCCGTTCGCCGGCCAGGCGGGATCGACGTCGCCCGTGCCGAGCACGTGCCCGGCGTAGAGGTCCATGGAACCCGCTCGCCGGTCCCGCCAGCAGACGATCGCCCCGCCGGTGCCGTCGGGCACGGCACTCGGGTATTCCTGGTCGCCGGTGGCGGTGCAGAGCGCGCGGCCATGGAGCGGCCACGCCCCGCCCGGGCCGAACACGCTGCTCGCATAGACGTCCTGGTTGGCGCCACGCCTGTCCATCCAGCAGGCGATGGCCTGGCCGGCGAGCGTCGCGACCACCCTCGGGTTCGCCTGGTCGCCCGTGGCGGTGCACAACGGCTGGCCGTCGGCGGGCCAGCCGGGATCCAGCACCCCGGTGGCGAGCAGGTGATGCGCGTAGATGTCGGCGGACGTTCCGGAACGGCTGTCCTGCCAGACCACGAACGCTCCGCCCGCGCCGTCGCTCGCGAGGTCGGCCGCCAGTTGATTACCGGCGAGTGCACACACCGCCAGACCGGCGGGCGGCCAGCCGGGATCCGTCGAGCCCGACGCGAGGACGTGCTGCGCGTAGACGTCCGACACCCCGTTCCTGGTTTCGCTCCACGCGACGATGACCCCGCCGCTCCCGTCGGGAACCAGCCGGGCTCCCACCTGATCGCCCACCCCCACGCCGACCGCGAGCCCGTTCGCGGGCCACCCGGGGTCCACGCTCCCGTTCGGAAGCACGTGGTGCACGTAGATGTCCCGCTCGAGCCCGTTGCGCCAGTCATACCATGCGACGAAGGCCCCGCCCGCCCCATCGGAGCACACTGCCTGCGGGGACTGGGTGCTGTCCGCGAGGCACACCGGCAGGCCATTCGCCGGCCACGCGGGGTCCACCTGGCCGTTCGCGAGCACATGCCCCGCGTAGACGTCCGCTCCGAAGCCCGACCGCCGCCAGTCGGTCCAGAAGAAGTAGGCACCACCTGCGCCGTCGGGGAGAGCCTTGGGCGCGGTCTGGTTTCCGGCTGCCGTGCAGACCGGGTTGCCGTTCACGCTCCAGGCCGGATCTACGGTCCCGCCCGCCTGCACGTGCTGGGCGTACACGTCGGTGCTGAGGCCGCCGCGGTTGTCGGACCACACGAAGATGGCCCCCCCGCGGCCGTCGGAGACGAGGTCGACCGTACCCTGAACGTTCGTGGCCGTGCAGATCGCGAGGTTGGTGGAGGCGCTGCCCGGCCAGTCGGCGACGGCGCGACCGGACTCCAGGAGGACAGCGGCGAGCGAAGCCAGGATCGCGAAACTGGCGACCCGGGCTTCGCGGCGGAACGGATGCGATCGGCGCATGGGGCTCCTCGGCTCTCTCCCGGTCGTGACGGCGGCGCGGCGAAGCGCGAGCGCACGAATCGAGCGGCGAATGCGCCTCGATTCGGGAGTGAGTCTAGCCCCCCCCCCGAAATCGCGGAAGACCTGCGCTCCGGGAGCTTCCCCCGCGGGGAGACGCCGACCGTCGGCGCCCCCCGGACGGCGCTACCCCAGCCTTCGCGCGAGCAGCAGGCGGTTGGTGTCGCGCTCGGGGTGCACGCCGAGGGCGAGCA
>CAZUEM010000339.1:0-2013 GCA_964619155.1 uncultured bacterium
CTTAGGCGCTCGCGAGAATTGACCCGCCCCTGCTCGCCAGAAATGACCCACCCCTGCGGATGAGGCTGAGCGGGGCCGCGCCGCGGTGGCGCGTGGCACGCCGGGGGGCGATGTGCGGCGCGGTGCTCGCCACGGAGACGAGAGCGAAGCCGACGGGTGGCGTCAGCGCACAGGCTGGATGGCGGCTCGGCACGAGGTTGCGGCGTGTCCGCTCTCGCCTCCGCGGCCGAGCCCGCGGTCGGAAAGGAGGGAAAGTAGCGGCAGGAGATGATGGCCGGACAGCATGCCCGGATGAAAACAACAACCCCCTGCCGCTGCACGGAGTGTAGCGCCGAGTTCGTTCCGGACCCAAGGGTCCGTGGTCGCCAGGTCACCTGCGGCGGTCCGGAGTGCCAGCGCGCGCGGCACGCGGAGCAGTGCCGCTCGTGGCACGCCAACAACAAGGAGGTCGCGTCAGGCCACTACCAGGACGTGGTCGTACCGTTCCGGCGCGAGCAACCCGACTACCAGCGCCGGTGGCGTTGGGGCCAGCGGCTGCGCGAGATACGAGAGGAGACGACGGTGATCGGCGGGGCCTTGCTCGGGAAGCTGCGTGGACTGGTGTCGCAGGCCGAGCAGCTCATCGGGCGAGCCGTCGACAGGGTGCAAACCGGCGTTCTTGCAGGGGAGAAGCTGGCGCGCGCAATAGCGGCGGTGCGTGCCACCGTGACCGCGCTCGAGCAGCTCGAGGCGAGCGCGGCCGAGCTTCGCGCCCTGGCTCTGTGATGGCCGTGGCGAGATACGAGAGGAGACGGACCACGGGCTGAGGATTTGCGACGGTTGAGGCGGCCATGGACCTCGAGCTCCATCAGCTGGACCGCCGGTACGAGGTGCTGCGGACGACGAGCCGCGAGCGTGACAGCCGGGTCTTGGCGTCCCTGGCCCGCGACGGGCAGCAGCTTCCGGTCGTGGTGATCGCCGGGGGCGACGCCGGGCGGTACATCTTGGTCGACGGCTACAAGCGGGTCCGAGGGCTCCGTACGCTCGGTCACGATCAAGTTCGCGCCACCTGCTGGGACCTTCCCGAGCAGGACGCCCTACTGCTCGGCCGGCTGATGCGCGCGGCCGAGGGCGAGAGCGTTCTCGAGCAGGCGTGGCTGGTGCGCGAGCTCCAGGAGCGGTTCGGGCTCTCACTCGAAGATCTCGCTCGACGCTTCGGACGCAGCCCAAGTTGGGTGAGCCGTCGCCTCGGTCTGGTGGCGAGTCTGCCCGACGCGATCCAGCAGCTCGTGCGCAACGGCAAGCTCGCCCCGCACGCGGCGATGAAGCACTTCGTGCCCTTGGCGCGCGCCAACCGCGCGGGCGCCGTCGCCCTGGCCCGAGCGCTCGCGCCCCTGTGCCTGAGCACGCGGCAGACGGCAATGCTGTGTGCCGCGTTCGCGCGCGGCAACGACAAGGTGCGCGCAGAGTTGCTCGCGCACCCGGAGTCAGCTCTGCGCGCCAGCGAGCCCGCCGGCCGCAAGTCGGACGACCCGGCGCAGCAACTCGAGCGCGACGTCGGCGCCGTCAGCGGCATCGCCCGGCGTGCGCTGACACGGGTGCAGGCGGGAGTCGTTCAGCAGCTGTTGCCGCCCGAGCAGGCGCGCTTGCGGCGCAGCGCCGCCGGCGCCCGTGACGACGTCGAGCACCTGGTCAGCACCATCGAGAAGGAGACCGTCGATGCTGGATGAAACTACCCGAGCCACCATCCTCGCCTTGCAGCAAGCCGGCCATGGCAAGCGCGTCATCGCGCGCACGCTCGGCATCTCGCGCAACGCGGTCCGGCGAGTCATCGCGTCCAACACGGCGGCTGTGCCGATTGTGGAGCGAGCCGAGAAAGGCGAAGCCTACCACGACGACATCGTGGAGCTGCTCGCCTCCTGCAAAGGAAATCTCGTGCGGGTGCACGAGGAGCTCGAGGCAACGGGAGGCAGGATCTCGT
The DNA here is from genome assembly GCA_964619155.1 of uncultured bacterium. Classification (GTDB taxonomy): domain Bacteria; phylum Eisenbacteria; class RBG-16-71-46; order RBG-16-71-46; family RBG-16-71-46; genus CAIXRL01. The sequence continues at coordinate 1,961 of CAZUEM010000339.1, forward strand.
ACCCCGCCCTGACCGCCTACTGCCGCCGTCACGGCATCGGTCACGAGCCCCCG
>CAZUEM010000340.1:0-1987 GCA_964619155.1 uncultured bacterium
GCGGCGCGCACTGCCGCACCGGCCGCGCCCGCCGCGGAGCCCGTGGCCGCGCCGTCGCCCGCCGGGCCGCCGAGTCGCGAACCCGCGCGCGCGCACGCCGAATCGCCCGCCGGCACGTCGACCGCCGCGGACGCGACCCAGGACCGGCTCGCGAGCCTGCTGCGCGAGATCGAGGCCGCCGACACGGCGCACCTGCCCGTCCTCTCGCCCGCGATCCCCGAGGGTGCGTCGCGCCGGCCGCTCGACGTGGACCACGAGCCCGTGGGCGCCGACGAGACGTTCGGCATCCCGCCGCTGCCCGACGCGTTGCGCGTGGGGCCGCCGGGGGAGGACCGCTTCGCCGACATCGCGCCGCTGCCGCCCGGCAGGGCCGAAGCCGGCGTCGCACCGGGCGCCGCGCTCGACGACATGATCGGCGCGGGCGTGCCGCTGCCGCTCGACCCGCCCGCCGCGGAGCCGGAGGCCGGGGCGACGGCCGTGCCGGCGGCGCCCGAGGCCCCGCCCGTGCTGCGCGTCGAGGTCCCCGAACGCGAGGGCGAGGCGGAGGAGGCGGGCGATCCGCTGTTCCCCGTCTCGACGCGCCGCGTGCGTCCGCTCGAGATGCCCGAGCCGCCGGCGCGCCCGAAGCTGAAGCTGCCGCCGCGCGCGGGCTGGTGGGCCGCGGGTATCGTGGCGGTCTTCGTGCTGGGCTGGCTCGTCGGCGGGCTGTCGAACCCGGGCGCGGACCGCGGCGGTCCGGTGATGGCGGCGCTGCGCGCGATCGGCCTCGGCGGCGCGCGCTTCACGCTCGAGGTGAACAGCGCTCCGGGCGGGGCCACGATCGAGGTGGACGGGCGGATGCACCCGTCGCGAACTCCGGCGACGCTCGAGCTGCCGCCGGGCGAGCACGTCGTGCGCCTCGGCATGCCGGGCCTGGGCTCGGTCGAGGTGCCGGTCAAGGGCCGGCGCGGCGAGCGCAAGGCGATCGACGAGCCGCTGAACGGCAGCCTCGAGATTCTCGACGCCGACGCGAAGGTGCCGATCCGCGTTTCGATCGACGGCCGCCCGGCGGGCTACGCGCCGCTCCGGGTCGAGAGCATCGCGCCGGGGCTGCACGAGGTCGGCTTCAGCGGCCCGGGCCTGGCCGCGTGGGCGCAGACGGTGCAGGTCGAGGTGCGCGGCGCGACGCAGCTCGTCGCGCGGCCCATGACCGCGCCGGCGAACGGCGTGCTGCAGGTGCAGGCCACGATCAACGACGAGCGCGGCGCCTCGCCGCTCTCCGGCGCGCAGGTGCACGTGGACGGCGAACTGCGCGGAACCACGCCGCTCACGCTCGAGCTGCCGCGCGGCCCGCACAGCCTGCGCGTCACCTGGCGCGGCGAGACCGCGCCGATCCAGGTCATCGAGCTGCCCGGCGGCAACCAGCGCTACGCGTCGTTCCAGTTCGGCCTCGACCTCGACGCGCCGCGCCTCTCGATGATCGGCGCGCCGAAGACGTTCGCGAGGGGGCAGCCGAAACTGGTGTCGGCGTCCGTCGAGGGGCTCACGGCCGAGGACGTGGGCGAGGCGTGGCTGCACGTGCGCACCCCCGAGGGGCTGTGGCGCCGCTCGGCGATGACGGTGATGCGCGCCCCGGGCGGGCTCGTGGTCTCGTCGGTCTTCCCGGACAACGTGTTCGACCGGCAGGGCGCGACGCGCTGGTACGTCCGCGTCGTGACGCACCAGGGCGACGAGACGTTCTCCGAGATTCAGCACTCGGCGCTCGCCGGCTCCGGCGCGCCCGAGCGTCCACGCCCCTGACGCTCCCGGCCACGGAGTGAACGACGGCGCCGCCCGCGCGAGCGGGCGGCGCCGCTCCGTTCGCGCCCGCGGAGCGGTTCTTCGCGCGGCACGGCGCTCGCAGGCCGGGCCGCGCGATGGGAGGCCGCACCGCCGTGCCGCTGGCGCTCGCGCTGTGGGCCGGGCTCGCGCTCGGGCGCGGCGCCGGGCCGCTCGCCGCGATGGCGCT
>CAZUEM010000341.1:0-1972 GCA_964619155.1 uncultured bacterium
GAGCGCGCGAGCGCTAGCACCGAGGTCGAGGGGGTGCGCGCCACGACGTGGGTTACGCCGAGCGGGGCGGCCACGCCGTCGCGGCCGGCGGGCAGGCGCAGCGCCTCGAACGGCATCCGCTGCAGCGGCCCCGCGGGCACGACGAGGAGCCGCGGGTGGCGCGCGAGCAGCGGCGCGACCGGCGCGAGCAGGCGCGAGCCCGCGTCCGCCAGCATGCGCTCGAGCGCGCGGGCCTCGAGCGGCGGCTCGGCCGCGAGCGCCTCGCGCAGCAGCGTCACGTCGCGGTCGAGCTTCGCGAACGGCGGCAGCGGCACGCTCACCGCGGTGTCGCGCGAGACGGCGATCAGCCAGCTCCGGTCGGTCCAGGTCCAGAAGAGGAGCAGCAGTTCGCCCGGCGCGAGCACCGAGCGCTGCACGCGGTCGAGCGTCACGGCGGGCGTCGCGGGCGTGCGGCTGCCGGGCCCCGAGGCCAGCTCGAGCAGCACGGTCGAGCGCAGCCGCTCGAGCGCCGCGAACGCGGGAGCGAGCCGCTCGCGGCGGCGCTCGGTCGCATGGCCGAGGAGGACCTCCGCCCATGCCGAGCCGAGCGAGACCGGCTGGCTGAGCGTGCTGCGCCACTCGACGCCCGCGGCCCGGCCGTGCGTCCGGGTCCACGCGAGGTCGGCGGCCTCGAGGTGCGCGCGCGCGTCGCGGTGCCGCCCGGACCGCGCCGCGGCGAGCGCGAGCGCGCGCTGCGCGCCCATTTCGGCCGAGGCGGAACGGGCCTCGCGCGCGAGCGCGAGCGCGCGCCGGGCGATCGCCTCGGCGCGGCCGAGCGAGTCGGCGGCGAGCGCGGCGAGCGCGCCGGCCTCGGCCAGTTCGAGTTCGTGCGCGAGCGTGACGTGCCCGGCCGCCTCGGCCGCGACGCGCGCGTGCAGCGCGAGCGCCGCGGCCGCGCTGTCGGGGTAGAGCGCGCGCACGAGGCCGGTGGCGCACTCGGTGCGCATCTGCGGGTCCTCGCGCGGGGCCATCGCGAGCGCGGCGCGGTACTCGCGGGCGGCCGACTGCAGCCGGCCGGCGCTCAGCTCGACGAAGCCGATGCGCGCGCGCGCCCGGACGATGCCGTCCCGCGAGCCCGCGCGGGTGACGTACGCGAGCAGCGAGTCGGCGACGGTGCGGGCCTCCTCGACCCGGTCGAGGTTCGCGAGCGCGAGGCAGACGTTGCCGGAGGCGGCGACGACGGCCGACAGTTCGCCCGCCGCGCGCGCCATGCGCTCGGCGTAGCGCCACGACGCCAGCGCCGCCTCGGGGTCGCCGTCGGTGTAGCCCAGCGTCGCGAGGTTGTTGTGCGCCGAGGCGGCGCTGCGCGGCAGCCGCGCGTCCTCGGCCCGCGCCGCGGCGCGCTCGAACATCGCCCGCGCGGAATCCCGCGGCCCGGTGACGCTGTACGTGCGGCCGAGCCCGAGCAGCCCCTCGCACAGTCCGTAGGCGTCGCGCTGTGCCTCGAACAGCGGCAGCGCCCGCCGGTAGCCGCGGCGCGCCTCGGCGGCGCGCCCGGCGACGAGCGCCTCGTAGGCGATCGAGAGCCGCAGGTACGCCTCGGTGCGCCCGTCGCCGATCGCGACCGCCACGGGCAGTGCGCGGCGCGCGACCGCGCCGGCCTCGGCGGGGTCGCCCTCCGAGTTCAGCGCGTACGCCAGCCACTGCGAGGACTGCGCCCAGCGCGCCGAGTCGCGGATCGCCCACGCCCGCTCGCGCGCCTCGCGCAGCGCGGGGACGGCGCGCGCGAGCTGCCCGAACCACGCGAGGCGCGCGCCCAGCTCGAAGCGCGCCGCGACGAGGAGCGTCTCGTCCTTCGCGGCGGCCGCCCGCGCGCCGACCGCCTCGAGCGCGGCGTAGGCCGAATCGTTCGCCCCGCGCGCGAGCATCCGGCGCGCGGGCTCGAACGCCTCGACCACGCGCTTCGGCAGCGGGCGCGGCGCGGCGGCCGCGG
>CAZUEM010000342.1:0-1953 GCA_964619155.1 uncultured bacterium
GGGGCTCGGCGGCAACGGCCTCGCCGCGGGCGGCGGCGGCGGCGGCGCGGGCGGCGGGCCCGGCGGCTCGGGGCTGGCGGGCCCGGGCGTCTACCGCAGCAACGCCTCGCTCATGGCCGTGATCCAGAAGTACTCGGCCGGCATCCAGTTCTGCTACGGCAACGAGCTCAAGCGGAACGAGGGCCTCAAGGGCAAGCTCGTCGTCGCGCTGGTCGTGGACGCCTCGGGCGCCGTCGTGAAGGCCGAGGTGCTCCAGAACACGCTCGGCTCGCAGGCGCTCGCCGCGTGCGCGCTGTCGCAGATCCGCGACTGGAAGTTCCCCGCCATCGCGGCGGGCTCGACGGCCTTCCAGGTGCCCTTCGTGTTCACCCCTCCCAACTGAGCGGCGCCCTTCACGGGGCGAGCACGAAGCGCGTCGTCTCGTCGCGGCCGTCCGCGCGCAGCCGGGCGAAGTAGACCCCCGGCGGCGCGGGACGGCCGGCGGCATCGCGGCCGTCCCAGCGCGCCGCGTTCGGCCCCTCCGCGAACGGGCCCCCGGCGACCCGCCGCACGCGGCGGCCGCGAGCGTCGAACACCTCCAGCGCTCCCGCGCCCGCGCGCGCCAGCGTGAACGCGAACCGGCACCCCGCGCGCGCGGGGTTGGGCCATGCGGCGAGCGTCGCCGCCACCGGACCCTGCGGCGCGCCGGCCAGGTCGATCAGGTCGTCCAGCACCAGGTCCACGGGCACGCCGCGGGCGATCCGCTCCGTGACCTGCGTCGCGAGCGCCCAGAAGACGACGCTCATGTTGACGACCGAGGTGTCGGCGATGGTCCACGGGTACTCGGGGTCCTCGGGCGGCGGCCACCAGCCGTACAGGTCCGCGAGCGTGCCGCCGTCCTCGAGCTCGTCGAGAAAGCCCATCACCGGCGCGTACTTCGGCGAGCCCATCACGTCGAAGAGCAGCGCGCAGTAGGCCGGCTCCACCGTCCAGCCCCGCGTGTCGTAGTCGTACCAGCAGCCGCTCGCGCGGCTGTAGTAGTACTCGGTGCAGCCCGGGTCGCCCGGGCACGGCTCCTCGTACACCGACCGGCCGTCCGGCGCGATGCGGCCCTCGAGGAACGCGCACGTGCCCGCGAGGAAGCCGGGCAGCAGCGGGTGGTCCGTGAAGCGGCGCAGGTGGATCAGCTCCATCGCCATCCAGCCCGTGTAGTGGATGTCCCGCGAGCCCACGCACCAGTGCGGAAAGCTGCCGTCGGCGTTCTGGAAGCCGGCGAGCTGCGTGAGGATGGCGTCCGTCTTCTGCGCGGCGCCGGCGTGCCCGGTGAGGTGCGCGTAGTAACCGGTCGCCATCGCCAGCATGAGCCCGCCGTTGGCGACGCACTGGCTCGTCGGGATGGCGAGCAGTTCGGCGACGATGGCCTCGCCGTGCGCGAGGAAACGCGCCTCGCGCGTCGCGTCCCAGGCGCCGAGCAGGCTGTAGGCGAGCATGCCGTCGAACGGCGTGTGCGAGCGGATCTCGGCGAGGCGCCCGATCATGAAGTCGGCGTGGCGCACGATCTCGACGCGCAGCCGCGGGCGCGGGTCGAGCCGGTGGAGCTCGACGTAGGCCAGCAACTGGCAGACGACGGTCTGGCGGATCTCCTCGGACGCGCTCACCGAGTAGCGCCAGTCCATCGTGACGCCGCCCTCCTGCTGGTTCGCCTGCAGGTAGGCGTCCATCCGCCGCAGCATCGGCGCGAGCGGGTCCTCCCCGCCCTGCGCCCGGGCGGGCGCCGCGGCGACGACGAACAACGCGGCGCCGATCGCCGCGGCGGCGAGCCGCGCGAGCGGACGCGCCGGGCTCCGGAGTTCCGTCATGCCGCACCTCGCGCCGGCCCGGCGGCTCGCGGGCGGGAGATCCGGGTCCGCACGCCGGCCGGCGCGGGACAGCTTCGCGCCGCGGCGCGGGCGGCGCAACGGCCGCGCCCCCCGG
>CAZUEM010000343.1:0-1950 GCA_964619155.1 uncultured bacterium
GACGGTCTTGCCGACGCCGGCGCCGCCGAACAGGCCGACCTTGCCGCCGCGCTGGTAGGGCGCGAGCAGGTCCACGACCTTGATGCCGGTCTCGAAGAGCTGCTTCTCGGTCTCCTGCTCGTCGAACGGCGGCGACGAGCGGTGGATCGGGAGACGCTTCGTGTCGGCGGCCACCTGGGGCTTGCCGTCGATCGTGTCGCCGGTCAGGTTGAAGATGCGGCCCAGGCCGATTTCGCCGACCGGCACCATGATCGGCGCGCCGGTGTCGGTCGCGCTCATGCCGCGCACGAGGCCGTCGGTGTTGTCCATGGCGATGCAGCGGACGACGTTGTCGCCCATGTGCAGCGCGGCCTCGACCGTCAGCTTGATGCCGCGCTTCGCGTCCTCGATCACGATGGCGTTGTAGATCTTCGGCAGCTTGTCCGGATCGAACGCCACGTCCACCGTGGGACCGATCACCTGCACGACCTTACCGACGTTGCTCATTTCGCAGTGCTCCTCGCGTGTTTCCAGCCGGCGCGTGCCGCCCGGTGAGTGCCTGGGGTTACTTGAGCGCTTCCGCGCCGCCGACGAGTTCGGAGATTTCTCGGGTGATGGCCGCCTGGCGCAGCCGGTTCCGGGTAAGGGTGAGCGAATCCACCAGCTCGCCCGCGTTCTTGCGCGCCGAGCCCATCGCGACCATGCGCGCGGAGTGTTCGCTCGCCAGCGCGTCCGCGAGCGCGGCGTACAGCTTCGCGGTCGCGTAGCGCGGCAACAGCTCGGCGAAGATGCTCTCGGCGTCGGGCTCGAAGATCGTGCCGGAGTCGGCGCCGCCGCCGCCCTGCGCCGTGTCGGCGCCGACCGGCAGGAACGTCTCGTGGCGGACGCGCCGCACGATCGCGTTGACGAAGTGCGTGAACAGCAACTCGACGCGATCCACCTCGCCGGCCACGAACATGCCGGTCAGTTCGTCGGTGAGCTTGCGCGCGAACTCGAGGCTCGCCTCGCCGGGCAGGTCGGTGTGCGCGCTGAGGATCGGGTAACCGCGGCGGCGCAGGTAGTCGCGCCCCTTGCGGCCGACGACGACGAGCTGGACCGCGCCCGGCGCGGACTCGCGCAGGATCTGCTCGGCCTGGCGCAGGATCGTCGTGTTGTACGCGCCCGCGAAACCGCGGTCCGCGGTGACCACCACCAGGGCCGTGCGCTTCACCTCGCGCGCCTTGAACAGCGGGTGCTCGAGGTCGGCGGCGGCGCCGGAGAGGTTGGCGAGCATCTGCGAGATCCTGGCCGAGTAGGGGCTGGCGGCCTGCGCGCGCTGCTGCGCCTTGCGCAGCTTCGCCGCGGCCACCATCTCCATGGCCTTGAAGATCTGCTGCATGCTCTTGGTGGCGCGGATGCGCCGCCGGAGATCCTTCAGGTTCGCCATGACTCCCGCGCCTTACGCCTTGAACTGCGCCTTGAACGCCTTGCACGCCTCGTGCAGGCGCTTGTCGTTCTCGGGGCTGATGACCTTCGCCGTGCGGATGTCGTGCGGGAGCTCGGCGTAGCTCTTCTCGAGGAACGCGAGCCACTCCGTCTCGAACTTGCGCACGGCCGCCACCGGCACGTCGTCGAGGTAGCCGTTCGTGCCCGCCCAGATGGACACGACCTGGTGCTCGACCGCCATGGGCTGGAACTGGCCCTGCTTGAGCAGCTCGACCATGCGCTCGCCGCGCGTCAGCTGCGCGAGCGTGGCCTTGTCGAGGTCGGAGCCGAACTGGGCGAACGCGGCGAGCGCGCGGTACTGCGCGAGGTCGAGGCGGAGCCGCCCGGCGACCTGCCGCATGGCCTTCACCTGCGCGTTGCCGCCGACGCGCGACACCGAGATGCCGACGTTGATGGCGGGGCGGACGCCCGAGTAGAAGAGGTCGCCCTCGAGGAAGATCTGGCCGTCGGTGATCGAGATGACGTTGGTCGGGATGTACGCCGACA
>CAZUEM010000344.1:0-1943 GCA_964619155.1 uncultured bacterium
GCCCCCGCGGGCCGCCGCCCCCGCGCCGAGAACGGCGTCGGCGTGCCGCCGCGTTCCCGGCTAGAGTCCCGCCCGCACCTGCCGCACCCACCCGCACCACCCGAGGGCCAGACCCATGCGCCGCATCGCCGCGCTCCTCGTCGCCGCGCTCGCGCTCGCCGTCCCCGCGCACGCCGCGAAGGAAACGAAGCCCACCGTCACCGAGCTGGTCTCGCTGCGCTCGCCCGGCGCGCTCGCGCTCTCGCCCGACGGCGCGCGCGTCGCGTACACGCTCACCACCGCCACGTTCGACCCGTCCGCCGCTCCGAAGGACGGCGACACGAGCGGCGGCTGGAAGCGCGAGCGCCAGCTCTGGGTCGTGGACGTCGCGACGAAGGAGACGCGCCAGCTGACGCGCGGCGACGGCTTCGCGTCCGGCCCCGCCTGGTCGCCCGACGGGCGTACGCTCGCGTTCGTCCGCAAGGGCGCGCTCCACCTGCTGCCGCTGGCCGGCGGCGAGCCCGTGGCGCTCGCGACCGGCGGCCTCGAGCCCTCCTCGCCCGCGTTCTCGCCCGACGGCCGCTCGATCGCGTTCCTCGCCGAGCCGCCGCTGTCCGAAGCCGAGAAGCGCGCGCGCTGGTCGCGCGGCAGCGCGACGCTCTGGGAGCGCGAGTTCGCGCCCGCGAAGCTGTGGGTCGTGCCGCTCGCCGGCGGCGAGCCGCGCGCCGTGTCCGCCGGCCCGCACGTCGTCTCGTACGCCTGGTCGCCCGAGGGCCGGCGCTTCGCCGTCGTCACGGCCGAGTCGTCCGATCCCTACCTCGTCTCGAACGTCACGCGCCCCTCGATCGTGGACGCCGACGGCCGCCTGCCCGCGCGGACCGTGAAGCGCGCCGCCGGCACGTACGGCGCGCCCGCATGGTCGCCCGACGGCCGCCACGTCGCGTTCCTGTCGCTGAACGGCGGGCTCTCGAACCTCAACGCGCTGCTCGTCTGCGACGCCGCGACCGGCGAGGCGCGCGACCTCGCGCCCGATCCCGACCGCACGTTCGCCGGGCTCGCGTGGGCGGGCGACTCGAGATCGCTGCTCGCGGTCGTGAACGCGCGCACGCAGACCGTGATCGTCCGCTACCCGCTCGACGGTCCGCCCGCGACGATGCCATTCGGCGGACGCGTCATCGTCTCTCCGCCCGTCGCGGACGCGGCGGGCGCGCGGATCGCGTTCCTCTCGGCCACCGACCGCTCGCCCGAGGACGTCACCGTCTACGACCCCGCGGCGGGGGCGACGGCCGTCGTCACCGCGCTCAATCCCGAAACCGTGTCGTGGCGCCTCGCCGACACGCGCATCGTGCGCTGGCGGAACGCCGAGGGGGCCGAGATCGAGGGCGTGCTCACCACGCCCGCCGGCATGAAGCCCGGCCTGCCCGCGCCGCTCGTGGTGATCCCGCACGGCGGGCCCGACGAGGTCACCACCACGCGCTTCTCGCCGCTCGGGCACTACCTCGCCTCGCGCGGCTACTCGGTCCTGCGCCCCAACTACCGCGGCTCGTTCGGTTACGGCTTCGCGTTCTACGCCGCGAACCGCGACCGCTTCGGAGAGATCGAGCAGGCCGACATCGAGAGCGGCGTGGACCAACTGATCCGCGAGCGCCTCGCCGACCCGAAGAAGCTCTACTACGGCGGCTGGTCGTGGGGCGGCTACATCACGACCTGGACCATCGCCCACGTGCACCGCTACCGCGCCGCGGTGGCCGGGGCGGCGGTCTCGGACGTCACGCACTCGTACTCGCTCAGCGACATCAACCACGGCGTCGCCGCGCAGTGGGAGTACCGGGGCGACCCCTGGAACCAGCCCGGGAACTTCGACCGGGTGAACCCCATCCGCCACGTGACGAACGTCCGCACGCCGCTGCTGCTGCTGCACGGCGACGCGGACGCGCGGGTGCCGTTCGCCGAGAGCGTCCAGT
>CAZUEM010000345.1:0-1928 GCA_964619155.1 uncultured bacterium
CTGGCCGGCGGGCCGGGCTGCGCGCCCGGCGGCGACGGCGCCCCGGGGCCGCCGCCCGCGGCCTCCGGGCCCGGCCCGTCGCCGGCGGGCGAGGCGACGGCGTCGCTCTTCGAGATGGACTTTCCGCTGACCGACGCGGACGGGGCGGCCCGGCGCCTCTCCGACCTGCGCGGCGCCCCGTTCGTGGCGAGCATGATCTACACGCACTGCACGTCGGTGTGCCCGCGGACGACGGCCGACCTCCTGGCGCTGGAGCGGGCGCTGCCGGAGGCCGAGCGCAGGGGCGCCCGGTTCGTGCTCTTCTCGCTCGACCCGGCGCGCGACACGCCGGCGGCCATGCGGCGCTTCGCGGCGGACCACCACCTCGACCGCTCGCGCTGGACGCTGCTCGCGGCGGGGGAGGACGACATGCGCACGCTCGCCGCGGTCCTGGGCGTGCGGATGCGCCCGGACGGCGGCGGCGAGATCGCGCACTCGGCCGTGATCGCCGTCGTGGACGCGGAGGGAGTCGTCCGCCATCGCCAGGTCGGGGTCGCCGACGGCGTGGCCCCGCTGGTCGCCGCGGTCCGGGCCGTGGCCCCGCGCGAAGCCGGCGCCCGCTGAGGCGCCGCGGCCGCCCCGCGGGCCCGGTTCGGCGGCGGACCCCGGGTTCGGGTATTGTCGCGGCTCACTTCCGACTTCCACCCCATGCACGAGGTTCCCGTGCCCTTCGCACGCCTCGGCCTGCCCGCGCCCCTCGTCAAGGGCGTGCGCGCGGCCGGCTACACCGAGCCCACGCCCATCCAGCAACGGGCCATCCCCATCGTCCTCGCCGGCCACGACCTGATCGGCGCCGCGCAGACCGGCACCGGCAAGACGGCCGCGTTCGTGCTGCCCATCCTCGCGAAGCTGCTCGAGGGTTATCAGGCGCTGCGCGCGCTCGTGCTGGTGCCCACGCGCGAGCTGGCCGCGCAGGTCGAGACCAACGCGCGCGACTACGCGCGCTACACCCGCATCCGCGTCGGCGTCGTCTACGGCGGCGTGCCGATCGGCCCGCAGGAGCGGATGCTGCGGCACGAGGGCGTGGACCTGCTGGTCGCCACCCCCGGCCGGCTGCTCGACCTGCACGGGCGCCAGAGCGTGACGTTCGAGGACGTCGAACTGCTGGTGCTCGACGAGGCCGACCGCATGGTGGACATGGGCTTCGCGCCCGACCTGCGCCGCATCCTGCGGCTGCTGCCCGAGCGGCGGCAGACGCTCATGTTCAGCGCGACGATGCCGCCCGACCTCAACAAGGTGGCGAGCGAGGCGCTTCACGATCCGCAGCGCGTGGACCTCGCGCCGCCCTCGCGGCCGGCGGCCGGCATCACCCAGGCCGTGTACCCGGTGTCGCGGCACCTCAAGCTCGACCTGCTCGACCACATGCTGACCACGACCGACATCGGCAGCGCCATCGTCTTCACGCGCACCAAGCACGGCGCCGACCGGCTGGCCCGCCAGCTCAAGGCGCGCGGGCACAGTGTCGCGGCGCTGCACGGCGACCGCACGCAGAGCCAGCGCGAGCGTGCGCTCTCGGACCTGAAGCGCGGCCGCGTCGAGATCCTGGTCGCGACCGACATCGCCTCGCGCGGCATCGACGTGGACGACATCTCGCACGTCGTCAACTTCGACGTGCCGCACAGCCCCGAGGACTACGTACACCGCATCGGCCGCACCGGCCGCGTGCAGGCGGTGGGCGACGCGTTCACGCTCATGAGCCCCGAGGAGAAGGCCGACGTCGCCGCGATCGAGAAGTTCCTCGCCCGCGCGATCCCGCGCGTGACGCTGCCGGACTTCGACTACAAGAAGCAGCCTTCGGCGACGCCGACGTCGGGCGGGCGCGAGGGCGGCCGCCGCGGCCGCGGCGACGAGCGCGGTCCGCGCGCGGGCGGGCCGGCGGGTGCGCCGGC
>CAZUEM010000346.1:0-1910 GCA_964619155.1 uncultured bacterium
AGTCCCGCGAGCACCGCCGCGAGCAGCGCGACGAAGGCCACGAGCGCGGCGGGCGTCGGGGCGGGCTCGGGGGCGGCGATCTTGCGTGGACGGGTCATCGGATCTTCCAGAGCAGCATGCAGCCGCCGGGGCGGGCCACGGGAACGAGTGGACGAAACGCCTCGGCGCCGTACACGGCGATCGCCGGTGCGAAGCCCTCCTGCGTCATCGGCCTGGAGGGCAGCCCGACGTAGAAGTAGCTGCTCATCGCCAGCCAGTCGGATTCGGGCCCGGGAGCGCCGCCACGGTACGGCACGTAGTCGATTCCGTAGACGGCCGGGTCCACGGTGCCGTGGTAGGCGAGGTGGATGCGCCGGATGCCGCGACGCGCCATCTCCTCGCGGAGCGCGATCAGCCCCTGCCCCCAGTCCACGTTCGAGTCGTTCAGGCGCCGTTCGCACAGCGCGGGCTCCCCCGCCAGCCGGTGGAAGAACGGCAGCCAGTTCGGGCCGGATGGAAGGACCTCGACCGCGAGGGCGGCCACGAGGATCGCGGCGAACGCCGCCGTCATCCCGCGCCAGAACCTCCCCGCGGACTCGCGGGCCACACCGCCGGCGAGGTCGCCGATGCCGATCGCGAAGAGCGGCAACAGGGGAAGGGCGTAGCGCACGCCGGCGTTCGGCACGCCCATGAAGACAAGCGCGAACAGGAACAGCACGCCGGGCAGCCAGAGCCCCGTGCCGCACCGGCCCCCCTCGCGGAAGAGGAACGCCAGCCGCGCAGCGATCGCCAGGAGGATCGCGAGGGGCCACTTGCAGAGGACGGCGTAAGGGAAGTACATCGGGTGGTTCGTGAGCAGCACCTCGCCGTTCACGTAGGTTGCCAGCTTGCCCGGCTCGCCGTGCAGCATCTGGCGGTCGAGTCCCTCCAGCATCGTGCCGGGCACGGGCAAGCGCAGCCACGGCGCGGCGTCGCGCAGCGCGACCAGCTTCGCCGATACGACGGGCGACTCCGCGAGCGGCCGCGTGACCGGCCATTCGCCGTACGCGAACCCGAGCGCGACCCACGCGACCGGCGCCAGCAGCGCGATCCGGGCGACGGCCGCGCGCGGCGCCACGAGCCGCCCGCGGGCGGCGTAGAGCGCGAGGGCCAGCAGTGCGAGCGGCGCGACCAGGAACGCGCTGAAGCGCGTGGTCGCGAAGAACGCGACCGCCAGCGCGAGCGCCGACCAGTCCCGCCAGCGGCCCGAGCGCAGGAAGGCGTCCAGCGCGAGGGCGACCGCCGTCCACCCGAGCGCCGTCGCCACGTCCATCGAGGCGATGCCCGCGTGCGCCAGCGCCTCGGGGGCGAGCGACCAGGCCGCCAGCGCCACGATCCCGGCGAGCGGGCCGCCGCGGCGGCGGGCCGCGCGCCACACGACGCCCGCCAGGGCGAGCGACAGGGCCAGGCTGACGAGCCGGGCGGCGGCGAAGACGTCGTGAAAGCGGTCGGCGTTCCGCCGCATGAACGACTCCCCGGCGGCGAACTGGTCGCGCGTCGCGAGCGCGGAGTCCGAGGGCGCGACCGCCCCCGCGGAAAGCGCGGCGGCCCCAAAGAGCAGTTTCACGAGTGGCGGGTTCACCGGCGAGACACCGGGGTCGCCCCGGTCCAGATGCACCACACCCGCGGGCACGTGAAAGCTCTCGTCGAACGTCACCGACTGGGTCCGGATGCCCCACGACACGAGCGCCGCGTGCAGCGCGAGCAACAGCGCGGCGATCGCCAGTTCCGCCCGCGGGCCCGGCCACGCGGCGGGTGCGCCCTCGCGCGGTGGAGTCCGATCCGGCAGTCCCCCGCGCCGCTTCGTCATTCCAGGATTTCGACCTTCGTGATGCGAGCGCCCTGCGTGATCGCGTGGGCGGCGTCCATGCCGCGGACGACGCGGGCAAAGA
>CAZUEM010000347.1:0-1875 GCA_964619155.1 uncultured bacterium
CGCCCGCGCTCGAGGGCTTGGCCGGACGCGGGCCGTGCGACTACGCTGCGCCCGGATCGCGATTGCCAGACTTCTTTCCGGGAGCCCCCATGCCCCGTGGCCGCGGCTACACCAAGGTGGACCTGCGTCACCTGCTCGAGGACCTGCGCGACGCCTATCCGGGCGGCCTCGAGGAGACCATCCTCACCGAGTTGGTCGCCAACTCGCTCGACGCGGGCGCCACCGTCGTCCGCATCGTCGCCGATCCCGCCGCCGCGACCTTCCGGTTCGAGGACGACGGCCGCGGCATGGTGTGGAAGGAACTGCGCCGGTTCCACGATCTGGCGACCAGCAGCAAGACGCGCGGCGAGGGGATCGGCTTCGCGGGCGTCGGCATCAAGCTCGCGCTGCTCGCCGCGAGCGAGGTCGTGACCGAGTCGCGCCGCGGCAAGTCGCACGCCGCCTCGCGCTGGCACCTGGCCTCGCGCGAGTTCGCGCCCTACGAGCCCATCACGCCGCCGGGCGACGTCGCCGACCACGGCACCGCCGTGACGCTGCGGCTGCACCACGGGCTCTCGCCGTTGCTCGACACCGGGTTCCTCGAACACGTGCTGCGCACGCACTACCAGCCGCTGCTCGAGGAGGCGTTCGTCGCGCCGCTCGCGCCGCTCTATCCGAAGGGAGTGCGCTTCGAGCTCAACGGCCGCGCGCTCCCCATGCAGCGCGAGACGGCCGCCGAGCACGCGCGGATCGAGGTCAAGATCGAGCGGCAGCGCAAGCCCTCGGGGCTCGGCTACGTCGAGCGCCACGCGCTGCCGCTGCCCGAGGCGCAGCGCGGCATCGCCATCGCCACGTACGGCAAGGTCATCCGCCGGGGCTGGGACTGGCTCGGCATCCTGCCCGCCGCGCCCGAGCGCGTGACCGGCATCATCGAGGTGCCCGCGCTCGCGCAGTCACTGACGCTCAACAAGGGCGACTTCGTGCGCACCGGACCGCGCGGCGCCGTCTACCTGTCGTACCGCCGCGCCATCCAGGAAGCCGTGCAGTCGCAGCTCACGCGCTGGGGCGACGCGCGCGACACCGCGCAGGACGAGCGGCGCCGCATCGCGCGCCCGATCGAGCGCGACCTCGAGCGCGTGCTCGAAGGCCTCGCCGACGAGTTCCCGCTGCTCTCGTCGCTGATCGAGCGCCAGCACGGCGGGCAGCGCCGCATCACGCTCCCGCCCAAGGGCGGCGATGGCGCGGCGGCGGTGGGTGGCGCGCCCGGCGACGAGCCGCCCGGCGTGCCGCCCGCGGACGGGCCGCAGGGATCGGATCAAGCGCCGCCCGTGACCGGGCCGCCGGCCGGGCAGGACGAAGACGTGCTGACGCCACCATCGCCGCCCGGCTCGCCGCCCGAGGGCGGCGCAGACCCGGAACGCGAGGGCGAGGCCGGCGCCGGCGGGCCGCGCTCGCGGGCCCAGCGCTACGGGCTGTCGCTCCAGTTCGAGGATCGCTCGGGCGACCCCGAACTCGCGCGGCTCATCGAGAACACGGTCTGGATCAACACCGCGCATCCCGCCTACGTGCGCGCCGAGGCGACCCGCTCGACCGCTTACCACGTCGCGGTCGCGGTCGCGCTGGCCCTGGCCCCGCTCGCGACCGGCGGCAGCGGCGTACAGCAGTTCCTGACCGTGTTCCTCGCCCAGTGGGGCGAGGCGGTGCGGGGGAAGGCGGTCGGACGCGGAAAGGCGAAGTAGGTCCGGGGGCTCATTCAGCGTTTGTTCGGGGACGACTTCACCCTTGCCGCCCCACTTATTAAGCGTAGACTGGCAAACGCTTAATAACTGGCCGGGTTCTTCAGGAACGCTGAATAGCGAGGGCGCATGCTCCGGAGCTCGACAGGGCAATACGTTA
>CAZUEM010000348.1:0-1840 GCA_964619155.1 uncultured bacterium
GACCTGCTGCTGGTGCGCGAGCGCGACCTCGAGCGCGCGCTCACCGCGCTGGCGGGCCACGTCGAGGTGAGGCGGGTGTGAGCATCGCGAAGCCGGCGCGCCGGTTCGCATGAGCGACACGGCCGGGCGGCTCTTCGAGTCCTGGCGCACGCGGCGCGCGGGCTTCGCGCCGCTCTTCCTGGAGCCGCTGATGCGGCCGGCCCTCGCGCATCTCGCGGGGGCGCTCCGGCCCGGCGCCCGGGTGCTCGACCTGGGCAGCGGCGAAGGTCACGTCGCCGGCGCGCTGCGGGACTGCGGCGCCCGCACGATCTGCCTCGACGTCGGCCATGACGTGCTGGCCGGCGCCCGCCGGCGCCACCCGGGAGGCGACCATGTCACCGGAAGCGCGGCAAGGCTGCCGCTCGCGGACGCGTCGGTGGACGCGATCTTCTGCTTCAGCGTCCTGCAGTACACCGACCGCGACGCGGCGCTGGCCGAGATGCGCCGCGTGCTGCGCCCCGGCGGACGCGTCGTGCTCGTCGAAAACCTCGCGGGCAGTCCGGTGGCCCTCGCCTACCGCGCCTGGCGGGCGCTCCTCGGGATCCGCTACCCGGACCGGCTGACGCCGCGCCGTCACCTCGCGTGGAAGGACCGCGGCCGCTGCCGGGCGGCGTTCCCGGAGGCACGCGTCGAGGCCTGGTACCTGCTGTCGGCCGGCCTGCTGCTGCTGCCCGCCGTGTACAATGCCGACGCGTCCCTGCCGCCGGGCGCCCCCACGCGCGCGCTGCTCGACGTCGCCCGGCGGCTGGATTCGACCCTGATGCGCGCACTGCCGTGGCTGCGCCACGGCGCCTGGATGCTCCTGATGCGAGGATGACCCGTGCCCGGCCGCCGCGGTCCACACGCGATCGCCTTCACCTTCGACCTGCACGACGTCGACCTGCCGGAGGATATCGTCCGCACCGCGGAGCGATTCCGGGACGCGGAGCGCGCGGCCACGTTCTTCGTGCCCTCCGCGATGCTCGGCGAGTCCCGGTACCGCGACGCGCTTCGGCGCCTCCCCGGGCTCGGCCACGAGGTGGGCAGCCACGGGCACCTGCACGACTGGGACGAGATCGACGCGCTCATGGGCGCCGACCCGACGCGACTGGCATTCCTGCCGGAGTCGTTCGACCGCCACGCGCAGTACTTCGGCGCCACCCCGACGTCGTTTCGCGCTCCCCGCTGGTGCACGCTCGGCCGTGCGGCGGTCGGGCGGCTGCGGAGCCTCGGCTACGTGGCGGACTCGAGCGCCACGCCCCAGCGCCTGCCGCTCCTCAGTTCGAAGCCCTTTCACCCGGGATGGTGGTCCAGCCCGCGCGTCGTCCACGTGCTCGCGCCCGGACTGGTCGAAGTGCCCACGAGCACCCTGCTGGTGCCTGCCGGTGCGCCGACATTCCTCACCTTCCGCTCGGCGGGCACGCGCGCGTTTCTCGCGCTGCTCGAGCTCGAGGCGCGGCTGCTGGACCGGCGGCCGCTGGTGCTGCAGTTCCACGTCGAGGACTTCCAGCGCGAGAGCGCGCGCAGGCGTTCCTGGGGCCGGCCGTCGTGGAGCGATCTCTCGCTGCGCGCCCGCGGCGGGTTCCGGTTCAAGCTGTTCCTCCGGGAGTGCGACCCGGCGCGCATCGTGAGCCTGCACGAGCACATCCTCGGCCGCTACGCCGGCTGCCCCGGCAGGACGATCACGGAGCTGGCCCGCGAGGCCCTCGCGGCGCGCGACGAGGCGATGCCCTCATGAGCGCCGGCCGGCTGCGCGACGCCACCCCCGCCGACCTGCCCGCGATCCGCGCGATCTTCAACCACTGGATCGAGCACTCGACCG
>CAZUEM010000349.1:0-1810 GCA_964619155.1 uncultured bacterium
GCCGGGCCGCGACCGGGGCGGGCGCGGCGCTCACGCGCGGCCTCCGTCCTCGGCGGGGCCGCGCGGCGGCAGCGGCGTGTCGGTGATCGTGGCGCGCCCGGTCATGTGCAGGCCGAGCGTGCGTTCGTCGGTGCTCCCCGGCGCGGTCTCGTGCACCACGCGCCCCTCGTACAGGACGAGGATGCGATCCGAGAGCGCGAGGATCTCCGACAACTCGCTCGAGACGAGCAGCACCGCGCGTCCGGCGTCGCGCTCGGCGAGCAGCCGGCGGTGCAGGAAGTCGATCGCCCCGAGGTCCACGCCGCGCGTCGGGTGCGCGGCGAGGATCGCGACCGTCTCCGGCGCGCCGGGGCCGCGCGGCGACAGCTCGCGCGCGGCGATGAGCTTCTGCTGGTTGCCGCCCGAGAGCCGCGCGGCGCGCTGGCGCGGGGCGGGCGGGCGCACGTCGAACTCCTCGAGCCGCGGCGCGGCGAGGCGCTCGAGCGCGCGGCCGCCGAACCACGGGCCCGCGAGCCGGCCGCGGTCGCGCTGGCGGCCGAGCACCAGGTTCTCGGCGAGCGTCATGTCGGGCACGAGCCCGCGGTGCAGGCGGTCGCTGGGCACGTGCGCGAGCCCGGCGTCGCGGCGCGCGCGCGCGCCCGGCGCCGGCGTGCGGCCGCCGATCGCGATCGTACCGCGCGCGGCGGGCCGCAGCCCGGCCAGGCACTCGACCAGTTCGTGCTGGCCGTTGCCCTCGACCCCGGCGATGCCGACGATCTCGCCCGCGCGCACCTGGAAGGTGACGCCGCGCACCGCGGGCAGTCCGCGCGAATCGCGCACCTCGAGGTCCGTGGCCGCGAGCAAAGCCGGGCCCGGCGCGCGAGCCGCGCGCGCGGCGAGCGGCGCCGGGACGTGGCCGACCATCAGCTCGGTCATGCGCCCGACCGGCATCTCCGCGATCGGCCCGCCGCCCACGACGCGGCCGCCGCGCATCACCGTGACGCGGTCGGCGAGCGCGCGCACCTCGGCCAGCTTGTGGGTGATGAGCACGATCGTGACGCCGCCCTGGCGCAGCGCGCGCAGCACCGCGAACAACTCGTCCACCTCCTGCGGCGTCAGCACCGCGGTCGGCTCGTCGAGGATGAGCACGCGGGCCCCGCGGTAGAGCGCCTTGAGGATCTCGACGCGCTGCTGGGCGCCCACCGAGAGCTGCGCGATCCGCGCCCGCGGGTCCACCGGCAGCCGGTGGCGCTCGGCCAGCCCGGCCACGATGCGCTCGGCCTCGCGCGGGCGGAACGCGCCGAAGCCGGCGCGCGGCTCGCGGCCGAGCGTGACGTTCTCGGCGACCGTCATGGTCTCCACCAGCATGAAGTGCTGGTGCACCATGCCGAGCCCGTGGCGCATGGCGTCCTCGGCGCCGCGCAGCCGCACGGGCGCTCCGCCGATCTCGATGCGTCCGGCGTCGGGCTGCAGCAGCCCGAACAGCACCTGCATGAGCGTGCTCTTGCCCGCGCCGTTCTCGCCGACGATCGCGTGGATCTCGCCGGGGGCGAGTTCGAGCGTGACTTCGTCGTTGGCGACGCAGGTGCCGAAGCGCCGGGTGATGCCGAGCAGTCGGACGGCCGGAGCGGACATGGAACGCGAAAGGTACGCGCGCGGCGCCGCGGCGGTCCAGAGAGCGGCCCCGCCCGTGCGGCGCCTCGTCCCCGCGGACGCGACCGTGCGGAAGGCCGCCTCGCGCCGCTCGTGCGCGCGCGCGGCGCTCGGCTAGACTGCGCGCCCATGTCCCGCAAGCGCTCCCGCCCCGAAGCCCCGGCCGCCGCGCCGCCGG
>CAZUEM010000350.1:0-1800 GCA_964619155.1 uncultured bacterium
GCGGCGTCGGCCTCGGCGACGCGGTCCATGAAGACGTCCTCGAGCGAGGGCTCGAGCGGGTGGCGGTCGGACACGGCGCAGCCCGCGGCGCGCAGCGCGGCCTCGACGCGCCCGAGCGCGCCGCCGTCGCCGGCGACCGTCACGTGCAGCCACTCGCCGAACACGGTCGCGCGCACCACGCCGGGCACCGCCGCGGCGGCGGCGCGCGCCGCGCGCACGCGGTCCACGCGGAACCCGAGCAGCCGCCCGGCCAGCCCGGCCTGCAGGGCGCCCGGAGCGTCGAGCGCCACGACGCGTCCGCGGTGCAGCAGCGCGAGGCGGTCGAAGCGTTCGGCCTCGTCCATGTAGGCCGTGCTGACGACCGCGGTGACGCCGCGCGCCACCATCTCGTGGACGATGATCCACAGGTCGCGGCGCGAGACCGGGTCCACGCCGAACGTGGGCTCGTCGAGCAGCAGCACGCGCGGTTCGTGGACGAGCGCGCACGAGAGCCCGAGCTTCTGCTTCATGCCGCCGGAGAGCTTTGCCGCCAGCCGGTCCGCGAACGGCCCGAGGTTCGAGAAGCGGTAGAGCCTCTCGAGGCGTGCCGGGCGCTCGGCGGCCGGCACCTCGTAGAGGTCCGCGTAGAACTCGAGGTTCTCGCGCACCGTGAGGTCGCCGTAGAGCCCGAAGCGCTGCGACATGTAGGCGAGGTGCGGCTTCACGCGCTCGGGGTCGCGGGCCACGCTCTCGCCCAGCACGACCGCGTCGCCGTCCGAGGGCGGCAGCACCCCGGCCAGCATGCGCAGCGTGGTGGTCTTGCCCGCGCCGTCGGGGCCGACCAGCCCGAACAACTCGCCCGGCCGCACCTCGAACGCGAGGCCGTCCACCGCGACCAGCGCGCCGAAGCGGCGGGCGAGGCCGCGGACCGAGATCGCGGGTTCGCCGCTCACTTCGCCGCCGCCTCCAGCACGACGTCGGCCGGCATGCCGGGCTTGAGGTCGAACGACGGGTCGCCGGTGATGCGTACCTTGACGGCGTACACGAGCTTCACGCGCTCCTCGCGCGTCTGCACCGTCTTGGGCGTGAACTCGGCCTCGGAGGCGACGGCCACGACGCGGCCCTCGTAGCGGCGGTCGCGGAACGTGTCCGAGGTGATCGTCGCGCGCTGGCCCACGCGGACCGCCCCGACCCGGGTCTCGGGCACGTAGATCCGCACCCAGCGGTCGTCGCGGTGGAGCAGCGTCAGCACCGGCGAGCCCGCGGTCAGGATCTCGCCCGGCTCGCGGTTGCGGACCGTGATCGTGCCCGCGAACGGCGCGCGCACCTCCATCTGGGCGAGCGCGGCTTCGAGCGTGCGCAGCGTGGCCTGCGCGCCGGCGAGCGCGGCCCTCGCCGCTTCGATCCGCTCGGCCCGCGGGCCCAGCTCGACGAGCCGCCGCTGCTCGTAGGCCTGCACCCTCGCGCTGCGCGCCACCTCGAGCGCGGTGAGCGCCTTGTCGAGGTCCTGCTGGCTGACGAGGTCGCGTGCGCGCAGCTCGCGCACGCGCGCCGCGTCGCGCTCGGCGTCGGCGAGCCGGTCGGCCGCGGCCTTCGCCGCCGCGCGCGCGGCCGCGATTTCCTGCGGGCGCGAACCGCGTTCGAGCTCGAGCAGCTGCGCCTTCGCCGCGGCCACCTGCGCGGCCGCCTGGTCGCGGCGGCCGAGCGTCTCCGAGCGGTCGAGCCACGCGAGCGGCTGCCCCGCCGAGACCGTGTCGCCCTCGTCCGCGCGCACGGCCTCGAGCCGGCCCGGAACGGTGAAGCCGAGCGCGGCGTCCGTGG
>CAZUEM010000351.1:0-1794 GCA_964619155.1 uncultured bacterium
TGCGGCTCATGCAGTCAATGCGGCGGGCATTTACATCGCGCTCAAACGAAGCTTGGCGAAGCATGAGTGTGGGGCGGGGGACGGTCAAGCCGCGGGCGGGACGGTGGCCGCGGGCGGGACGGCCGCGGCGGCGGGCGGCACGCGGCCCGGGTCCGACGACGGGCGCAGCCTGCGCACGAGCGAGGCGGCCTGCTTGTGGTTCGGCTCCGCGGCGAGCACGCGCTCGAGCTCCTCGATCGCGGCGCGGCGCTCGGCGTCGCTGCCCTTCGAGAGCCGCTCGGCGTCGCGCAGCATGAACTCGAGCGAGCGCTTGCGCGCCTGCTCGGTGTAGTCCGGCGGGTTGCCGAGGTAGAGCTGCAGCAGGTCCGACGCGTGCATGACGTGGTACTCGTCGAGCAGGTCGTCGAGCGCGCGGCGCACCTCGGCGGCGTTGGCGGGCCGCTCCTCGCGGCGCTCGGCGAGGCAGCGCTCGAGCAGCCGGCCGAACGCGCCCGGCACGAGCGGGTTGTGCTCGAACACCGGCGGGGCCTTGCGCGGCGGCGCCTTGCCGGCCGGGCCGATGAGCGTGTCGAACGGCAGCCGGCGCGTGAGCAGCTCGTAGACGACGACGGCGAGCGAGTACAGGTCGCCGCGCACGTCCATGGGCTCCTCGCGCACCTGCTCCGGCGGCCGGTAGAGCTCCTCGCGCAGCGCGTCGGGCGCGAACGTCGAGACCAGCATGCTCTCGCGCTCGCGCAGCCCGAAGCCCAGCACCTTGACCCCGCCCTCGGGCGTGACCTTGACCAGGTGCGGGCGCAGCCGCCGGTGGAGGATGGACTTGCCGTGCGCGTGCTCGAGCGCGCTGCACACCTCGCGCATGATCGCGGCCGCCACCTCGGGCGGCGGCGGGCCGAAGCGCTCGAGCAGCTCGTTCAGCTCGAGACCCTCGATGAACTCGAGCACGGCGTAGACGCGATCGTCGTCGCTCTTCAGGTCGAGCACCGAGGCGATGCAGTTGTGGTCGAGGCGCGCGGCGATGCGCGCCTCCTCCATGAACGTGCGCACGAAAGCGGGGTCGGCGGCCGTGTCGGCGTGCAGCACGCGCAGCAGCACCTTCTGGCTGCGCATGGCGGCGTTCTCGGCGAAGTACGAGTCCGCCGAGCGGCCGTGCCGCAGCAGGCCCTTGATGAGGTAGTGGCCGATCTGGGTCGGTTCGGACATGGGGAGTGCGGGTTCCGGATCGCCGGGGGGCGAAGGACAGAGGGACCGATGCCGCCGGCTCAGCGCCCGGCGGAGAAATCCACCACGACGTTGCTGGGACCTTCCCGGACCACGACCTGCCGCGTGGCCACCACCTCGCCCGTGCCGCGCACGCGCACCTCGATGGTGTGCGGGCCCACGGACAGCGGGCGCACCGGCGACGGCGTCACCGCCCGCCGGTAGACGCCGTCCACGTAGATGTCGAGGCCGTCGCGGGGGCCGCTCACGTACACGCCGCCGCTGCCGGCCAGGAGGTCCATCTGGAACGAGAGCGCCGCGTCGCGCGCCCTCGGCTTCTTCTTCTGCTCGCGCGCGCCGTATTCCCCGGCGTCCACGCGCACCGTCACCGTCCGCCGCGCGGCCCGGCCGCTCCAGCGGGTGGCCGCCGCGGCGACCTGCCGGCCGTCCACGAAGATGTCCGCGGGCGGCGCGACCGTGACGTCCACCGCGATCGAGTCGCCCGCCGGGGCCTGCGCGGGCGCCTCCGGCGCGGCGAGCGTAGCGCCGGGCGCGGGGGCCGTCACGCCGGCGGCCGTCGAGCCCGCCTCCGCGGCC
>CAZUEM010000352.1:0-1792 GCA_964619155.1 uncultured bacterium
TCGTCTCGCCGATGCTCTCCTCGGCCGCCTTCTCCTCGCCCGAGACGGGGAAGAGGAACTTGAGGTCGGGGTGCTGGAGCGAACCGCTCTTCACGCACGCGGGACACTCGCCGCAGGCGTCGTCGCCCGCGGCCGGCGGCGGCGCCTGCGGCGCGACCTCGCCGAACAGCGACGGCTCGGCCGCTTCGCGTGGCGCGAACGTCGCCGCGCCCGGCACGCGGTCGCACAGCGCCGCGCGCGCGAACGCGAGCGCCGCCGTGCCCTTGCCCACGCCCGCGGCGCCCTGGAACAGGTAGGCGTTGCCGTAGCGCTGGCGCGCGACGATGCCGCGCAGGAACGCGGAAACGTCGGGCTGGCCGAGGAGCTGGGAGAGCTGGGGCGCGGGCATGGTCTCGAAGGGGTCTGGCCGAAGGCTGAACTCGCGGCGCGGAATCTAGCAGACGCGCGCATCATGCCCGAGCGCTGTCAGCGTGTCAGGCCGCCCACGCGCATGGCAGGCGCGCCTGACGATTCCGCGTCGCGCGTCACGGAATCGTTCATGGTTTCGCGGGGCTATCTCGTTGCGCGCAGGGCCGCGCGCACGCGCGACGGCCCGCGCCGCGGGCGCGGCGCGCTGGCCCACGCGATGCAGGGAGGACTTCCCGAAGACGTGCCCGCGTGCGCGCGTCGATTCCCCTCACCACCCGCAGGAGGCCCACCATGAAACTCCGCTTCGCCCTCGCCGCCGCGCTGCTGCTCGTCGCGAGTGCCGCGGCCGCCGCGCCGCCCGATCCCGCCCTCGCCGGCTGGGAGCGCGGCCAGGCCTACGACCGCCAGTACGACCCGAACCTCGAGGTCGTGGTCCCCGCCGTCGTCGTCAAGGTCGAGAAGTTCACGCCCATGGAAGGCATGGCCGAGGGCCTGCGCGCGCAGGTGCAGAGCCGCGGCGAGACGTTCTGGGTGCACCTCGCGCCGGCCGCGTGGCTCGCGGCGCAGCGCTTCGAGCTGGGCGAGGGCGAGCAGGTGACCATCACCGGTTCGTACCTGAAGGTGGACGGCGAGCGCGTGATCCTCGCCGCGAAGCTCGACCGCGAGGGCAAGCCGCTCCGCCTGCGCGACGACAACGGCAGGCCCGCGTGGGCCAACTGGCGTCCGCGCCCGGCCTGATCGCCGGCCGCGCGGCACACGCGGGCCCCGGAGCGTTCGACGCCCCGGGGCTTCGCGTTTCCGGCCGCGGCGGGCGGCGGCGCGTTCGGGCGCGGCAGGCGCCCGCAGGGTTACTCGAGGCGCCCATCGCTTCCGGGCCGCGGCCAGGGCCCGCGCCCTCCTTCAGCCGAGCGTCTCGAGCACCGTGCGCAGCCGGGCGCTCACCTCGGCCGCGACCTCGGCGAGCACCGGGTGGTCCACCACCTGCGACATCACCTTCGGCTCCATGGCGGTGACGACGCGGTGCGTGCCCTGGTCCCAGACCACGACGTTGCACGGCAGAAGCACGCCGACGTGCGGCACGGCCTCGAGCGCGCGGCTCGCGAACGTCGGATTGCACGCGCCGAGGATCCGGTACGGCCTCCAGTCGAGGTCGAGCTTCTTCCGGAAGGTGGCCTTCACGTCGATCTCGGTGAGCACGCCGAACCCCTGCTCGGCGAGCAGCTCGGTGACGCGCGCGATCGCGTCGTCGAAGGATCGCGCGGTGGTGACTTCCATGGCGTAGGTGCCGATGGCCTGCATGGCGGTTCTCCTGTCGCCCGGCCGCGCTACCGCAGCCAGGTCTCCGGGTTCTGCGCGGAGGAGCCCTTGCGGACCTCGAAGTGCA
>CAZUEM010000353.1:0-1788 GCA_964619155.1 uncultured bacterium
CGCAGCCGCCGCACCCGCCGCGTGTGCCAGTCGGCCGCGTCCCAGCCCGCGAACGGCGCGCCCCGCGGCCGCGCGCGCTCGAACGGCACGAGCCGCGTCGCGCCGGGATCGCCGCGCAGCGCCGCGTGCCCGACCGCCACGAGGTCGCGCGGGGCGCGGTACTCGACGACGGGGCGGTCGTCGCGGTTGAGCGTCGCCTCCTTCGCGAGCGGCGCGAGCGCCGCGAACGGCCCGGTCCAGTAGCTGGCGACGTCCTCCGGTTCGGCGATGTGGGCCGCCGCGAGCATGCGGCGCGCGGCCGGTCCCCCCAGGCGGTCGAGCGACAGCGAACGGCCCGAGGGGTTCGCGACCAGCAGCACGTCCACCGCGCGCCAGACCGTGAACACGTCGCCCTCGGGGAACACCTCGAGGAACGACGCCAGCATCGAGCGGACGGTCCCGGGCGAGATCTCGTAGAGCTGCATCCACTGGCAGAACACGCCGTCCGGCGCGAGCCGCGCCTTCACGCGCCGGTAGTAGTCCACCGTGAAGAGGTTGTTGACCCCCGCGATCCACGGGTTGGAGGGCTCCGAGACGATGACGTCGTAGGTGGCGCGCGTGTGCGCGAGGTGCGTGCGCGCGTCGCCCAGGACCAGCGTGACGCGCGGGTCGCGCAGCGGGTTCGCGCCCGGCTCGTGGAAGAACTCCGAGGCCTCGACCACGCCGCGCTCGAGCTCGACCACCTCGGTCGGGCCGGCGCCCGCCGCGAGCGAGGCCGCCAGCGTGTAGCCCGAGCCGAGCCCGACGACGAGCGTGCGCGCGCCCGTGTCGGCCATCGCCGAGGGCAGCAGGCCCAGCAGCACCTGCGTCTCCATGTCCTGCAGGCTCGCGTCGATCTTGCCGCCCACCTGCAGCCAGCGGTCCGTGCCCGCCTCGTCGGTGCCGACCAGCACCGAGCCGTTGACGCCCTCGCGGTAGTAGAGCGTCTTCTCCGCGCGGGTCGCGCGCCACAGCGTCGAGCCGCCCGAGGTGCTGGCGCGCGCGACCGTCGCCAGCTCGTTCGCGCGCTGCGGCCGGAAGACGCCCGCGGACATGAGCGCCGGGTCCCACTTCGGCGCGCTCCAGGCGAGCCCCGCCGCCGCCAGCGCCGCGACCCCCGCGAACAGCAGGTCGCCGGCCTTCAGGTCGCCGCGCGCGCGGGCGATCGCGAGCGAGGCGAGGCCGATCGCGCCCGAGAGCGCGAGCGCCGCCACGTGCGCGCCCTGCACGCCCCACGCCGGGACCAGCACGAAACCCGCGACCAGCGAGCCGAGGATCGTGCCCGCGGTGTTGACCGCGTAGGCGAATCCGGCCGCGTGCCCGCCGTCGCCGCGCTGGAGCAGCTTCGCCGCCACCGGGAACACGGCCCCGAGCAGCGCGCACGGCACGAGCAGCAGCGTCGCGACCATGCCGAGCTGGCCGGTGAAGAGCGCGCTCCAGCTCCCGGCCGAGCGCGTGGCCAGCTCGAACATCTGGTCGGGCAGCTTCGCGAAGAAGTGCACGCCGGCCGCGGCGGCCACGGCGATCGCGAGCTGGAGCTTGGCGAACGTCGCCACGCGGGCGCCGCGAGCGAGCACGAACGCGACCGCCGCGCTGCCGAGCGCGAGCCCGAACAGGTAGACCCCGAGCACGCCCGCGAACGAGTAGACCGACGAGCCGAACACGAGCCCGTAGAGCCGCACCCAGGCGATCTGGAAGACCATCGCCGCGAACCCCGAGAGCGCGAACAGCGCCGCGAGCGCCAGCGCGCCGCCGCGCGCCGGGGCCGGC
>CAZUEM010000354.1:0-1788 GCA_964619155.1 uncultured bacterium
TCGCGCTCCGCCGTCGCGGTGTCGTGGAACGGCTTGTCCTTCGGGACGATTCCGAAGCCGAACTTGACCCGCTCGCCGCCGTCGGCCCCGCGAACCCAGAAGGTCAGCCGCGTGGCGCCGCTCAGGTCGAACCCGCCGGCGCGATCGCCCCAGTCGTTCGGCGGGTCCTGCCACACGACGCCGGCCCAGCCGTCGAATCGGCCGTACGTGAACTTCACGCACGTCTCGCCGCTTCGCGGCCGCTCGCGCGAGCGCGCATCCATCGCCAGCGAGGCATGGTCCCCCATCCATCCCGAGGGCGCGTAGGCCGCGTGTGAGCCGTCGCCCACGAGCACGAGGGGCAGGTCCACCAGGTCCGCGAGCGGCTCCGAGCCCGGTTCGCCGCGCACGTGGAGCGGCAGGTTCGCCGCCGCGGCGCCCCCGTGTCCGTCGCGAACCACGACCGATACCCGGTACTTGCCGGGCCGCCGGGGCATCCGCAGCTCG
The DNA here is from genome assembly GCA_964619155.1 of uncultured bacterium. Lineage (GTDB taxonomy): Bacteria > Eisenbacteria > RBG-16-71-46 > RBG-16-71-46 > RBG-16-71-46 > CAIXRL01. The sequence goes on from CAZUEM010000354.1 coordinate 487, forward strand.
GCCCCGCCGGGACCCGCCGCCACGATGGACTCGGGGTGGCGTCGCGGCGCCGGCCGCCAGTCGCCGCCCGTCTCGTAGGAGATCGGGTCGGCGCGCAGCGACCATTCGACCGCGAGCGCGTCCCCTTCCGGGTCGCGCGCGACGAGCCGCACCCGCACCGGCGCACCGGGCGCCACCTCGTCCGGCCCCGCGAGCGCGAACGTGTCGATCGCCGGGCAGCGGTCGGCGGGCGCGCGTCCCGACCACAGTTCGGCCATCGCGTCGGCGGCGGCCAGCCGCGAGCCGTCGGGAAGCAGCATGCCGTACCAGGTCGCCGTCGCCTCCTGCTTCGCGCCCCACGTGAACGCGTACGAGCCCAGGCACGCCGCCGAGTCCGCCGCGAGCCCCTCGTACGTGTGGCGATAGGAGTCCGCCTTGCGCGTGCTCGTCGGCTCCTCGACCCCGCCCCAGGCGTTCCGCCCGACCTCCCAGGTTCCGGGCGGGCCGAACTCGGTCACCACGTAGGGGCGCGTGCCGCCGGCCTTGCGGTAGCGCTCGCGCAGCGACGGGGCGCCGCCGTAGCTGTTGATGCCCATGATGTCGATGCTCGGGCACAGCCGGTGCACGGACTCCACGCGCTTGCCGCCGATGTCGGCGGTGACGGTCATGGTCGGGTGCGCGGGGTCGAGCCGGTGCGCGAGCGCGGCGAGACTTTCCACCGCCGCCCAGACGGCCGGGTTGCCGCCGTCGGCGAACCCTTCCATCTCGTTGCCGATCCCCCATGCGAGCACGGCGGGATGGTCCTTGTAGCGCAGGATGCCCTCCCGCACGCGTTCGTACTGCGCGGCCACCTGAGCGCGATCCGCGTAGTCGAAGCCGTGCCGCTCGTGCCCGAGCCAGAAACCCACCGTCACGGTGAGCCCCAGCCGGTGCGCCCGGTCGAGCAGCGGACCGATGCTGTCGGCGCCCCACGTCCGGATGCTGTTCGCCCCGCTCGCCGCGAGCAGCTCGAGGCTGCCGTCTCCGCCCGCGCCCTTGATCACGTACGGCTCGCCGCCGCGCAGCAGCCGCCAGCCGTCGCCCCGCCGGACGACCTCGACGCGCACCGGGCCCTCGCCGGCGCTCTCCGCGGGCCGCACGGGCGCGGCGGCGAGCATCGCGCACAGCGCCAGCGCGAGAGCGAGGGCGCGCGCCGCGTGCGCCGAACCGGCTCCGCCTGCGCGTCGTGCGCCGCGTTTCGTGGTGACGACTCGCGGCGTCAGCCCGCTCATCCTGTCCCTCCGCTCCATGAAGGCTCCTCTTCCGCCCGGTGTGTGCCGTGCG
>CAZUEM010000355.1:0-1784 GCA_964619155.1 uncultured bacterium
CGCCGTCGCGGCCTGCGGGGGCGGCGGCGGACCGGCGGGCGCGGCGCCTTCCCGGTCCACCTCGAAGGCCGCGCGGCAGCCCGGGCAGGTGACGCGCGCGCCGAGCGGACCGAGCAGCGCGCGCGGCAGCAGGTAGGCGGCCCCGCAGGCGGGGCACGATACGGTGACGGCCGGGATCACGGCGGGCAGGTTACCACCGCGGCGCGCCGGCCCGGCGCCGCACGGCGCCCGAGCGGCCGCCGCGCTCAGCCCGCCAGCGCCAGTTCCAGCGGCTCGCGGTAGTGCGTGACGAGCGCCCCGCGCAGCGCGGCGTGCGCCGCGTCCCGCAGCCGCGCGTCGGCGGCCACGACCGCGCGCGCGGCCTCCCGCGCCTCGAGCAGCAGCGGCTCGTCGCGCCCCAGGTGCGCCAGCTTGAGCCGCGGCAGGCCCGACTGGCGCGTGCCCCAGAGCTCGCCGGGCCCGCGCAGGCGCAGGTCCGCCTCCGCCAGCTCGAAGCCGTCGTCCGTGCTCGCCATGACCGCGAGCCGCTCCTGCCCGCTCGCGGGGACGGCGCCGCCCGCGACGAACACGCACACCGAGCGGTGCTCGCCGCGGCCGACCCGCCCGCGCAGCTGGTGGAGCTGCGTGAGCCCGAACCGCTCGGCGTTCTGCACCACCATGAGCGTCGCGTTCGGCACGTCCACGCCCACCTCGATGACGGTCGTGGCGACCAGCACGTGCAGCTCGCCCTGCTGGAACGCCTGCATGACCGCGAGCTTCTCGTCCGACTTGAGCCGGCCGTGCAGCAGGCCGATGCGCCACTTCGCGAGCAGCGGCTGCGCGCGCAGCCGCTCGACCTCGGACTCGGCCGCGCGCACCTCGGTGCGGCCGCCCTCCTCGATCGCGGGCACGACGACGTAGGCCTGCCGCCCCGCGGCCAGTTCGCGCGCCATGAACTCGATCACCTGCGGCAGCTTGCCCTCGTCCGTCACCCGCGTGACGCGCCGCCCGCGGCCGGCGGGCCGGGTGCGCAGCACGCTCACGTCGAGGTCGCCGAAGCAGGCCAGCTGCAGCGTGCGCGGGATCGGCGTCGCGGTGAGCACCAGCACGTGCGGCAGCACGCCCTTCCTCGCCAGCGTCGCGCGCTGCTTCACGCCGAAGCGGTGCTGCTCGTCCACGATCGCGAGCCCGAGCTTCGGCAGCTGCACCTTCTCCTCGAGCAGGGCGTGCGTGCCCACGACGAGCAGGGCCTCCCCCGCCGCGAGCCGCGCGGCCAGCAGCCGGCGCTGCGCGGGCGGCGTCGAGCCGGTGAGCGAGGCGACTTCGAGCCCGGTTCCCGCGGTGAGCCGCCCGAGCGTCGCCGCGTGCTGGCGCGCGAGCACCTCGGTGGGCGCCATGAGCGCCGCCTGGTGCCCGGTCTCGAGCGCGTGCGCGGCGGCGAGCAGCGCCACCGCGGTCTTGCCGCTGCCGACGTCGCCCACGACGAGCCGGTGCATGGGCCGCGTGCGCGCGAGGTCGGCGGCGACGTCGGCGACCGCCGCGCGCTGGTCCTCGGTGAGCGTGAACGGCAGCGCGGCCTCGACCTTCCGGGCGAGCGCGCCCGTGGACGAGAGCGCGAGGGCGCGGCCCTCCTCGGCGAGCACGCGCCGGCGCAGCTCCATCACCATCTGCAGCAGGAACAGCTCCTCGAACGCGAGCCGCCGCCGCGCCGCCTCGAGCGCCGCGGCGTTCTCGGGGAAGTGGATCGCGCGCAGCGCCGCGCCCAGCGGCCCGAGGCCGTGCGCGGCCGCGACCGCGGCGGGCAC
>CAZUEM010000356.1:0-1776 GCA_964619155.1 uncultured bacterium
CGGCGGCCCCCTGCTCGGGGTCGTGGTGGACGCGTTCGCGGTCGGCACCGGCGAGTTGAGCGCCACCGCCGTCACCGACGACACGGGCGCGTACTCGTTCCCGGGGCTCGCGCCCGGCGAGTACACGATCACCGTGATGACGCCGCTCGGCTACTCGGCCGCCGTCTCCGAGATCGGCGTCGCCGCCTGCCCGGGCCCGGGCGCCGTGGACTTCGCGCTCCACTGCGTCGAGCAGGTGGACAACCCGCGCACCATCGGCTTCTGGAAGCACCAGGTCGGCGTCGCGACCGGCGGCCGGGGCAGCGCGCAGGTCCCGGCGGCCGCGCTCTGCGGGTACCTCGACGTGATCGCGGCGCACTTCAACAGCAACGCGGTCAACCAGGTGCTCGTCTACGACCCGCCGCCCTCGGGCCTGTGCCCGGACAAGCTGCAGGTCGCGAAGCAGCTCCTGAACCTGACCGGGTCGGTCCAGATGATCAGCCGCGCCCGGCAGCAGTTACTCGCGCTGCTGCTCAACGTCGCGGCCGGCTACATGAGCCAGACCAGCGTCATCAGCGCCGACGGGGCGACCGTGTCGCAGGCGATCACGTTCTGCGACCGCGAGATCGACCAGCCCGCCGGCGACCACGAGCTGGCGAAGACGATCGCCGACCTCATCAACAACGGCCAGATCGTCCCGGCCGGCATGATCCCGCTCTCGACCGAGACGATCGCGTACGCGCGCGGCCGGCTCGACTTCCGGGCCACGCCGAACCCCGCCCGCGGGGCGACGCGCTTCATGTTCACGACCCGCGGCGCGGGCAGGGTCGAACTGGCCGTGTTCGACCTCGCGGGCCGCGCCGTCGCCCGGCTCGTGGACGGCCATCTCGCGGCGGGCTCGCACGCGATCGCCTGGAGCGGACCGCGGTCCGGAGGCGTCACGACCAGCCCGGGCGTCTACTTCGCACGGCTTCGAACCGCGGAGGGAGAAGCCCTGCTGCGGGTGCTCGCGCTCCAGCCCTGACCGAAGCAGGCACGCGCACCACGAAGGCCCCGGCGGCGCACGCCGTCGGGGCCTTCGCCTGCCTCTCGCCGGACCGCGCGATCCGCACCGGAGCCCGTCTCGCGGCGCCCCCGCTTGAGCGCGCCCGCGCCCGGCTGCTAGCGTCGCGCGTCGCCCGCCCGCACGGGGGCCCACAGAACTCGCCGCGACCGCCCGGGAAATCTCCGTGGCGGCTTTTCGTGCTTGGAGCCCGAACCGGAGTCCGCCCCCGAACGTGTCCACCACCGACGTCTACCTGACCGACGACCTCGCCGAGCGGCTCGCGAGCTACGCCGACCGGAGCCCCGAGGCCCTCGACCTGCTCGGCACGCTCAAGGACGGCTGGAACCGCGGCGATGCGGCCGGCAGGCGCCCTCGCGTCGCGGTGCGCGGGCTGGCCGGATCGGCGCGCGCGTACCTGGCGTCGTGGCTGCAGCGGCGCACCGAACGCACCGTGCTCTACGTGGTGCCGCACGGCGAGGCGTTCGAGGCGGCGCGCGACGACGTCGAGTACTTCCGCGGCCGCGGCGCGACGTTCGCGTTCCCCGAGCCCGACTCGCTCCCCTACGACCCCTCGTCGCCGCACCCGACGATCACCGCCGAGCGGCTCGAGACGCTGGGCCGGCTCGCGGCGGGCGAGACGGGCGTGGTGGTGGCGACCGTGCGGGGCGTGCTGCAGCGCGTGGCGCGGCCGGAGAAGCTCGCGCGCGCGCTCCTGTCGCTGCGCGTCGGGCAGGACGTGGATCCCCACGCGC
>CAZUEM010000357.1:0-1775 GCA_964619155.1 uncultured bacterium
GCGCCCCGCTCCGCCGGCGCCGCGACGGCTTCGTGGCGGACACCGGCCGCGCGCGCGTGGACCTCGACGTCGTGCACGGCTTCCTGTCGGCGAGTTACTGGGCGCAGGGCATCCCGCGCGAGGTCGTGCGGCGCTCGATCGAGGGCGCGCTGTGCTTCGGCCTTTACCGCGAGGGCGGCGACCCGCTCGAGCCGCCGGCGGCGCGCGAGGGCGAGCAGGTCGGCTTCGCGCGAGTCGTCTCGGACCGCGCGACGTACGCCTACGTCGGCGACGTGTTCGTGCTCGAGCCCTGGCGCGGCCGCGGGCTCTCGAAGTGGCTGATGGAATGCATGACCGCGCACCCGGACCTGCAGGACCTGCGCCGCTGGGTGCTGGCCACTCGCGACGCGCACGGGCTCTACCGCAAGTTCGGCTTCACCGGGATCGAGAACCCCGAGCGCTGGATGCACCGCTGGGACCCGGACGTCTACACGCGGGAGCGGAAGTCCGGCTGACGCCTCCTCGGCGCGGGCCTCAGTACTCGACCAGCTTCGGCCAGACCTCGCTCACCACCGCGGGGGCCGGCACGCCGCGGTCGAACGCGGCGCGCAGCGCGGGCTCGAGCGTGTCGCCGGGCGCGAGGCGCTCGGCCGCGGCGAGCGCGGCGCGGGCGCTGTCGGCCTCGCCCAGCGCGAACCACACGACCGCCGACGCCGCGCGGTAGCCGGCGATGCCGGGCTCGAGCGCGAGCAGCGTGTCGAGCTGGGCGCGCGCCGGCCCCAGCTGGTGCGAGCGCACGAGCGCGTCCACGAGCTGGAAGCGGTAGAGCGCCATGGTCGGGCGCGAGCGCAGCGCCTCGCGGAACGCCTGCTCGGCGATGTCCGGGCGCCCGCGGTGGAGCGCGATTCGGCCGAGCTGGCTGTGCGCGTGGTTCTGCAGCGGGTTCTCGTCCAGCGCGAGCCGGTACCAGCCGAGCGCTTCGTCCTCGCGGCCCTTCGCGTAGTACCAGTCAGCGACCATCACCTTCGCCCGGCCGAGGCCGAGCGGCAGCACCTTGAAGCGCTCGACGGTGCGCTCGGCCGAGGCGTTCAGCGCGATCCACGGCACGGTGTGGAAGGCGGAGGCGAGCGCGAGCACGAACAGCCAGCGACGCAGCGCCGCGCCCTCCCACGGCGCGCGCGTCGCGAAGCCGAGCGCGACCAGCGTGAACACGAACCCCGCGGGCGCGAGCAGGTCCCAGTTGCGCGCGACGCCCAGGTTCGAGTCGCCTGCGATGACCGAGGCGGCGACGTAGCCGGGCGCGAGCGCGGCGAGGAAGAGCGAGCGCCCGTCGCGCCACAGGCGCAGCCGCAGCGCCGCCACGGCCGCGAGGCCGAGCAGGAAGATCCCGAGCGGGCCAATCAGGGCCTGCTGCTGCAGGAACTGCTCGAGCGTCGGCGGGTGGAAGCCGTAGCTGGTGGTCGAGTCGGTGGTGCGCCGCCCGAGCGCGAGCAGCATGGCCGTCCAGTCGTAGCCGCGGCCGATGCGCGCGAGCAGCAGGTGCGTCGCGACGTAGAGCCCGGCCGCGAGCGCCAGGTCGCGCAGCGCCGCGAGCCGCGCGCGGCGGTCGAGCAGCCGGTGCGCGACGAGGAACAGGAACGACGGGACGGCGACCGCCGCCGACAGGTGCAGCGCCAGCGCCACGACCAGCAGCGCCGCGGGCAGCACGAGCGGCGCGCGGCCCGCGAGCGCGCGCAGCGCGGCGAGCGCGTACGCGGCGAGCGCGAGCGCGAGGAACGTGTAGTTCTCGACGTAGC
>CAZUEM010000358.1:0-1751 GCA_964619155.1 uncultured bacterium
GAGACCGCGACGACGACGCCGTAGAAGAAGTCCGGCATCACCCCGGCGGCGTAGCCGGCGCTCGCCAGGATGAACGAGAACTCGCCGACCTGCGCCAGGCTCATGCCGGCCTGGAGCGCCACGCGCGTCCCCGCGCCCGTCAGGAACGCGATGACCGTGACCGCGCCCACCTTGCCGAAGACGACGAGCAGCGTGAACACCACGACGGCCTGCCAGTGCTCGGCGACGAGCGCGGGCTCGAGCAGCATGCCGACCGAGACGAAGAAGACGGCTGCGAACATGTCGCGCACGGGCTCGATCAGGTGCGTGATCGTCTTGCCCTCGCCGGATTCCTCGACCAGCGAGCCGGCGAGGAAGGCCCCGAGGGCCACCGAGTAGCCGAGCGAGCGCGCCAGCAGCGCGATCGCGAAGCAGATGCCGATGCTCGCGACGAGCGTCGTCTCGGGACGCTTCATGCGGATGACGAAGCGCATGAGCCGCGGGATCACGAGCATGCCCACGGCGATGACCCCGATGAGGAACACGCCCAGCCGGACCAGCGTCTCGCCCACCGGGGCGGCGGCCGCGCCGCCCGAGGAGATGGGCACGAGCACGGCGAGCATGAGGATCGAGAGCACGTCCTCGACGATGAGCACGCCGAAGACGAGGTCCGTGACGCGGCCCTGCACCTTCAGGTCCAGGTAGGCCTTCACGATGATCGTCGTGGACGAGACCGCGATGACCGCGCCGGCGAAGATGCTCTGCAGGACGTTCCAGCCGAACGCGCGCCCGGCCGCGTACCCGAGGCCCAGCAGCACCGTGCTCTGCAGCACGCCGACGATGAGCACCGGCCAGCCCGCGCCCACGAGCCGCCGCAGGCTGAACTCCAGCCCGAGCGCGAACATGAGCATGATGACGCCCAGTTCGGACAGCGTGTGCACGGTGTCCGAGTCGGCGACGAGCGGGATCGGCACGTGCGGGCCGACGATGAGGCCGGCGAGCATGTAGCCGAACACGACCGGCTGGCGCAGGCGCTGGAAGACGACCGTCGTGACGGCGGCCACGCCGAGGACGATCGCGAGCGTCCGCAGGAAGTCGGGGGCGACGTGCATGTCGGTCGGGGCTCCTTCCGGCCGTTGGTGCTGCTACCGCCTCGCGGCGGGCTTCAGGCCCAGCACGCCGTTCAGCCAGCGCACGAGCGGCAGCATCAGCGTGAAGTCCTTCTCGAGTTCGGCGGTGAGCCGCGCGCTCTTCACCTGCGCGTCGGTGAGCGCGCGACCCACCGTGAACGACTGGTGGCGCAGCCAGCGCGCCGCCGGGTGCGACGGGTCCCAGCCGCGCGGCACGCGCTTGAGCATCGCCTCGTCGCTCAGGCCGCGGAGCCGGCGGCGCAGCGCCGGAGCGTCCGCCACCGCCTCGAAGCCCTCCGGGTCGGCGGCGATGGCGGTGCGCAGGCGCAGCAGCGCGGGCCGCGGCGGCATCCACAGCCCGCCGCCGGCGAAGCTCGCGCCGGGCTGGAGGTGGAAGTAGAAGCCCGCCCCTCCGCCGTGCGCCTCGCGCCCGACCTTCGACGAGCCGTCGCCGTGGAAGAACCAGCAGGCGGCGTGCGTCTTGTAGGGCGACTTGTCGCTCGAGAACCGCACGTCGCGGTGGATGCGGAAGATCGAGCGCTTCGGGTCGCCGGTCATCTCGGGGGCGAAGTTGGCCATGCGCAGGTCCATCTCGCGCACCAGGCCGGCCAGCGGCTCGCGGACGTGCTCCTCGTACTCGGC
>CAZUEM010000359.1:0-1723 GCA_964619155.1 uncultured bacterium
TCATCATCGTGACGATGTGCTCGACCGTGCGGTCGCGGTCGGGGAAGAGCGCGACGTCGAGCAGGTTCAGGCCGACGGGACGCGCGAGGTGCGCGAAGTCGAGGTAGACCGTCCGCTCGACGAGGGCGTCGGGGACGGAGGCGAGCACCGCCTCGGCGAGGTCCTGGTGGGGGTCGACGACGACGAGCGCGGTGTCGTCCGCGCCGCTGGCCATGCGCTCCATCAGCCCGCCCGCGATGTGCCGCAGCAGCGTCGACTTCCCGCGCCGCGTCTTGGCGACGATGAAGTGGTTGCGGTGGAGGAGCGGTTCGGGGAGGTGTACGGGCTCGTGCACCCGGCCCGCGGGGGACACGCCGACGCGGACACCAGCGGCGGCGTGTCCGGGTGCGGGTGCGAGCCGCTGCGCCGTCGTCCGGCGCACGCGCGTGAGTGCGTCGGCGGCGTCCGGCAGGTGCCAGAGCGCCGCTACCTCGGCCGTGCTGAGGACCAGCGGGTACCCCCCGCGCTCGCGGCCACGGGTGCGTCGCGCTGGCCCCGCGCGCAGGCCACCGCCGGACGCGTCGTCGTAGGCGGAGTACGCGCTCGCGACCTGCGCAACGAGCGCCCGCAGGCGCTGCCGGTCTGGCCCGCACGCGGTCACGCTCAGCCGCGCGGAGACGAGCGGCGCGGCGAGCTTCGACGCCACAACGGCACGCGGCAGCGGTTCCTTGCGGCGGAAGATCCGTACGGCCACCGCGGCGAGCAGCGGCAGCACGACCAGCCCGCCCGCGGACGCCGCTGCGAGCAGCGCCCACTCGCCGGCCTCGTACCAGGTCCAGGCCTGCAGCCCACCAGCCCCGAGCGCCATCAGCGCGACGATCGGGCCGAGGCTGACCGACGCGCCGCGGTCGTACTCGCGGCGTGCGTAGGTGGGCTGCTCTTCTCGTCGCCGGATGCGGTCGGCCTCGCGCGGCGAGCCCGGTGCGAGCGAGAGGCGACAGACGATGCGCTCCCCGGCGGCCGGTTCGACCGCGGTGAGCACGCCGGCGAGCGGATCCCGTTCGTAGCGCCAGTCAACGCGGAGCGCGAGCGCCGGGTCTGCCGCCGGCCGCAACTCGACGTTGATCGCATGCTCGCCCGGCTGGATCTGAGCGGGATCGTCGGTCGGCTGCTCGACCGCGGCCTGCGGATAGGCCGCGCGCAACTGGGCGAGCGCGCGCTCCAGCGTGGCGGTGTCCGCGGCCCGCACGTACCAGCGTGGCCCACCGCTCCCGACCACGACCTCCAGTTCGAGGACGTCGCCGGAGAGCGCCCCGAGCATGCCGCGCGCGGCGCTCATGCTCGCTTCGAGCGCGCGCGGGGGCACGATCTCGGCGAGGGAGTGCGCGTCAGGACGCCGGCGCCACATCGCGCGTCGCTCCCTTCTCAGGCTTCTCACGCCGCTGCGCCTCGTCGAGCAGGCGGAAGAACGTCTCCCGTCCATCGGGCTGTTGCGCGAGTTGGTTCACGTCCTTCAGGCCGGCGGGGAGCGCGATCACGCTCGCCCGCGCGCCGAGCGCCTCCGCGAGCTGGGCGGCGGCGGCGCAGCCGGGCTCGTCGCCGTCGAGTACCAGCACCACCGAGCGGGCGCGGTCGAGGAGGCGCAGCGTGCGCGCACCCGGCTGGGTGCCGAGCAGTGCGCAGGCTGGCAGCCCCCAGCCGACCAGCGTCAGCCAGTCGAACGGCCCCTCGGTCAGGAAGACCC
>CAZUEM010000360.1:0-1690 GCA_964619155.1 uncultured bacterium
GCGCCGTGCGCGCGCTGGACGGCGTCTCGCTCGCGGTCGAGCGCGGCGAGACGCTCGGCATCATCGGCCCCAACGGCGCCGGCAAGACCACGCTCCTGGGCTGCCTGCTCGGGTACCTGAAGCCCGACTCGGGCCGCATCGAGGTGGACGGCCGCGCGCCCGACGACCTCGAGGTGCGCGCGCTGACGGGCTACCTGCCCGAGCGCCTCGTGCTCGACCGCTGGATGACCGGGCTCGAGTTCCTGCGCTTCCATCACGCGCTCGCGAAGCTCCCGGCCGCCGCGCGCGAGGGCGACTGCGCGGCCATGCTCGAGCGCGTCGGCCTCGAGCGCGCCGCGGGCGAGCAGCGCATCGGCCGCTACTCGCGCGGCATGCTGCAGCGCCTCGGGCTCGCGCAGGCGCTGCTCGGCTCGCCGCAGCTGCTCTACCTGGACGAGCCCATCTCGGGCGTGGACCCGGCGGGGGTGATGCTGTTCCGCCGCCTGCTCACCGACCTCTCGCGCACGGGCGTCACCATCCTCGTCAACTCGCATCAGCTCGCCGAAGTCGAACGGGTGTGCACGCGCGTGGTGTTCGTGAAGGCCGGCCGCATCGAGGCCATGGACACCGTGCGCGCCGGCGCCTCGCACGCGCGCGTGCTGCGCGTGCGGCTCTCGGCCGACGCGGTGCCGCCCGACCCCAACCGGCTCGCCGCGATCGCGCTCGAGGCGGGCGCGCAGTGGCGCGGCTGGACGCCGCCCGAGGCGCACTTCGGCGTCGCCGACGACGCGGGCGCGACGCGGCTGCTCGCCGCGCTGCTCGCCGACGGCCAACCCGTGGTCGAGGCCGGCCCCGAGGAAGGCCGGCTGGAGCGGCTGTTCGCCGGCCCGCAGGGAGGCGCGCCGTGAACCCGGTGCTGATCGTGTCGTTCCTGCGCCAGCGCCTGACGAGCCCGCTGCGGCTCGTGATGCTCGCGTTCAGCTTCGTGCCGCCGGTGGGCATGGTCGCGTTCACGAAGTCCCTCGCCCCGCTCGAGGGCTCGGCCGGCTGGTTCGCGTTCGTGCTCGCCGCCGGCGCGATCGGCCAGGAGGTCTCGAGCGGCGTGCTGACGCTGACGTTCGCGCGCCCGGTCACGCGCCCCGCGTACGTCTTCAGCCGCTGGGCGGGCGCCGGCGGGTTCGCCGCGGCGCTCGCGCTCGCACAGCTCGCGCTCGCGCTCGTGGCGATCGCCGCGCGCGGCGGCCCGCTGCCGGGCGCGCCGTTCGTGGCCGCGCACGCGCTCGAGTGCGTGCTCGTGGCGTCCGCGTCGGCAGCCGTCATGGTCATGCTGTCGTCGCTCGCGAACGGGCTCGGCGACGTGGCGCTGCTGGCGATGGGCTTCACGACCTCGGCGTTCGCCGGCATGGTCGGGCAGGCGAAGGACTGGCCGGTGCTGGCCCGCGCCGCGCAGGAGATCCAGGTCACGCTGATGCCGACCGTTCGCGTCGGCTGGCTCTTCGGCCACGGCGACCCGCAGGCCTACGCCCTGATCACCCTGCTCTCGACGCTCGCCGGCTCGCTCGCCGTGGCCGTGTGGGTGGTCAACCGAAAGGAGCTGTCCTATGCCGCCGGCTGAGAAGCGCCCCGGCTCGACCCGCTTCGATCCCTCGTGGCTGCTGCTCGTCGCGGCCGCGCTGCTGCTGGGCCGCGTGGCCTGGGGCGTGTGGGAGTC
>CAZUEM010000361.1:0-1689 GCA_964619155.1 uncultured bacterium
CCCGCGCCGCCAGGTCCTGGCGCAGCGCGGCGGCGCCGCCGCCGCCCGCCGTGTCGCGCCCCGCCTTCGCGCGCCGCAGCAGCGCCTCGAGCAGCAGCCCGCGGCCGAGCGCCATCTCGGTCCACGCCGCCGCGCGCACGTCCGCGGGCGAGCCGGGCGCCCACAGCGCGAGCGACATGAGCAGCTCGTGGTCCTGGCGGCGGCTCTCGGCGAAGCGGGCCGCGTCGCCCTCGGCGAGCCACGGCACGGTCTCGTCCACGACCGTGCGCCGCAGCCGCGCGTTCTCGAGCGCGATCTCGAACGCGCGCCGCTCCTCGCCACGCCAGTAGAGGAACAGCGCCTGGCTCGCGCGCACCTCCGCCAGTTCCTCGCGCGTACCGCCCGCGCCCTCGAGGAACGGCCGCAGCGCGCGCGCGTACCAGGTCTCGGCGGCGGTCGTGTCGCCCAGCCCGCGCGAGCAGCGTGCGGCCCGCGCGGCGGGCGCGCTCGCGCGGCGGTTCGTCTCGCCGTAGAGCGCGCGGTAGGCCTCCCACTGCGCCGCGTACTCCTCGCGCGCCTCGGCCAGCCGCCGGCCGGCCGCGTACGCGGTCGCGAGGTAGTAGCGCGGGAAGTTGGGGTCGTTGGCGATCGAGACGGGGTGCCTCGCGCTGATCTCGAGCGCGCGCCGGTGATGGACGAGCGACGACGCGGTGTCGCGCTCGATCCAGGCGGTGATCCCGAGCTCGACGTTCGCCAGCATCTCGCGCACGCGGTCGGGGCCGCCCCAGCGCCGGCTCGCGGCGATGGCGCGGCGCAGGTGCTCGCGCGCCTCCCCGTAGCGGCGCATGTGGTTCTTCACGCGGCCCTGGAAGTAGCCCACGTCCCAGGCGCAGGCGGCGCCGGCGAGGCCGAGCGCGCGCAGCTCGGCCTCGGCGCGGTCGGCGAGCGCGGCGAGGCCGGGCAGCAGCGCCGGGTCGCGCATGCTGGCGACGGAGCGCCCGATCGCCTGCAGCGTGCGCTCGTCGGCCAGCCCGAGCGCGGCGACGAGGCGCTCGCGGCCCTGCGTGCGGTGCGTCTCGCCGAGCGCGGGATCGGTGTCGCTCTCGGCGTGGCCGAGGTGGGAGAGCGCGAGGCCGGCCTCGGCGTCGTCGGGCGGCGTCCGCGAGTCCGCCGCCGCGAGCGCCTCGCCGAAGCGGCGCGCCGCGCCGTTCCAGTCGCCGCCCATGAGCGCGGCCGTGCCCGCGACGCGAAGGTGGCGCGCGCGGTCGGCGGCCGCGGCGGGGCCGAGGGCGCGGGCGAGCGAGTCCGCGGCCGCCAGCGCCGCCTTCGCGGCGTCGTGGTCCTCCTGGGCCAGCGCCTCGGCGAGCGCGAGTTGCGCGCGGTAGCGCGGCAGCGCTGCGCGCACGCGGCCGCGGTCGAGCCGGGCGAGCGCCTCGCGCGCGCTCGCGGCCGCCGCCGGCCACATGCCCATGCGGTACTCGATCCGCGAGCGGTCGGTCCACGCGATCGCCATCTCGTCCGGCTTCGCGCCGGTCCGCTCGAGCGCCTCGAGGAGCCGCGGGGGCCTCCGCTCCCAGGTGCTGTCGCAGGCGCCCGGGGCCCAGCCGCGCACGCGCAGCCGGAGCCGCTCGAGGCGGAGCGCCGCGCGGTCCGTCGCCGCGCCCGCGCCGCCCGCGGGCGCGGGCAGCGCCTGCAGCACGCTCTCGGCGG
>CAZUEM010000362.1:0-1684 GCA_964619155.1 uncultured bacterium
CCAGGGGCTGGACGGTCTCGATCGAGCCCGCGTCGGCGAAGCGCCCGCCGACGACCGTGATGGGAGGGAACTCGCGCACGATGCGCGGGGCGGCGGTCGTGTCGCGCGCCGCCGAGTCGGAGGGGGCGGTCGCGGCCACGGCCAAGAGCAGCGCGGAAAGGGAAAGGAGCATCGCGGCCTCTCGGAGTCAGGCGCCCGGTCCGCCGGCAGTCTCGGCCCCCCGCGCGGATGCGGTCAAGCCCGCGCTTCGCACGGCGCCCCGTGGCGATTCGCGAAGCCGCGGCCCCGCCCGGCGCCCCGCGTCGCGCCGCCCGCCCCGCGCGGCGCGACCGCTTTGCACGGCCGCGCGCCCGGCCGCGCCATTTCGCCGGGACGGCCGCCCGCGGTCGCAGTCCGCACGGCCGCGCCGGGCCATTCCGCGCAGATCGCGATTCTGGCGCACTTCTTCCAGTGACCGCACCCGCGACCGCGCGTGCGCGGTCCTCCCGGCGGCGGGCCGCGCGTGGGGCGCGGCCCGGCCCGCCGGTCGGCGGAGGCTGCATGAACACGAGGCTTCGTTCGTCGCTCGGCGGGGTGCTGCTCGCCGCGGCTTGCGCCGCGTCCGCCGCGCCCGCGGCGGCGCAGTGCGAGATCACCGGCGCGACCGTGATCTGCCCCAACTCGAGCGTGCTGCTGTGCGCGCCCGCCGCGCCGTCCTACCGGTGGACCGACGAGAACGGCGTCGTCGTTTCCACCGCGCAGTGCCTGACCGTGACGGCGCCGGGCACGTACCGCGTCTCCACGTACGACCCCAACTTCGACTGGTGGTGGGGCCCGTGCCCGCACACGGTCGCGGCCGCGCCCCCCGAGTCGTGCGGTGTCGAGCCGCCCCCGCCGCCTCCGCCGCCGCCCGCGCCCTCGCTCGACACGCTCGCCTGCCCGCTGCCGGCGAGCTTCTGGTCGCGGCAGTGCCGGCCGGAGAAGCGGCGCCAGGCGCTGTTCGGCCCGGCCGAAATCGCCGCGATCGCGGCCGGCGTGGACGCGCGCTCGGCGCTCTTCTCGTGGGCCGACGCGGGCGCCGGCTTCTGCCAGGCGATGCACCCGTCCGAGAACGCCGACGCGCGCCGCCGGGCGCACCGGCAGTACGCCGCGGTGCTCGCCAACCTGTGCGCGCGCGAGGCGGACCTGGCGCGGCGCGGCGGCGGGGCGTTCGGGCTCGGCGAGGACGCGGGCTTCCGCACGCTCGAGCGCGCGCTCACGGTCGGGGCATGGGCGGCCGAGACGGACGCCGAGCTGGTCCGGCTGCGCGGAGGTTCGCTCAAGGAGAAGCGCGTGCGCGAGGCCTACCGCCGCGTGATCGCCGAGGCGTGGGCGATCGGCCACGGCGTGGGGCTCGACACGGACTGCCCGCCGCCCGCCGAAGCGGACGATCCCGAGGACGAGTCGCTGCTCGCCGCGCTGGGCGAGGACGAGCCGGCCGCGGCGGCCCGCGCCCCGCTCGCGATGCCCAACCCGTTCCACGGCGCGATGCGCTTCGCGTTCACCGTGCCGGACGGCGAGGGCGCCGACGTGGACGTGAGCGTGTTCGACGTCGCCGGCCGCCGCATGGCGACGCTCGCCCGCGGCCGGTTCGCGCCCGGCGCGCACGTCGTGCCGTGGGACGGCCGCGGCGCCGACGGCGCGCGCGCCCGCGCGGGCATGTACT
>CAZUEM010000363.1:0-1680 GCA_964619155.1 uncultured bacterium
AGTACATGCCCGCGCGGGCGCGCGCGCCGTCGGCGCCGCGGCCGTCCCACGGCACCACGTGCGCTCCGGGCGCGAACCGGCCGCGCGCGAGCGTCGCCATGCGGCGGCCGGCGAGGTCGAACACGCTCACGTCCACGTCGGCGCCCTCGCCGTCGGGCACGGTGAAGGCGAAACGCATCGCCCCGTGGAACGGGTTGGGCATCGCGAGCGGGGCGCGCGCCGCCGCGGCCGGCTCGTCCTCGCCCAGCGCAGCGAGCAGCGACTCGTCCTCGGGTTCGTCCGCGTCGGCGGGCGGCGGGCACTTGGTGTCGAGCCCCACGCCGTGGCCGATCGCCCAGGCTTCGGCGATCACCCGGCGGTAGGCCTCGCGCACGCGCTTCTCCTTGAGCGAGGCGCCGCGCAGCCGGACCAGCTCGGCTTCGGTCTCGGCCACCCACGCCCCGACGGTGAGCGAGCGTTCGGGCGTGCGGAAGCCCGCGTCCGCGCCGAGGCCGAACGTCTCGCCGCCGCGCCGCGTCATGTCCGCCTCGCGCGCGGACAGGTTGGCGAGCACGGCCGCGAACTGCCGGTGCGCCCGGCGGCGCACGTCGGCGTTCTCGGAGTGAGCCATCACCTGGCACAGGCCCGCGCCCGGGTCGGCCCACGCGAAGAGCGCCGAGCGCTCGTCCACCGCCGCGCCGATCGCGGCCAGCTCGGCCGGGCCGAGTTGCGCGTGGCGCGCCTGCTCGCGGCGACACTGCCGCGACCAGAAACTCGCCGGCAGCGGGCAGGCGAGCGTGTCGAGCGAAGGCCCGGGCGGCGGAGGCGGCGGGGGCGGCGGCTCGACGCCGCACGACTCGGGCGGCGCGGCCGCGACCGTGTGCGGGCACGGCCCCCACCACCAGTCGAAGTTGGGGTCGTACGTGGAAACGCGGTACGTGCCCGGCGCCGTCACGGTCAGGCACTGCGCGGTGGACACGACGACGCCGTTCTCGTCGGTCCACCGGTAGGACGGCGCGGCGGGCGCGCACAGCGTGATGCTCGCGTCCGGGCAGATCACGGTCGCGCCGGTGATCTCGCACTGCGCCGACGCGGGCGCGGCCCACGCGGCGCAGGCCGCGGCGAGCAGCGCCCCGCCGAGCGACGATCGAAGTCCCGTCTTCATGCAGCCTCCGCCGACCGGCGGGACGGGCCGCGCCCCACGCGCGGCCCGCCGCCGGAGGACCGCGCACGCGCGGTCGCGGGTGCGGTCACTGGAAGAAGCGCGCCAGCGTCGCGGAATGCGCGCAATGGCCCGGCAAGGCCGTGCGGACTGCGAGCGCGGGCCGCCGCCCCGGCGAAATGGCGCGACCGGGCGGGCGGCCGTGCAAAGCGGCCGCGCCGCGCGGGGCGGGCGGCGCAGTGCCGGCGGGCGGGCGCTGCCGCGGCTTCGCGAATCGCGACAGGGCACCGTGCGCAAAGCAGGCTTGACCTCGTTCCCACGAGCGGCCGAGACTGCCCGCAGACCGGGCGTCGAACACCGCGAGGCCGCGATGCTCATTTCCCTTTCCGCGCTGCTCCTCGCCGTCGCCGCGACCGCCCCCTCCGACTCGGCGGCGCGAGACACGAGCGCCCCGCGCATCGTGCGCGAGTTCCCTCCGGTCACCGTCGTCGGCGGGCGCTTCGCCGACGCGGGCTCGATCGAGACCGTCCAGCCCCTGG
>CAZUEM010000364.1:0-1630 GCA_964619155.1 uncultured bacterium
ACGGGCTCCATGCCCCACGCGGCCCATCACGTTCGGTGCCGCCCTGCGCGCGTGCACTCCCACCCCGCTTCACGCCACCAGCGGTCACGCTGGACGGCCACGCCGGCGCCAGCTCGTGACCGGCGGCGACGGCGCAGCCCCTCCGACGACCGACCGCGGGTGCGGAGCCTCGTCGCTCCGCGCCCGCATCCGTCCGTCCCGCCGTCCTTACATCCGGAATGGGCGCGTGCTGCGCGGGCGACGCATGGCCTGCCATCCACGCGACAGGTCCGCTCGGCGCTCGGCGCTCGCCGCAACGACCGTGGAAGCCACGGGCGCGCGGGGCAACTGCGCGCGGCCGCCTCAGCGCTTCGGGCGCGGGTGCACCGTGCGCGTGAACGTCACCGGCCCGGCCGCGTGGCGCCACTCGGGGTCCACGGGCTGGCCGTTGGCGTCCAGCGTGTCGGCGGTCTCGAACGTCGCGCCGAGCGTGTAGGTGACCGAGTCCAGCACCGCGTACGCGTAGGGCTCGCGCGTGCGCGGGTCGAGGCGCTGGATGCGCTCGTACGGGCCGGCGCCCGAGGGCATGGACTCGAGCGTCGCCGGCAGCTCGCCGTGCTGTTCGGCGTGCATCTGGACGCGGTTCGCGATCTCGCGCAGCGCCTGCACCCGGCGGTCGTCGAGCACGAGGCCCCTCGTGCGGCCGGGCGAGCCGACCAGCACGAGGCCGGCGAGCAGCACCGCGACGGTGCCGACGGCGCCGATGCGGCCGAGCACGCCGGTGCGCACGGGCTGTTCGGCGCTCTCCGACTCGTCGCGGCGCAGGCCGAGCAGGTAGTGGCCGAAGACGAGCCCCGCGATCGCGAACACGACCAGGCTCTGCAGCAGCACGCGCGTCGTCATCGCCCCCGAGAGCAGGTTGTTGACGACGCCGGCGAAGTTGCCGATCAGCGTCACGACGGCGATGAAGAGCGTCAGGTACGTGAGCCAGCGGCGCACGCCCGAGGCGCGCTTCTCGGGTTCGCGCACGAGCGAGCGGCCGACGAGCCACGACGTCCACAGGAAGATCGGGAACGCCGTCAGGCACGCGGCGATGGCGCTCCGCAGCGCGTCGAGCCCCTCGCCCGCCGGCCAGCGCACGGTCGGGTCGGCGACGAAGCGGGCGATCATGACGAACAGGATGACCCCGGCGCTGTACGCGAACGTGTAGAGCGTCGCGAACATGACCAGGTGCATGAACGCCTCGCGCGCCGAGAGCGACAGCCGCCGGCGCGGCACCGGCAGGCCGGCGGGCCCGTCGGCCCAGCGCTCGAGTTCGGCGTCGATCTCCTCGGGCCGCCAGCGCGCGGCGGCGAGCGTTTCGCGGACCTGCTCGCGCGGGATGCCGCGCGCGAGCGCTTCACGGACGAACTGCTGGAGTTCGGGGTTCATGGCGGCGAGGACCGTACGCCCGGCCCGGGAGCGGAACAAGAGTTCCCTCCCCCGCCGGTGGCGCCGAGCGCGCGGGCGGGCGCGGCCGTGATCCTGCCCGGGCCCGGTGTGCGCGGGCGGGCCCCGCACCCGGCCGCGACCGTGCCCCGGCCCGCGCACCGGAAGCGAAGCGGCCACCCCCGCATGGGTGGAGGTGGCCGCCCGCCGCCCGCTCGCGCGG
>CAZUEM010000365.1:0-1583 GCA_964619155.1 uncultured bacterium
CTGCTCGCGCTGGCCGCGCTCGAGGACACGCGCTTCGTCGAGCGGCTGCCCGAGGCCACGACCGCGGCCGCGCGGGGCGGGACCTGGCGCACCGAGCAGCTCGCGCGCGCCGCGGAACTCGACACGCTGGCGGCGCACGCGCTGGCGGGCCAGACGCCGTTCCAGCG
Source organism: uncultured bacterium (assembly GCA_964619155.1). GTDB lineage: Bacteria > Eisenbacteria > RBG-16-71-46 > RBG-16-71-46 > RBG-16-71-46 > CAIXRL01. The sequence continues at coordinate 168 of CAZUEM010000365.1, forward strand.
CGAGCTGGCCGGGGCGGGGGCCGCCGAGCGCACCGTGACGCTCGCCGCCGCGCTCGGCGACCCTTACGCGCCGCTGCGCGCCGCCGCGCCCGAGCCCGCCGTCACCGTCGAGCCGCTCGCCGCCCCGTGGGCGGCGCTGCTCGGCGGGGGAGGCCTCGCCGGCGGACTCGTGGCGCTGCTCGCCGCGGCCTTCGCGCTGCGCGGGCGCCGCAGGGCCGCGGCCCCGGCCGTCGCGCTCGCTGGCCCGGCGCGCGACCCGGGCGAGCCTCAGCCGTGGGTGCACGTCGTCGCGGGCCACCATCCCGCGCTGGCGCTGCGCGCGGCGCTCGAGCTCGCGGCGCACGCGCTCGCGCGGCGCGAGCGCGTCCTGCTCGTGGACGCGGGCGCGGGCCGGCTGCACGAGCGGCTCGGGCGCGAGGCGCGCTGGGGACTCATGGAGTGCCTGCAGGGCGACATGCCGGTGCTCGGCCTCGTCCAGTACGCCGGCCGGCCCGGGTTCTACCTGCTCGCGCGCGGGCACGCCGCCCGCACGGCCGCGTGGTCGGGCCTTGGGCGCTGCCTCGACGACGCCCGGCTGCACTTTGGCCGCCTGGTGTTCGTCATCGACCGCACGACCGCCCGCGAGTTCGGCGACGCGCTCGCCGGCAGGCCGCTCGAGGGCTGGTACGCGGCCCCGGGCGCGCGCGCGGCGGGGGGCGCGGCCGAACTCTCGGCTCGGCTCGGTATCGCGTTTTCCGGCATCGACTTGTCCGGAGTTCCGAAGGCGACGCTCGAAGCCCTGAGCGCGCGCGTCACGGAGCTGGCGGCGCTGCTGCCGCCGGTGGCCGGGCCCACGCCGCTCGAGCCGGCGATCCCGGACGTGCCGGTCGAGCCCGAGGTCCGGATGCCCCCGCCCGAGCCCGTCGTGCTGGACTGCGACTTGCAGGTGCTCCAGCGGCTGCGTTTCCTGGCCTGGATGCGCCGGGTGCAGTCCGAGAGCCGCCAGGCCGAGGCCCGCGCCGTCCAGCACTGACCCGCAGGCCCCGCCCGGCGCTCCCGAGCCACGTCCGCGCCCGGCCGCGGCCGCAGGTGCGGCCCGCCGTCGCGGCGACTGCGACGGATCGCGAGAGGCCCCTTGCCGACGATGAACCGACACGCGCGCGTCCTGCTGGTGGACCACCTGGACGCCGCGGGAGCCGCCCCCGAGGACGCGCGCGCGCGCTCGCTCGCGCTCCGGCGCGCCGGCTTCGAAGTGGAGACGCTGCTCGTCGAGGGCGACGAGCGCGACGACCTGCAGTACGGACCGCGCGGCGCCGGCCCGGGCCTCGAACGGCTCTCCCCGGACGCGCTGGCCCCGCGCGCGCTCGAGGCCCGCGTGCGCGCGAGCCGCGCCGGGCGCGTGGTGTGGGCCTCGGCGGCTCCCGGCGGCGGCCGGGC
>CAZUEM010000366.1:0-1579 GCA_964619155.1 uncultured bacterium
TCGGGCTCGCTGTGGCCGGCGATGCTCGTGCACGCGCTGCTCGACCTGAACTCCGGCGACATCGCCGCGCGCATCGCCGAACTGCGCGCGGGCCGCGGGGCGCGCGCGGCGTGAACGCCCCGGCGGCGCCCGAGTCGCTGAGCCTGCCGGTGCCGCGCGCGCTGCTGCGGCTCGCGCTGCCCCTGTTCGCCTCGCAGATCCTGCGGCTCGCGTTCCAGTGGGTGGACGCGCTGTGGGTGCGCGGGCTGGGCGTGGACGCGACCGCGGCGATCACGACCTCGGTGTTCGTGATGTGGGCGGTGCTGTCGCTCTACGACGTGTTCGGCTTCGGCATCAACGCCTACGTGAGCCAGTTGATCGGCGCGGGCGAGCGGCGCCGCGCCGGGCTCGCGGCCTGGAAGGGGCTGCGCGCTTCGGCGGCGATGGGCCTCGCGGGCGTCGTGGCGGGCCTGTTCTTCGCCGAGCCGATCTTCCGCCTGATGGCGAGCGACCCCGGGGTGGTCGAGGCCGGGGCCTCCTACCTGCGGGTGGTGCTGCTCGCGACGCCGCTCCTCATGATGTCGCTCTCGTGCGAGAGCGTGCTGCGCGCCTGCGGCGACACGCGCACGCCGTTTCTCGTGGACCTGGGCGCGGTGGCGCTCAACGCCGTGCTCGCGCCCCTCCTCATCTACGGGCTCGGGCCGTTCCCGCGCCTCGGCGTGGCGGGTGCGGCGTGGGCGACGGTCGCCGCGCAGGTGGTGATGTTCGCGAGCTACGCGACGCTGGCGCTGCGCCGCCACCCGTCGCTGCCGCTCGCGCGCTCCGCCGAGGGCCCGCCGCTGCGCGTGCGCGGCATGGCGCGCGTGGGGCTGCCCGCGGCGGCCATCGGGCTGCTGTTCGCGGTCGTGTACGCGGCGTTCACGCGCTCGGCGTCGCAGTGGGGCCCGGCGGCGGTCGCGGTCGTGGGCATCGTCAATCGCGTCGAGGCCATCCAGTTCGTGGTCTCGGCCGCGATCGGGTTCGCGGCCGCGACTCTGGTCGGCCAGGCGCTCGGCGCCGGCCGGCCCGAGCGCGCCGTCGAGGTCATCCGCACCGGCCAGCGCTGGGCCGTGGGCTTCTCGCTCGTGCTCACCGCGCTCTACCTCGCGTGGCCGCGGTTCTTCCTCGCCCTGTTCACGCAGGACCCGCAGGTGTTCGCGTTCGGCGAGCCGTACATGCGCGTGCTCGCCATCACGCTGGTCGCGACCGGGCTCGAGATCGTGACCGCCGAGGCGGTCATGGGCTCGGGGCACACGCTCGCGGTGTCGTGGATCTACACCGTGGTCTCGCTCGCGCGCATCCCGCTCGCGTTCCTGGTGCCGGCCTGGATGGGCGGCGGGCTGCAGGCCATCGCCTGGCTCATCACGATCAGCTGCATCCTGCGCACCGCCGCGATCCTCGCGTGGGCCGCGCGCGGCACCTGGAAGCGCGGCCTCGCGAAGGAACTTCACGGCCACGGCCCCGCCGCCGCGGCCGAGGACGCGGGCGCGGCGGTGTGACGCCTCTCCGAAGCGCGTCCCGTCCCGCGCGCTTCGCTCAGCGCGCGGCCAGCGGCGGCGCC
>CAZUEM010000367.1:0-1570 GCA_964619155.1 uncultured bacterium
TAGGAGACGGTCGCCGCCCGGGATCGCGCGCGCGACGACCCGGCCGGATGTAGCGCCTGCTCGAGCCGGGCGATACGCTCGCGTTCTTCCGCCGTGCACGGAACACGCACCGGGCCGCGAGGCAGGGATCGTCCGGCATGCTGGCAGTCGTGGTGAAGAGGAGTCGAGGGTGAAGGCCCACTTCATCCTGTACGTGGCCGACCAGGCGCGGGCTCGTGATTTCTACGCGGCCGTGCTCGGGGCGCGGCCGCGTCTCGACGTGCCGGGCATGACCGAGTTCGGCCTCGGGAGCGGCGCGGTGCTCGGACTGATGCCCGAGAGCGGCATCCGCCGGCTGCTGGGCGACGCGCTGCCGGATCTTTCACTGGCGCGCGGCGTGCCACGGGCGGAGCTGTACCTCGTCGTGGACGCACCCCTGGACGTGCACGCCCGCGCGCTCGCGGCGGGGGCGCGCGAGCTGAGCCCGCCGCTGCCGCGCGACTGGGGCGTGGTGGTGGGCTACAGCCTCGATCCCGACGGCCACGTGCTGGCGGTGGCGGGGAGGGAGTGATGGACCTGGCGCTGGTGCGCGAGCGGGCCGACGCGTATCGCAGCGGCGCACAGCGCGCTCGGGTGATGACCGAACCGTGGGCGGCGGAACAGGTCTACTGCCCGGCATGCGAGTCCCCGCGGCTGGAGTTGGCGCCCGCCAACATGCCGGCGTACGACCTCGGTTGTCCCGGTTGCGGAGAGCGCTTCCAGCTCAAGAGCCGGAACTCACCCATCGGGCGCAAGGTCGTAGACTCGGCTTACTCGACCATGGTGCGGGCGCTGCGCTCGGATCGCGCGCCGGGGTTGTTCGTGCTCCGCTACGACCCGGCCGAACTTCGCGTCGCGGATCTGCTGCTGGTGCCGAGGTTCTTCCTGCACGAGCGGGCGATCGAGAAGCGCAGGCCGTTGGGGCCGGCGGCTCGGCGCGCGGGCTGGGTGGGCTGCAACATCCTGCTCGATCGCATCCCGAAGGACGGGGTGATTCCGATGGTCCGCGATCGGCGCATCCGGCGGCCCGCGGACGTCCGCGCCGACTATCGCCGGCTGGCGCCGCTGCTTGACCGCAAGGTCGAGAGCCGTGGCTGGACGCTCGAAGTGTTGCGTTGCATGCGGGAACTGGAGTCGCCCGAGTTCACGCTGGCCGAGATGTACGCGTTCGAGGACGAACTCAGGGCCCTGCACCCCGGGAACCGGCACGTGCGCGACAAGATCCGGCAGCAGCTCCAGGTGCTGCGCGATCTCGGGATACTGGAGTTCGTGGACCGCGGGCGGTACCGCGTGCGTGCGACGGCAACACGGGGCGCGGTCACGGAAAGCGCTTGACGGGTCGCGCGGGCCGGCATGCCCCGGCCCCGAGATGCGCACTCGCACCGTGTGTGTGCGTGCCGTGGACCGTGTTCGGCCGTCGATCGCCACCGACCGCACGAAAGATCTCGCGGCGAGCCACGTTCTTCGCATGGCCGCCATACACGGCATTCGAAATCACGTGTGCTTCAATCCCCCTGCGTCCCCGCGCGAGCCCGCCCCCGGGATCGGATGT
>CAZUEM010000368.1:0-1545 GCA_964619155.1 uncultured bacterium
CCGCAGCCGCCCGGCGGCCGCGGGGCGGCCGGCGCGCGCGCGCGCGGCGCCCTCCCGGCAGGCGCGCTCGTCCGCCATCACGGCGTAGACGTCGGCGTCCGAGAGCGTGACGGCGCGGCCTTCGTGCTCCAGCCACACGCCCTCGCCGGTCGCGTGGCTGCCCGAGAGCAGCAGCGCGACGAGGCCCTCCCCGGCCCACTCGCGGGCGACGGCCACCGCCTCGCCGATCGCGCCGGAGGCGTGCCCGCCGGCGCCCGCGAAGTCCGTCACCGGCTCCGCCGAAAGCCGCGATGGTGCCGTCATGCCCGGTCGGGACTCCCTGAAGGACGATCGGATTGCGGCCGGAGCGTGCGGGACGGCCGCGGGCTCGGGCGCAGGGTCCGGGTCAGATGCGTCGGTAGATGAACTCCGGAATCTCGAGGACGCGGCGGTTGAGCACGCTGCCGAGCACCTGCGAACCGGACTTGCGCAGCAGTTCCGCGGCCCGCGCGACGACCGGGCGCTTCGAGCGGCCGGCCTGCACGACGAGGATCACGCCGTCGGCGACCGAGCCGATGGCCGAGGCGTCGGGCGACTCGAGCACCGGCGGCCCGTCGATGACGATCCAGTCGAAGCCGGAGGCCTGCTCGAGCAGCTGGCGGATCGCGGCGAGCGGGTAGATGCCGTACGCGCGCTGCTCGTCGGGCACGGGCACGACGAACAGGTTGGAGGCGACCACCGGCGGCTGGTCGGCGGCGCCCTCGAGCAGGGCGCGCGACGGCGTCGCGCAGCGGTTCGCCTCGTCGCGCTCGAACGCCGGCCGGCGTACGTGCGTGTCCACCAGCAGGGGGCGCAGCCCGCCGTCGCGCGCGAGCACCTGCGCGAACTGCAGCGCGATGGAGCTGGTGCCCTCCCCGCCCTGGGGGCTCGTGAACATCACGATCTTCGGGCTGCGGTCGCGCAGCGTCACGTCGAGCGTGACGCGCAGCGACATCATCTCGCGCACCACGTCGTCGGCCATCGGGACGGCCCCGAGCAGCGGCAGCGCGACGCGGAACGGCTCGTGCGCGCGCGCGGGGCCGCGCAGGACCGGCGCGTGCGCCGCGGAGGGCGGCGGCAGCGGGCCCACCGGCGCGCCCGCGAGCGGCATCGCCGGGCGGGAGGCCTCGGCCTTCTTGAGAGCGTCGAAGATGCGGGTCATGGCGAAGGTCTCCGGGTCTAGCCGCGGCGCCGGCGGCGCTCGGACAGGGACGCGAGCACGGGGGCTTCGAGGTACTCCTCGGCCTGGGCGGCGGTGCGGACCGTGAGGTCGAGACCGTCGATGAAGAACGCGAGGCCGATCCCGACGACGAGGCTGAACGCGGGCGCGAGCGCGAGCCGGACCCAGTCGCGCGAGTTGCCCGGCAGGCCGGGGCCCGCGGGGTTCAGCAGCACGACGTTGAGGGCCTGGGACGTGTTCGAGCTGATCCGCGCCATGTCGCGCGCCTTGGCGTAGTCGTCGTAGCGCATGCGCAGCGTCTTGATCTCGGCCTCGAGCTCCTCGACGCGCCGCTGGTTCGACGGGAT
>CAZUEM010000369.1:0-1540 GCA_964619155.1 uncultured bacterium
CCGGCAACGCCGGCACCGCCGACTTCGGCGATAACGTCGAGGGCGTTGCGATCACGGACGGACAGGCCGTCCGCGCGCTCGCGGAGCGCGTCCGCGCCGAACTCGTGGTCGTCGCGCCGGACGACCCGCTCGCGGCGGGCGTGGTGGACGCGCTGGCCGAGGCGGGCATCCCCGCCTTCGGCCCGACGCGCGCCGCGGCCGAGATCGAGTGGTCGAAGGCGTTTGCGAAGGACCTGATGGCGCGCGCCGGCATCGCCACCGCCGCCTCGCGCGCCTTCGACGATCCCAACGAGGCGGCCGCCTACGCGCGGCAGCTCGACGGGCCGTGCGTCGTGAAGGCGGACGGGCTGGCGCTCGGCAAGGGCGTGACGGTCTGCGACACCGTGGAGCAGGCCGTCGAAGCGATCGACGCCGCCATGCGCGGCAGCGCCTTCGGCGCGGCCGGCGCGCGCGTGGTGATCGAGGAGCGCATGTACGGCCGTGAGACCTCGGCGCACGCGTTCAGCGACGGCGTCACCGTCCGGCACATGCCGTTCTCGTGCGACCACAAGCCCGCCTTCGACCACGACCAGGGGCCCAACACCGGCGGCATGGGCGTCTACTCGCCCCCCGCCTGGCTCACGCCCGAGGCCGCCGAGGTGATCCGCACGCAGGTGACGGAGCGCGCCGTGGCCGCCCTCGCGGAGGCCGGGCGGCCGTTCGCGGGAGTGCTGTACCCCGGCATGATGATCACCGCCGCCGGCCCGCGCGTGGTGGAGTTCAACGCGCGCTTCGGCGACCCGGAGACCGAGGTGCTGCTGCCCAAGCTGCGCGGCGACCTGCTCACGATCCTCGACGCCTGCGCGCACGGACGCCTCGCGGACGTCGCGGTCGAGTGGGACGACGTCGCCACGGTCGGCGTGGTGATGGCCTCCGGCGGCTACCCCGCCTCCTACACGACCGGCCACCCCATCGGGGGGCTCGACGCCGTCGATGACGACGTGCAGGTGTTCCTCGCGGGCGCGAAGCGCGTGGAGGGACGCCTCGTCACCAGCGGGGGACGCGTGCTCTGCGTCGTCGCACGAGGTGCGAACATGGACGAGGCGCGGTCCCGCGCCTACGACAACGTCGTCCGCATCCGCTTCGAGGGCGCGCACTACCGCACCGACATCGGCGCGAAAGCCTCGCAGCCGCTCGAGTTCTGACACACACGGGAGATCGCACATGTTCGAACGCTCGCACGGCCGCAGCCTGATCGAGGAGCGCCCGCTCACCATCGAGCCGGGCTTCGTGAAGCACGCCGAGGGCTCGGTGCTGATCGCGACCGGCGACACGCGCGTGATCTGCACCGCCAGCGTGCAGCCCGGCGTGCCGGGGTGGCTGCGCAACTCCGGCCGCGGCTGGGTCACCGCCGAGTACGGCATGCTGCCGCGCTCGACGCACACGCGCTCGGACCGCGAGGCCGCGCGCGGCCGGCAGAGCGGGCGCACGCAGGAGATCCAGCGGCTGATCGGGCGCAGCCTGCGCGCGGTGTTCGACCTCGAGCGGCTCGGCGAGCGCA
>CAZUEM010000370.1:0-1524 GCA_964619155.1 uncultured bacterium
CGATCTCGCCGACCTCGGCGTCCTTGCGCAGCACCGTGCCCGCGAACGGCGCGCGCACGTTCGTGTTCTCGAAGTTCGCCTTCGCGAGGTCGGCCTGCGCGCGCGCCGCGCCGAGCTGGGCCGCGAGCACCTCGAGCCTGGTCTGCGCGCCCTCGAGGTCGGCGTCGGAGACGAGGTTGTCGCGGCGCAGCGCCTGCGTGCGCTGCAGGTCGCGCTTCGCCTGCGCGAGCTGCGCCTCGACCGAGGCGACGTTGGCCTTCGCGGCGAGGGCGGCGGCCTCGTAGTCGGCGCTCTCGAGCCGGGCGATGACCTCGCCTTCCCGCAGCCGCGAGCCCTCGGTGACGCCGATCCACGCGAGCCGGCCGAGGATCTTGGAGGACACGGAGGCCTTGGTGCGCGCGACGACGTAACCGTTGGCGCTGATGCCGGCGCCGGTGGCGCTGCCGCCGCCGGTCGCCTCGGCGAGCCCCACGCGCACCGCCGGCCCGGCCGGCGCGAGACGCGTCCACGCGAAGACCGTGGCCGCGACGAGGAGGACGGCGAGGATCGCCACGAGCGGCCAGCGGCCGGGGCCCGAAGGAGGCGGGGCCGAGCGGTCGATGCGCAGCGCGGAGAGGTCGGCGGACTTGGACATGGGAGGCCGGGAATGGGGTGGAGGAGGAGCGCGAGCGCGGAATACTCCGGGCGCGCGGCCGGGGCGGTCAAGCCCCCTCCCGACGACCGGTCGAATCCGCGGGATGGCCGGAAATCCGCCCTGTTCCGGCCCGCGCCGCGCTGCTAGCTTGCCGCGGTCCCGCGCCCGAGCCGGCGCGGGGGAGCGCTCCCCGCGGGGGAGCCGTGCCGGCCGGCCGCGCCGCACGCGAGCGACTCGTGACGAGGAGATGCGCCCCATGACGGCACCCGCCGCCGCCCGCCGCAGCCCGCTCACCGTCTTCCTCGCGCTCGTCGAGCGCGGCGGCAACGCCCTGCCGCACCCGGCCGCGCTGTTCCTGATCTTCGCGCTCGCCGTGATCGTGCTGAGCGAACTGTTCGCGCGCAGCGGCATCTCGGCGCTCCACCCGGGCACCGGCGAGGTGATCCGGCCCGTGAGCCTGCTCACGGTGTCCGGGCTGCACCAGATCCTGACGAAGATGGTGACCAACTTCACCGGCTTCGCCCCGCTCGGCACGGTGCTGGTCGCGCTGCTCGGGATCGGCGTCGCCGAGGCGAGCGGTCTCATCGGCGCCGCCATGCGGCTGCTGGTGCTCTCGTCCCCGCGGCGGCTGCTCACGCCGGTCGTGGTGTTCGCCGGCATCATGTCGAACGTCGGCAGCGAGATCGGCTACGTGCTGCTCGTGCCGCTCGCGGGCCTCATCTTCGCCGCCGCCGGGCGCCACCCCATCGCCGGCCTCGCCGCGGCGTTCGCCGGCGTCTCGGGCGGCTACAGCGCGAACCTGCTGCTCGGCACCGTGGACCCGCTGCTCGCGGGGCTCACCGAGGAGGCCGCGCGCATCGTCACGCCGGACGCGAAGGTGAGCCCGGCGT
>CAZUEM010000371.1:0-1506 GCA_964619155.1 uncultured bacterium
CGGCGCCCCGGGGCCCGGGTGCGGGCGGGCGCGGCGCGGTTCGGGTGGACCTGCGGCGGATGCGCAGAATCGGCGGGCAGGTTAGGGGAAGGCCTCCGCGAGGGTCAACCGGAGCGGGCTCCCGCGAAAGGCCGCCGGCCGCCCCGGGCGCGGCGCGGGGCGGCCCGCGTTGCGCCGCGCGGGGCCGGGTGATTAGAGTCGCCGCGCCGTCCGCCCAAGCCCTCTCCCCCTCCGTCCGCGAGGCGCCGCGTGAAGAAAGCCAGTGAAGTCACCGTCGAGTGGCTGCAGAGCCTCGAGTACCTGGTCCAGCCCCCGGGCCGGGCCACCATCCAGGGCGTCATCGTCCGCGACCTGACCGTGCACCTCGACGGCCGCGGCGAGGTGACCGAGCTGTGGAGCCGGCCGTGGACGAAGGACGGGCTCGAGGACGTCGCGCACATCTACCAGAGCGCCACGGACCACGGCGTCGTGAAGTGCTGGCACTTGCACGACGTGCACACCGACCACTTCACGGTGACGCGCGGCAAGCTGCAGGTGAGCATGGCGGACCTGCGGCCCGAATCGCCGACGTTCCGCCACGTGAACTCGCTGTTCCTGGGCTCGCTCAAACCCCGGCTGGTCAAGATCCCGCCGCGCATCATGCACGGCTGGAAGGCGCTCTCGGCGCCCGAGGTGCTGGTCGTCAACGCGCAGACGCACGTCTACGACCCGGCGGACGAGTTCAAGTTCCCGTGGGACTGCGTGCTCGCCGACGTCTGGGAACCGAAGAACGGTTGAGCGCGATGAAGGGTGTGACGATCCGGCGGCTGCCGGTCCTCGACGGCCCGCCCGCGCGGCCCATCCTCGACGGCGTGCGGATCCGCATGAGCGCGGGCGAGGCGGCGCCGGTCTGGAACGGCGGCCCGTGGCGGTTCATCGCCTACCTCGAATTGCTGCCGGGCCCTGGCCGCTGGCGCGGCAACCACTGGCACGAGAAGAAGACGGAGTACTTCTACGTCATCTCGGGGACACTGCGCGGCGTCTTCGAATCGCTCGACACGGGCGAGCGGCTCGACACCGAGCTGGAGGCGGGCACGACGATCGTGATCGAGCCCCGCGTCGCGCACGCGTTCACCGGGCTCGAGCGCTCGCAGGCGCTCGAGTGTTCGCCGCTCGAGTTCGACGCCTCGGACGCGTTCGCGAAAGCCGTCGCCACCGACGGCTGAGCGCCGGGGCTGAGCGGCCGGGGATAGTGATTCCCCCTGTGCTCGGCGACGCGGTCGGACGTGTCGCGGAAAGGCGGACCACGGGGCGGTGATTCCGCGCGAGCTCAACCGAAAGCGGTCGGACGTGCGAAACGGGAATCACCGCCCCGCGCTCAGCCCTTCGCCCGCCAGTCGTCGAGCACGTCGCGGAGCGTCTGCTCGAGCGGCCGCGTGACGCTCCAGCCGCAGTCCCGTCGCGCGCGCGAGGGATCGCCGACCAGGTACGGCACGTCGGCGGGGCGGAAACGCGCCGGGTCCACCT
>CAZUEM010000372.1:0-1503 GCA_964619155.1 uncultured bacterium
TGGAATCCGGGTCCACGAACGTCGCGAGGCTGTCGCTCGCGTCACCCGGGCAGCCGGTGCAGAGGAACCGGCCGGACGCCGAGTCCACGCGCGAGAACTTCCACGTGAGCAGCGTGTCGTTGAGCGAGTAGCGGCGCAGCAGCACGGCTCGCCCGCTGTCCGGGGCGTTCACCATGCGGTAGATGCGATAGCCGCCGAAGTCCGGACGGGCTTCGGCGGTGCGGTCCCGGAGCCAGCGGAGCGTCAGCGTCCGCGACCGGGCGACGACGCTGTCCGGCATCGGTCCCTGGAAGAAGCCCACCGGGGCGAACGAGAAGATGTCGGTGCTGTCGTCCCAGGCCCCCTGGTGCACCCAGGCCTTGAGGGACGGAAACGCGCTCGCCTGCTGCGCGTGCGCCGCGCCGGCGGCGGCCGTGAGGGCCGCCGCGGCGATCAGCGCGAGGAACTTCCAACGGATCCTTCCGGACCGGGTCATTTATCGGCTCCCGCTCCTGCTGGTGGGCAGGGCGTTTCCACGGCGCGAGGTCTGCGGCGCCGGTTGCGTCAGGGTGGCGGCCGGCTTGAGCCCGGCCGGCGCGGGGACGGTCTTCGTCAGCTTCCAGATGTCCTGCAGGACGAAGTCGGTGACCTTGACGATGTCCTGCCGCGACCACGTCCACAGGTCGAAGCCGGAGATCACGAACTGCGGCGCGAGCACGCCGTGGTAGTACGTCATCGCCACCGGCCGCTGGCCGGTCTGGATCGTCGCCAGGTTGCCGCCCTGCAGTTCGAAGAGCGTGTCGAGCACCGACTGCTGGTTCTCGACGAGCGGGCTCGGATCGATGTCCTCGAGGATGAAGTTCTCCTGGGTCAGGTACTCCACGGCGGGGTTGACCGCCGTCGAGTAGAAGCTCGAGGAGAAGCCCGTGCGCGTGGGCGGCAGCGAGTCGCCGAGCGCGAGCGAGCGCCGGCGCATCGAGGCGGGCAGCTTGGTGTAGTCGGGCGCGGTGAGCGTGCCGGCGAATCTCCAGCCCGGGTTGGTCCAGCCGCCGATCGCCGCGTTCGAGCGCCGCGGAATGGTCGCCGGCTTGCTGGTCGCGAACTCGCTCTGCCAGCGCGCGGCGTCCCACGCCAGGCGTCCGGGGACGAGCTCGCCGGTCGTGGCGCTGAAGATCTGGTGCCCGGGGCCGTAGATGTTGTCGTTGTTGCGAGAGCCCGTCGCGTTGTAGGGCAGCGTCGCGGACGTGAGGCCGGTGCCGCCCGCCAGCCAGACCTTGCCGCCGGCGTAGATGTAGGTCGCGAGGGTGTTGGCGCGGCCCGGCGAACTCATCCAGCGGAGCGTCGAGATCGGGTCGATCAGCGCCTCGGGGCCGTACGTCGTCGTCGCGCCGGTGATGTCGGTCAGCCACAGGACGTGCCGGTAGCGGCCGAGCAGGCTGAGCGGGGCGCCGGCGCTGGCGAGCTCGAAGCCGCGGCGCGTGCCGAGCGTGTCGTAGGCGTAGCCGGCGAACACGCCGGGCTTGG
>CAZUEM010000373.1:0-1500 GCA_964619155.1 uncultured bacterium
GACGGTTGTGCGCGCGGCAGAGCAGCCGGAGGTTCTCCACCGTGGGCTGTCCGCCCTGCGCCACGGGCACGACGTGGTCGAGTTCGAGCCGGTCTCGCGACTCGCAGCGGTGGCCGTCCGCGGCGACGAACGTGCAGCGCCCGCCGTCGCGCTCCCAGACCGCGCGACGCACGGCGTTCGGCACTCGGCGCGGGTTCGACGAGGCGGGCGGCGGCACGTTGCGCGGCCGCCCGGCCGCGCCGCAGCGGCGCCTGCGCAGGTGCTCGAACTGGAGCGCGATCGCGCGTTCGAGCACTTCCAGCAGCTCGCCCGAGGGGACCGCATGTCCGAGGAGGTCGCGTGAGGCGACGAGTTGGTCGTGCGCTTCCTGCCCGAGCAGCGCAACCAGCTCGAAGCATCCGGGCGCGACGGCGGTGAGCCTCGCGCGTCGTGCCGGTGGTCCCGACACGGGAGCGCAACCTTCACCGGCACAAGGGTTCACACCGCCAGAAGCACCCGGAACAGGCCCCGGGGCCTGTTCGCCGGACCATGCCCCGACACTGTGGTGCGGGTCCGCAAGCAGCGCATCGACCGCTGCCTCGGGCCCCGAAAGGCCGGTCGGCATCGGCTCCGGCACCGCCATTGAAGCCGCGGCCATGGGGAAGCGGGACGCGAGCAGCGCCTGTAGCTCCTGGCGGGTCCTTCCTTCGGCCTCGGCGAGCAGCCCGGCCGCGTTGCGGCGAGTGAGGTGAGGGGCGAGGAGCGCGACGCCGCTGAGGTTCAAACGCCCATCCTCGAGGGCGTCGAAGAGCCCGGGGAAGCGCCGCGCCACGCGCGCGACGCGAACGCGCTTGAACGCGACGTCCTCGGACATGCGCAGGCGCCCGACGCAGTAGCGGAACATGGACGGGTAGCCGGCCGGCGCGAAGAGCCTCCGCGCGTCGAACTCGGAGACGTGAGCGAGCACGGCGACGTCCGATGCACGGCTGCTGGTGACGACGGCGTCGAGCTCGCGGGACAGCAGTTCGTCTGGCAGGTGTGAAAGCGGGCGGAACGACATGACCAGCTCCAACCCGGGGGCGGGTGTCGCGGGGACAGGCGCGCATGTTCGCATGCGAGTCCGCGGGGCTCGTGCGTGCCCGTGCGTAGCCTCGCCGGCGCCCCCACGCGATTCGCGCGCCCGCGGCCCGCGCGGCTCGCCGGCGCCCGCGCAGGGCGCGCACGCGCGACCCGCGAGCGGCGTCGGCGACGCGGGGAAGCGCGCGCCGCGAAGTGCGTCAATTCAAATCTTCGTCACGTGTGCGGATCCACCGCGAGCCGACCGCGCCACCCGCACGGTCCGCGGCGCGGCGCGTGGCGCGCGATCCCGTGGGGGTCGGCCGCGCCATCGCCCCGGCGCCAGCCGCGTCTCTCCACGCGACCCGTCACGCCGCCCTCCCGGCCACGCCGCTCCCCGCCGCGCGCGTCGCAACGCCCTCCCGCCCGCGCCCCGCGCTCCGCTATCCTGCGCGCGTCGCGCCG